>SVSC01000006.1 GCA_015064525.1 Oscillospiraceae bacterium
AACGCCAAACCGCAAAATGAGCATCTCCCGTCACCAGTACGTGCTGGACATGAGCCGTGCCGACGTTCGGGATTATCTCTTCGATTGCATCAAAAAGGTGTTGGACAGCGCCAATATCGCCTACATCAAGTGGGACTTTAACCGTAGCCTCACCGAGGTTGGTAGCGCCCCTCTGGAGTCCAACCGTCAGCAGGAGGTTTTCCACCGCTACGTTCTGGGACTTTACGAGCTTTTGGAGCGCCTGCTCCACGCTTACCCCAACCTGCTTCTGGAGGGATGCGCCAGCGGAGGCGGTCGCTTTGATCCCGCATGGCTCTACTATGCCCCTCAATACTGGACCAGCGATGATTCCGACGCCATGGAACGCTTGGACATCCAGTACGGCACCTCCATGTGCTATCCCGTTTCCACGGTTGGCGCGCACGTTTCCGCCTGCCCCAACCATCAGGTAAAGCGCAACACGCCTTTGGAAACCCGCGGTCACGTTGCGCTGGCAGGCACCTTTGGCTATGAGCTGGATCCCACCAAGCTCACCGACACCGAAAAGGAGATCGTGAAGCGGCAATGCGCCGACTACCATAAGTACTATAACGTCATCCACAACGGCGAGCTGTATCGCTTGATCTCCCCGCAGGAAAACCGTTGTCGCTGTGCTTGGTCCTATGTGCTTCCCGATAAGAGCGAGGCGCTGGTAACCTACGTTGTGATCCGCACCGGCGTTTACGAGCGCCACTACCTTCGTCTTGCGGGTCTGGATCCCAACCGCCGCTACCGCATTGAGGGAACCGATCAGGTTCTTTGCGGCAACACCCTGATGAATGCGGGATTGAACCTCATGCAAGCCTTCCGCGATCACACCTCTGCCCTGATCCATCTGATCGCGGTAGACGAAGGAGAAGCGGAATGAAGCTGGGATTGTTTTCGGATTCTCACTACTGTAAGCTCGCCACCTCCTGCGGAACGCGGCGCCCTTCCCTATCGCTGGGCAAGCTCCGCGAGGCAATGGATGCCTTCCGCGAGGAAAAGGTAGACTACGTGCTTTGCCTCGGTGATCTTACCGACAAGGGTACCACTCCCGAGGAGCCCCGAGAGTGCATGGAGGAAATTCTGCGGTTGATCGGCTCCTACGGGCTTCCCTTCCGCGCCATTGCGGGAAATCACGACTACGCCGTGTTCAGCGGTGCCGAATTTTCAGCGCTTACGGGTAGCCCCGAGGCACCGTTTCTTCTGGAAACCGATACCCACACGCTGATCTTTTTGGACGCCAACTTCCGCTCCGACCTCCGCCGCTTCGACGTTGCGGGGGTGGAATGGAAGGACTCCAATCTGCCTCACGATCAGCTAATCTTTTTGAAAAACGCGCTTGACGCCGCAACCAAGCCCTGCGTGGTATTGCTTCACGAAAACCTCGACCCTACCGTTCAGGTAGATCATATCGTAAAGAACGCAGCAGAAGCAAGAGCAATTCTTGAAGCGAGCGGAAAGGTGTCGCTTGTGCTGCAGGGACACTACCATTGGGGCGCCGACACCGTGATAAACGGCATTCGCTACCTCACTCTGCCTGCCATGTGCGAGGGAGAGGACAATCACTTTTTGATCCTGGAGATTTGATGCAAAGATCAAAGAAGCCCGCGCAGGCGAATGCCTGCGCGGGCTTCAGCTTGCTGACAAAGGGGTTAGCACTATCATTTTGACGAAAAGTTTTCGCCAACGCGCTTGCGCGTTTCCTTTTCTCAAAAGGCGGCGCGGTGGAGGGCGCGGAGCCCTCCTCGCCCGTCGCAACGGGCGAAATTCCCCTAATCGGCGTTTCTTTTTGATAACTTTTTCTTTGCGCCTCTTTCTGCAAAGAAAAAGTGGCGAAAGTTGTATAATAATAGTGGACACCTCGAAGAGAGAATGGTATAATAAAGAAAACAGACAGAGAGGAGTCCAAAATGAGCAGGAAATACACAAAGGAGTTTAAGGTAAAAATATGCCAAATGGTATTAGAAGATGATGTAAAGATCTCTGAAATTGCAGAGAAGTTCTCCATCAACAATACCATGGTATATCGCTGGGTGGAGCAATATCGACGACAAGGCGACGAGGCTTTTGTCGGAACAGGACATTTGACCCCCACAGAGGCTGCACTGAAAAAACTTCAAAAGGAAAACGAAAGACTTCGTATTGAGAATGAAATCTTAAAAAAAGCAGCAGCATACTTTGCCAAACATCCAAAAGGAAAATAAGCTTCGCCATTAAGGAACTTTTGGACTATGACACCACCAAGGTATGCAAGCTTTTAGGGGTGTCAAGAAGCAACTACTATAAACAGAGAACGCGCAATCTCACAGAGAAAAGACAAAAAGATGAACAGTTGGTGATACAATGCTTCAAGGATCACCATGGAAGATACGGTCGCATCCGTATCAGAAAAGCACTGTTGGAGCAAGGATGCACGGTAAGCGAATACCAAATCGCACGTGTTTTGGAGGAAAACGGTCTTATTGCCAAGAGTGGACGTAAAAGACGTCACTATGCTAATAGGGCGACCGAGCAACAATGTATTGAGGAAAACCTAATTCAAAACAAGACATCTGTTACCGAGATCAATTATCTTTGGTGTGCGGATATTACCGAATTGAAGTATGCTTCCAAAGAAAAACTGTTCTTGGCAGGAGTGATTGATGTGGCCAGCCGCAGATTGATTGGCTGGGCAATCGGGAAAAGACAAACCAAGGAACTGGTTCAGGATGCGTTTCGCATGGCGGTAGGAAGAAACCCGATCCGGCCAAGGGATGCAGTCTTTCATAGTGACCGAGGTGTTCAATATACAGCCTTATCTACAAAGACATTGATTGAATCCTATGGTTTCCGAAAAAGCATGTCCAAACCCGGAACTCCACACGACAATCAACCCATCGAGAGTTTCTGGCGAACCCTCGAAGTTGAGATGCCTGATATCAGGCATCTCAACTTCGAGGAGGCCTGTCGTAGTATCGTCGCCTATATTGAGTGTTACTATAATCCCATTCGCTTGCATTCTTCACTCAATTATTTATCCCCAAATACTTTTTTCTCTCTTTCTTCTGTCCACTTATCTTGACAAGTTTCGGCTAACATATTTGTACTATTTAACGAACTGTCATTTTGGCAATACGGTTTGTCAGTGATCTGGAGCCGCCCGATCGGGCGGCTCGATTTTTGTGGAGAGATATATGTGGAGATATTGACAAGCCCACCGCGGATATGGTATAATAGGGCAGATCACCCGAGACCGGCATGGACAACGAAAAAGGAGAGCGCGGTATGAATTTGAAATTGGCAAGGATTGCCGAGGCGGAAACAAAGAACAATTATCATGGCAACACCCTGGCTGCCATTGGAAATCTTCAAGTCCTGCGGGAGCATTTTCCGCCGTCGGTCACGGTGGAGGACCTGGAGGGGGATTGGAGCGGCGCTTTTGCCTACCATTGCGCCGTACTTGCAGGCTCGTCTCTGCCGCCCAAGTATCCCGATCCCAGAGTGCGCGGTTGCTTCAACCTCGTTTCCTCTTGGTGGGAGTATGCTCGCCTGCCCAAGATCCGCATTCTCCATTCCCCCGCGGAACTGCCGGAGGTGGGAGATCTTGCCGTGTTCCGCTTGTCCTCGGAAAAGCCCCCCATGATCGGTATTGTGCTTTCGGTGGGGGAGGGCTCGGTGGAATTGGCAATGGGAGATTATCACAACCATTCCGCCATTGCGGAGCGCCCGCTGAATGAGCTGATGGAGGGATTTATCCGCTTGGAGCGGTGAAGCAGTTCCTTTGGAATACGTTGATGCCCGACAGTGTATCCCGAAACGGGAAAACTGTCGGGTTTTTCCATGGAATGGCGAAAAAGCGTTGGTAGGGGCTTGACAAAACGGCGTTTTTTGTGTATAATAAAAGAAGTATGATGCAGGCGTGTTTGCTTTTTTTCATACAAGAAACCAATTCACACACAGGGAGGTGTTCGTATCGAAATTTTGTATGCCGTAATCGGCGCTATCGCAGGTGCAGCCATTGGAGTGCTCGTGTTCTGGGGGATCACATCCGCCATCAAACGGGCTCGGCTGAAGAGCGGTAAGGAAAAAATCGCTTCCGCGGAAGAGGAAGCCAAGAAGCTGCTGGAGGTCGCCGCAAAGGAGGCTGAGGCAAAGAAGAAGGATATGGTCCTTGAGGCCAAGGAAGAGGTGCTTCGCTTAAGAAATGAGGCGGAGCGTGAAATCAAGGAGCGTCGCTCCGAGGTTTCCAGACAGGAGCGCAAGCTCAGCCAGAAGGAAGAAAATCTGGATAGAAAAATCGAAATTGCAGAGCGAAAGAGCGAGCAACTCGATGAAAAAATGCGGGAAAACGATGAGGTTCGTGTGAAGATCGAGGAGGTTCTCGCCCAGCACGTAAAGCGCTTGGAGGAGATTTCCGGCTACACCACCGAGGAGGCAAAGCGTGAGCTTTTGATCCGCTTTGAGGAGGAAACCCGTCATGAAATGGCGCAAAAGCTGGATGAGCTGGAAAGCCAATTCAAGGAGGAATCCGAGGCAAAGGCAAGAAACCTTCTGAGCCTTGCCATTCAGAGATGCGCCGCAGACCACGTGGCGGAGGCAACCATTTCGGTGGTGTCGCTCCCCAGCGAGGAAATGAAGGGGCGCATCATCGGCCGCGAAGGCAGAAACATTCAGAAGCTGGAAACTCTCACGGGTGTGGAGCTGATCATCGACGACACTCCCGAGGCGATCACCGTTTCCGGATTTGATCCCGTTCGCCGCGAGATTGCGCGGCTGGCACTGGAGAAGCTGATCTCCGACGGACGTATCCACCCCGCTCGCATCGAGGAGATGGTGGAGAAATCCAAAAAAGAGGTTGAGGCTGTCATCAAGCAGGCAGGCGAGAGAGCCACCTTTGAAACCGGTGTTCACGGGGTGCATCCCGAGCTGGTTCGTATGCTTGGCAGACTTCGCTACCGCACCAGCTACGGTCAGAACGTGCTGAAGCATTCGATTGAGGTGTCCTGGCTGGCAGGCATCATGGCAGAGGAATTGGGGCTGGACGGTACCCTTGCCCGCCGCGCGGGTCTGCTCCACGACATTGGTAAGGCGTTCCCGCAGGATGCGGAGGGCTCCCACGTTGAGTTGGGTGTGAACGCCGTGAAGAAGTTCAAGGAGAACGCCGACGTGATCCACGCCATCGAGGCGCACCACAACGACGTTGAGCCCAGAACCATCATTGCCATTCTTGTGCAGGCTGCCGATGCGGTTTCCGCCGCAAGACCCGGCGCTCGCAGAGAGGACATGGAAAACTACATCAAGCGTTTGGAAAAGCTGGAGGAGATCGCGGTTGGCTTCAAGGGCGTGGAGAGAGCCTTTGCCATTCAGGCAGGCAGAGAGATCCGCGTGATGGTGAAGCCGGAGATGGTTTCCGACGAGGATATGAAGCTGATCGCCAGAGAAATGGCGAAGAAGATCGAGGACGAGGTCAAGTATCCCGGTCAGATCAAGCTCAATCTCATCCGCGAAACCAGAACGGTGGATTACGCCAAGTAATTTCACAGCGGTATCGCGATTCAAAACAGAAAAAAACAAAGCCGCACCCCACCCCTCTGCGATTTGCAGAGGCGTTGGGTGCGTTTTTTCGTGTATGCTCGGCGCGCGATATCGCTTGACGGTGGAGGTCTGCCGCAGATTTGACGGTGGAGGTCTGCCGCAGGCTTGACGGTGGGAGCTGTCGGTGAATTTGTTGATGAACGGCTTCCTATCCGTTTTTGTTTACGTCTTTTTATTCCTGTCCTCGGCGAGCCTGCCCGCAATGCGGGCGGCAACGATCTCCAACGCGGTCTTGTTCTGACCGCCGTTGATGATGATGTCGGCGTATTTCTTGGTGGGCTCCACATAAAGGGCGTGCATGGGCTTTACGGTGGTAATGTACTGGTGGATTACTCCGTCGATATCTCTGCCGCGCTCCCGAACGTCTCGACGGAGGCGGCGGAGAATGCGCTCGTCGGCATCGGCGTCGGTGTAGATTTTTATGTCAAACAGCTCCCGCAGGCGCTCATCGTGAAAGGTGAGAATACCGTCCACCAGCATCACGGGGGCGGGGAGGAGCCGCTGAAGCTCCTTTTTGCGGGTGTGGTTGCAGAAATCGTAGCAGGGCATATCCACCGCGTTTCCTGCCTGCAGCTCCCGCAAATGCTTCACCAAAAGATCGGTGTCCAGCGCGTCGGGGCAATCGTAGTTGGTTTTCAGGCGCTCCTCCATGGGGAGATGATCCTGAGGCTTGTAGTAGTTGTCGTAGCTGATCACGGTAATGGAATTGGAAAAGAGCGAGAGCAGCCCCTCCGTGAAGGTGGATTTCCCCGCGCCGGTTCCCCCCGCGATACCAATAAACATGGGTGACTTCATATGAAAGCTCCTTCCGTTTTTTTTCAGTATATCACAGAAAGGAAAGTTTGTCAACTCCTGTCGAAGGATTTGCATATGCTGATAGCAGGACGCCAAGGGCGTCCAAACCCGAACAAAGGAGACAACGCAATGGCAACCTTTACCAATAAAGCCACCCTCAGCTACAGCGGCAGAACCACCGAATCCAATACGGTAACGGGAACCCTGCCCGAAACGCTGACGGTGACCAAGCAGCCGCTTTCCGACACCTACGCCCCCGGGGGTACCGTCACCTATGCGATTACCCTGATCAACGATGGCGCCGTGGCGCAAAGCGGCTTGACCCTCACCGATAATCTGGGCGCCTACGAGCTTACGGAGGGCGTCACCGTTTATCCGCTCACCTACGTTGGCGGCACCCTCACCTACTACGTCAACGGTGTTTTGCAGGCAACGCCCACGATTGATGATGCCGTCCCTCTTACCGTTAGCGGTCTTTCGGTTCCCGCGGGCGGAAACGGGATCCTGCTCTATCAGGCAACCGCCAACGGCTTCGCGCCTCTTGAGGCGGGTGGCAGTATTGTGAACACCGTCACGCTGCAAAGCGTTGGCGGAGAGGTGGAAACGGCGTCGGCAACCGTTTTGGCGGAAGCCGACGCCCAATTGAGCATTGTGAAATCGCTCTCTCCCACCACCGTTCCCGAAAACGGCAGAGTCACCTATACCTTCCAAATTCTCAACACGGGAAACGAGGCAGCGGTGGCAACCGATAACGTGACCGTGACCGACCTCTTCCAGCCGATACTCAACGACATTACCGTCACCCTCAACGGTGCCGTGTTGGAGGAGGGAAGCGGCTACACCTACGATGAGGCAACGGGGCTGTTCACCACCGTTCCGAGCGTGATCACGGTTCCCGCCGCCACCTACGTGTTGGGGGAGGACGGCTACACCGTGGTTCCCGGCTCGGCTGTGCTGACGGTTACGGGAACCATTTGATCAGAAACGCCGCAAAGGGAGTTCCCGATGAATTTCAGCGTCCTCCCGTAAGGGGTGGATAATGAGATAGGCGCCGTTCAGCTCCTCCGCGAATAAGCGGACGGCGGTAATCTCCACGCTGTTGTAGGTGCGGTAATAGTAGACGCAGGATTCCAGACCGCAGCAGGAGGAGTAGAGCGTTCGGTAGAGCGGAGAGGCTCCGCAGCCCTGCACTTGGGAAACCGCTCCCAGCACGTGAAATGCCTGATGCACCGATTCCGAAACGCTTGCGGGGCGGTGGGCGCCCGCAAGCACAAGGGCGCCTCGCACAAAGCGAGCGGCAGAGGAGCAATCTCCGGGCAGAGGCGGAGCGGGCTCCGATAGATTCCGCTCCGAAAAGAGCTTTTCCTGAAGCTCCTTGGGAAACAGAGCGCTGTGGCGCGCAAGGGCTTTCCATTGCAGGGGGAAGGGAGGCTCGTTGGTGAGGACGTTTGCGGGATTGGGGTGAAGCTGAAGCCCTCTTTCCGTAATCTCGATCACCAAGGAGCCCTCCCGATCCGAAAGAAGCCAATGGAGGGGCTCGGCGGGCAACGCTTCCAAAAAACGGTGATCGGTGATGCAAATGCTTTGAAGCAATCGCTCCGCTTCCGCAATCGAGCGGCACTTTCCAAGCAGATAAGGAATCAGCTCAAAGGATGCCACGTTGTGGAGGTGATCATTGGACTTTTGGTATCGGGCGCTTTCGGCAAACCGTAGCCCCGCCATGGCAAGCCCATGCTCGTTCACCGCGTCGAAATAGAGCGGATAATCCTCCAACACCTTTGCCATTCCGATGATGGCATAATGGTTGAGGTCGCTCTCCCCCGAGCGAAAGCGGAAGGGGTAGCGTCGCGGTGTGATCACAACGCTCTCTCCAAAGCTATGATCCCAATCTAAATTTCTGCCGAAATAGCAGGCGTTTTCCGTGGAAAAACGTATGGCGGTACAGATAAAAATCCCCCCTTTTTTCGTATTATTTACGAAGGAAGGGGGGATTATTCGGATTTATTCAAAAAACATTCCCTCAACGAACCGATCCATAAAATAAGGGTCGGTGGAGAGGTCGATGGATTCCGCCTCCTTGGCAATCGCAAGAACGCGGGCTTCGGCGTCACGGTCCAGAAGCAGGGCGCAGGCGCCTGTGAGGGCGGCGTTGCCCAGCACCTGCACGCGGGAGCGGAGCGACGGGGGAAAGAGCCCGATTTCCGCGGCGGAGGAAAGATCCAGAAAGCTGCCGAAGCCGCCCGCGATCAGCAGTCGGTCGATCTGCTCCTCGCTTGCGCTTCCGCGAAGCAAAAGGGTGCGGATCCCCGCGCAAACGGCGCTTTTTGCCAGCTGAACCGCGCGGATGTCGCTTTGCGTCAGGTAAACCGTTTCCGAAAGATGATAGGGATCCTCCTCCAAAAGTCCGGTTTCGTCCAGCTCCTCCAGTCGGAGCAAACAGGCAACGGCATCAAACAAGCCGCTTCCGCAAATGCCTTGGGGGGCTTGTTCGCCAACGGTGGTGTAATGGAGCTTGCCGTTCACGATCGACACGTGGTCGATGGCGCCGGGACGCCCCAGCATTCCGCAGGCAATGCCCGCTCCCTCAAAGGCGGGGCCTGCCGCCGTGGAGCAGCAAAGGAGACGGTCGTTGGCGCGCAGAAGGATCTCTCCGTTGGTGCCAATGTCGGCAAGCAGCGTGCCGTCCCGCGCTCCGTCTGCCTCAGCGGCAAGGAGGGCGCAGGTGCTATCGGCGCCAACGAAGGCGGAAATGCAGGGGGGGAGATAGACTGTCGCATCCTCGGAAAGGGCTTGGATGCCAAGCGCTCCCGCCTTGTGCCACTCGCCAAAGAGGCGATCGGCTTGGAAGGGGGCGTGGGAGAGGGGATGGGTTGGGTGGTTGGTGAGGAGGCATAGCATCACGGTGTTGCCCGTAATCACGGCACCGTCGATGGCGGCGGCGCTTATGCCCGCCTGCAGAGCAAGGGTCTCGGCAAGGTGGGAAATGGCATTCCGCACCAGCCGCGCCAGCTCATTGCCGTGCCCCGCCATGGACGCTTCGATGCGCGACATCACGTCGGCGCCAAAGCTGCCCTGGGGGTTGCGCTCCCCTGCAACAGCCAGTAATTCGCCGTTTTTTCCGTAAAGTCTTGCCGCCAGAGTGGTGGTGCCAATATCCACCGCCATGCCGTAGTCGGTAAAAACAGGGGAGAGGGACGAGAGACGAAGCTCGCCGTGGGTTTGCACCTGCACGTCGCCGTTCTCTCGGGTTAACACCGTGCAGCTGCCCAGCGCGCGGGCTTGGCAGGCAAGTCGCCAACCGCGGTTCAGGCGTTCTCCAAGCGCCGCCCGCTCGCTGTCGGTGGGCTCGGAAAGCGCTCCCTCGGCGCGCACCGCGCATTTGCCGCAGGAGCCCCGACCGTTGCAGGGGAGCTCTAAATGATGATCCTCCCGAAGAAGCTCGGAAAGCAGGATTCCCTCGGGAGCTTCGATGGAAGCTCCGTTTACGGTAACAAAGATCATGTCGGTTGCACCTCCATACGATTGTGGTATCGTGATTTTCAGCCGTTTTCCTCGTCGGGGGCTTCGGATTTGTCCGCGCGCTTGCCCGAAACCAAACGGCGCACTCTTTTGAGGTTCTCCTGCAGATCGCTGAAGAAGAAGGAGAAGGCGAGTCCCGCAAGGCAGAGGATCAGGGAAACCGCGGTGGCGCCGTTGAAGCCGAAGGGCATGGGCGCCTCGGAGCGAAGCACGTTGGGAATGATGGAGATAAATAAGCCGAAAATAATCGAGAAGGTTGCGGTGTAGAACCGCTTGAGCAAGGCGGTGATGGCAAGAGAGAAGACAAGCACGCCGATCACGCCTCCGATCCCAATGGGGATCAGCAGGGAAATATCGAAATTTCCCACGGCGGTGAGCCAAACGCTGTAAAATCCGAGCGTGGAGAGAATGACCGCGCTGTCCACGCAGGGAAGGATGTAGGAGCCCGCAACGGCAATGCCAACCAGAACGCATTGGAAAGAATTTGGCTCCTGCAGCTGGGGAAACGACTGCGTGTTCAGAGAAAAGAGCAGGAGACCGAGAACCGCGGCAACCGCCATATGAACGTAGTATTTTTTGGAGAAGCCTTCTTTTTTTACCTCCTTCAAAAGCAGGGGAAGGGTTCCCAGCACCAAGCCCAGAAAGAGAAAGCGGGTTTGCATTTCAAAGGAGGAGAGGGCAAGCTCAATGAGCTTGGAGGAGCCCACAAGACCAATGCCCATGCCCAGCGCCAGCGGCACTAAAAACAGCAGGTTTTTTTTGAAGTTCTTGAAAATGTGACCAATGGCGTCAACGGTTTGTCTGTAAAGCCCGAACACCACCAGCAGCACGCTTCCGCTGAGACCGGGCGCCATACCGCCGATGCCAACGACGATACCCTTAAGAAAATTTTTCATATAAGCTCCTTACGTTTCGGTGTTTAAGAGATCCTTACTCGGCTCTCCCTGTTGCTTCTTTGCCCGACGGTCGATCAAATACCAGGGCAGATAGGAAAGGAAGAACATCAGCGTTACAACAGCCGTCATCACGGTGAGGCGCAGGGCAAAATTGGGGGGCAGAATGTCGAGAATGGAGGGGGTGTCCTCGGGGCGCGCCATGAACAGATAGTTGGCGCCCGGCCCGATCACCCGATTGGCGAGGTACGCCACCGCCGCCAGCACAACCAGCATTCCGTAGGATTTGAATGCCGAGCGAACGGTGGGGCGCATACGGTGAACGAAGATCATATAGAAGATGGTAACGTAGCCCAGCGTATGCTCCAGCCAGAACTGATAATAGCGGAAACGGGTGGGCCCCGTGTTGGTGATCACGGTGGGGGTGATGAGGGCGAACACGGTTCCGGAAAAGAGCCAGAAATAGGCAATGTCGAACAGCGATTGGGATTTTCCGATCAGCAGATAGCTGCAAAAGATCACAGCCCAGCCGCAAACCGTGATGGGAAGATGATCCACGGGGTTGGGATTCAATTCGGTGATGCCAACCAGACGCCAGAAATATGACATTTCCGAAACGATCAGAGCAAACGCCAACGTATATCGAATGGCGGTATCATGCTTGGAGCTTGCCAAGCGCTCCCGATAGCGGTAGATCAGAAGAATGGCGAGAATCATCAAAAGGATGGGGAGCAGGTGGGCAAGAGAAAAGTTGTTGAATTCCACCTCGGTGCCCTTGCCGAAAAAATAATGGAAAAAATCCTTCATATCGGGTCTCTCTTTCGTTGTAATTTAGTAAAAATTCGGGATGGAGTCAGAGTTGCGCATTTCGGAGAGAGCAGCGATCGTTATTTGCAACGAAAGGTTTCAGAGAGGATCGAGCAGCTTCCGCAGATCGTTTTCGTCGAAGGCGGGCGTGTAGTGAGAAACGGCAGAGGAGCGCGCCTGCAGATAGCCCTCAAAGCCAAGGGAGCACGCGGTGTTAAGCACGTCCTCATACTCAAAGGACGTAACCCGACGGCGGAGATTTTTGGGCGCGTCGGCGGGGGCAAACGCGGGGGTGTACTGGCTCATCAGGGAGAGTAGAAAGGCGCGATTGCCAAAGCGTTGGCAAAGGGCATTCAGGAGAGCCTTGGAGTCCTCCCTGCAGCCGGGAAGCACCAAATGCCGCAGGATCACGCCCCTTCGGAGCAGTCCGTTTTCATCAAAAACGGGAGCGCCAACCTGAGAGAGCATTTCCTCCAATGCCGCCATCGCAACGGGAAAATAATCGGGCGCGGCAGAATAGGCAAGGGACAGCTCGGATGAAAAATACTTACAGTCGGGGAGGTAGACGTCGATCAGCCCCTGCAGTCCTTTGAGCGATTCTGCCGAGTCATAGCCTCCGCAGTTGTAGACCACGGGAATGCCCAGCTTTGGTCGAGCCTTTTGCAGAATGGGGATCAATTGATCCGTGTAATGGGTGGGGGTGACCAGATTGATATTGGCGGCGCCCCGATCCCGCAGGCGAAGGAACAGGCGCTCCAGCTCCTCGGGAGAAACGGCAACGCCTGCCTGCTCGCCGTTGCTGATGCGACGATTCTGACAGTAGACGCACCGCAGGTTACAGCCGCAAAAAAAGACCGTTCCCGAACCGTTTGCTCCGCTGATCGAGGGCTCCTCCCAGGGGTGGAGGTCGGCGCGGGCGATGCGAAGCTCCGCGGGCATTCCGCAATAGCCCCGTCTGCGTTGTCGGTCAACGCCGCAGGCGCGGGGGCAGGCGTTACAGCTCGCTCTCATGGGGAGCGCCCTCCTTTTCGTAGCGGAACAGTTTTTTGTTGTAAACGTATCCTACCTCGGTTTGGTTGTTTACCAGCACCAAATAGAATTCGTTTTCGGGAACAGAGGTGTTCATAAGTCCCTCGCCGGACAGATGGCAGTTCTTGCTCCATGAATAGTGCCTGTAGATGGATGGCACTCTCCATTGCCCGGAGGGAAAATAGAAAAAGGTGACCACTTTTGAAAAGTGTGCGCTTCGTCTGCCGGCGTGCGGCTCATAGATCTGCTCCTCGCCAATGTGGGTCAGCTTATCGGTGATCACGGTGAAGCCGCCGTTTTTGATGCTCTGCCTGCGACGCCGCTTTTCCTGCCAAATGAGGATCAGACGATAGAAATTGTAAACGGGGATCAGCATGATCACCCCGAACACGATCCAGCTGTCCAGCAGTCGCCCCAGCACAATGGCGAGCGCAGCGTAGGGAATGATAAAGGTAAAGCGATGTTCCTCGGCGTTGGAAAATTTCCGATCCTCATATTTCAGCAGGTCGGAAATGATGCCTTGATCGGTTAGCAGCTCTCGGTGGGATTCGTTCATGGGGGCCTCCGATTGGGGGATTTTGGGTACAGTATAGCATAAAATCCGCGCTGTGTCAAGAAAACATCCGCGGCTTTCTTGAAAAAAAGAAAAAAACGGGTGACAAATTGCGGAAAATGTGGTATAATCAAGGAAAGAACCGAGAAAACGGGGGCAGGGAAGGCGCAGAAGCAAGTTCCGAGAACCGCGAAGCTCACGTTCGGAAACGGGAGGAGTATTTCATGAAAAACGCCATGCGTCAGGCGCGTTGCCTGACCAAGCTGTTGCTGCAAAGAGGGGAGACGCTTGCAACGGCGGAGTCCTGCACGGGAGGGCTGATTGCCAAGCTGATCACCGATATTCCCGGAAGCTCCGCGGCTTTTCCGGGAGGATGCGTTACCTATACCAATGAGATCAAGGAGAAGCTCCTTGGAGTTCGCGCCGAAACGATCGAAAAATATACCGAGGTCAGCCTTCCGTGTGCCGAGGAAATGGCGGAGGGGGCGCGGCGAGCGCTGGGAGCCCATTGGGGTGTTTCCACAACGGGCTATGCGGGTCCCGCGGGCGGCACCGAGGCAGATCCCGTTGGAACGGTGTATATTGCCGTTGCGGGAGAGACGGGGGTCTTCAGCTTCCGTTTTTCGGCACCGTTGGGCGCCACCAGAGCGCAAGTGCGGGCTGCGGCGGCAAAAGCGGCGCTGGAAGCGGTGGAGGCGCGGATGCGCGAGGCGCGTTGATCGGGGCGATTGGCGCCCTCGGCGCGTTGGTTGTCCTTCCGTGAGCCTTTTTTGAAAAACACCTTGACAAAGCAGAAAAAATATGGCATAATACCCATAGTTTCCGCCAAGCTTGATCGAATAACATACAAACAATAGGAAAGGAACCATCCAATGATTCAAGAGCTGTTCTATCACAAGAGTCTCGAGTATCTGCACGTGGGCTGTGAAAAGCCCCACGCCTATTTTATTCCCTACGGGAATGTTAACGCCGCCAAGAGCGGCAACCGCGCTCGGAGCGACCGTTTTCTCTCCCTTTGCGGAGAGTGGGACTTCCGCTACTATCCTTCCGCTCGCGAGCTGGAGGACTTTACCTCTGCGGATGCCGTTCTTTCCCCCGCCGACCGTCTCACGGTTCCCATGAGCTGGCAAATGGCGCTGGGCAGAGGCTATGACACCCCCCAATATACCAACGTCAAATATCCCTTCCCCGTGGAGCCTCCCTTCGTTCCGGACGAGAACCCCTGCGGTCTTTACAGCCGCACCTTTGAAATGGATGCCGCCACCATTGCCGAGAAGAATATTCGACTGGTGTTTGAGGGCGTGGACTCCTGCTTCTACGTTTACGTCAACGGCAAATTCGCCGCGTACAGTCAGGTGAGCCACATGACCACCGAGGTTGTTGTCAACGACTATCTGACAGAGGGTACCAACCTGCTCCAGGTGCTGGTGTTCAAATGGTGCGACGGCTCTTATCTGGAGGATCAGGACAAGATCCGCCTCTCGGGCATCTTTCGCGAGGTCTATCTGCTCCTGCGGGATCCTATTCGGCTGGAGGATCTCTACGTTCGCGCCTACACCGAGGCGCCCTTCGCGTCGGCAAGGATCACTGCCGAGCTGACCCTCAACGGTGCCGCCGCGGTGCGGTATGAGCTGAGATCTCCCTGTGGATGTCTTTTGAACAGCGGTGAGACACGGGTGGATGGTAGCGGGGAGCTGACCTTCTCGGTGGAGAACCCCATGCTCTGGAGCGATGAAACGCCCAATCTGTACGAGCTGTACCTTTCTTGCGGCAGCGAGGTGATTCGTCAGGAGATCGGTATCCGCCGCTATGAGATCATCGGCAAGGTGATCTACGTGAACGGTCAAAAGGTGAAGGCAAAGGGTGTAAACCGCCACGACAGCCATCCTCAGCTGGGCTCCGCAACTCCCGTGGAGCATATGATCCGCGATCTTCTGCTCCTCAAGGCGCACAACGTGAATTTTATCCGCACCAGCCACTATCCCAACGATCCCAGATTTTTAGAGCTTTGTGATCGCTACGGCTTCTACGTTTGCGATGAAGCCGACATTGAAACTCACGGAATGCAGCCCGCGGGCAACTGGGATCAGCTCACCGATTCTCCCGATTGGACGGAAGCCTATCTGGATCGCGCCGAGCGCATGATGGAGCGGGATAAGAACCGCGCCTGCGTGCTGATGTGGTCGGTTGGAAACGAGAGCGGCATTGGCAGAAACCATTGCGCCATGGCGGATTATTTCCATAGCCGTATGCCCGGGTGTTTTGTGCATTCCGAGGATCTCACCCGCAGAATTTTCAATTTGCAAAAGGAAAACAACGCGGAAAAGCTGGCGGCGCTCCGTCAGGATATCATTGATCTGGAGAGCCGTATGTATCCCTCTCCCGCCGAGTGCGAGCAGGATTATTGCACCAACAAATCGGTCACCAAGCCCTTCTTCCTTTGCGAGTACAGCCATGCGATGGGCAATGGCCCCGGAGATTTGGAGGACTACTGGAGCGTGATCTACCGCTACGATCATTTCTTTGGCGGCTGTGTTTGGGAGATGACCGACCACTCTGTGGATCTGGGAACCCCCGGAAATCCCAAATATATCTACGGCGGTGATATGGGTCACGCCGTGAACGATTCCAACTTCTGTGTGGACGGTCTGGTTTATCCCGATCGCCGCGTGCATACGGGTATGCTGGAGCTGAAGCAGGTGCTTCGTCCCGTGAGAATGAGCGGTGTAGACTTTGAAAAGGGAAGCTTCAGCCTTCGCAATTACCGCTATTTCACAAGTCTTACCGATCTGGATCTCTACTGGAAGGTGGAGAAAAACGGCAAGACCGTGAAGCAGGGAAGAATTTCCTCCCTGAATGTGGCGCCGCAAAGATCCCGTCGCTACACGCTGCCCGAGGGCGTTTTCGCGGGCTTGAACGGCATTTGCTATCTCACCGTGTCCTACCGTAGCAACGTGGAGCGTCCCTGGTGCGACTTTGGATATGAGGTGGGTGTGGAGCAGTTCCGAATTCCCACCGAGGGCAAGTGCTTTGAGCTGCCCGTTGCTCCCATGGTTCGCGCCCCCTTCTTTACCGAAACCGATCGGAACGGTTATCGCGTGCATTGTGGTGAAACGGTTTACACCGTGGATCGCCTCACGGGTATGCTCGCGGGCATTCGCGATCACGGCAAGGAGCTGCTCTCCTCACCTGTTGTTCCCGAGGTTTGGCGCGCCCCCACCGATAATGACCGCAAGATCCGCCGTGAGTGGGAGCCCATCGGCTTCAATCGCATGAACACCCGTTGCGCCGAGTGCCGCCTGATGAGCGAGAGTGCCGAGGAGATCGTGATCGAAACCGATTTCCGTGTTGCCGCCGATTCCTACCGTCCCATCATTCGCGGAACGGTTACTTATCGGTTCACTCCCAACGCGGGCGTGGTGCTTTCCTTCAATCAGAAGCTGATCGGCATTGGCAAAGCTCTCACCCTGCCTCGCATGGGCATCCGCTTTGAAATGCCCGAAGGAACCGAAAAGCTTTCCTACTTTGGATGCGGGCCCATGGAAACCTACGAGGACAAGCGTTTGGCAGGTCTCGTTGGAATTTACAGCAGCACCGTTACCGATCACTTTGAGCATTACGTTCGTCCTCAGGAGAACATGGCGCACGTGGAAACGCGTTGGGCAAGGATCTGCTCCGAGGCAGGACACGGTCTGCTGGTGCTTCCCGCAGAGGAGACCGACAGCTTCAGCTTCAATTGCTCTCACTTCACGCCTCTGATGCTCACCCAAACCGCTCACGATTATGAGCTGGTTCCCAAAAAGGAGACCGTTGTGAACGTGGACTACCGTCACGCAGGCATCGGCTCCGGCTCCTGCGGCCCCATTCTGCAGGAGAAATACCGTCTCCTCCCCGGCGATTACCAATTCGCCTTCCGTCTCCTTCCCGTAAAGGGCGAGGAAGCGTAAAAAGGATTCTGAACCCAAACGCTCCAAGGGGTTAGTTTGGGAAGAAAAGGGTGGCTTGTGGAACCTTCTTGAAAGAAGGTTCCACACCTCCAAGAACTTTCTCGTAGGGGTTGGTTTAGAGTTTGTGATACATGGCTGGCTGGTCGGTAGTTTTATGCCGCCTATCTGCGGTACGCTGATCAAGCAATCGCTGCCGCAAGCGTTTAGGTACCACCACCCTAAACGCTCCATAAGGTTAGATTGTTTGAACTGTTTTGGACACAGATAAAATCTCATTCTCGGGGATAGCATGACCGAATTACAATCAAACAAGAGTCGAGTCTGGAAAGCGGGCTTGCCCGCCGAGTTTGGAAAGTGGGCTTGTCCGCCGAGTTTGGAAAGTAGGCTTGTCCGCCCGACGATTTCGCATTCAAAGAGAGGAGTGTTCACATTGTTTGTAGATCACGTAAAAATCCACATCAAAGCAGGTGACGGAGGCAACGGCGCCGTAGCGTTTCACCGAGAAAAATATGTCTCCGCGGGCGGCCCCGACGGTGGAGACGGCGGCAGAGGCGGAAACGTTGTCTTTCGCGTTGATCAGGGAACCAACACCCTTCTCGCCTTCCGCTATAAGCACCACTTCGCGGCAGAGCGGGGGGGTGACGGAAAGGGCTCCAAGTTTCACGGAGCCAACGGCAAGGATCTGATCATCATGGTTCCTCCGGGAACACTGATCCTCGACGTGGAAAGCGGCAAGATCATCCACGATATGTCCGAGGATGACGGCGCCGACTATATTGCCTGCAAGGGCGGTCGGGGCGGTTGGGGCAACCGTCATTTCGCAACCCCCACCCGTCAGGTTCCCATGTTTGCCAAAAACGGCACCCGCGGTGAGGAAAAAGAGGTGACTCTGGAGCTGAAAATGCTTGCCGACGTTGGCATCATCGGTTACCCCAGCGTTGGAAAGTCCTCGATTCTTGCCCGCATCAGCGCCGCCAAGCCCAAGATTGCCGACTATCATTTTACCACTCTTTCCCCAAACCTTGGCGTTGTTCGCACAGGGGGCGAGCAGGGCTTTGTTGCCGCCGACATTCCGGGGCTCATTGAGGGCGCCGCCGACGGCGCCGGATTGGGTCACGAATTCCTCCGCCACATCGACCGTTGCCGTCTCCTTTGGCACGTGGTGGATATCTCCTGTTTTGAGGGCAGAGATCCCATTGACGACGTGGAGAGCATCAACGTGGAATTGGATCGCTACAGTCCCGAGCTTGCCGACCGCCCCCAGATCATTGTTTGCAACAAGACCGACGCGCTGGATCGGGAGCTGGTGGACGTGGATGCCTTTGAGCATTTTGTGGAGGTGAACGGCTGGGAGCTGTTCTACGTTTCCGCCGCCACGGGAGAGGGACTGGACGCCTTGCTCCGCCGCACCGCGGAGCGCCTGCGGGAGCTTCCCCCCATGAAGGTCTACGCCAAGGAATACGATCCCGAGGATGCCTACGTTGGCGGTGGCAAGGAAACCGTAATCCGCCGCGAGAACGATACCTTCTTTGTGGAAGGCGAATGGCTTCTGAACCTGATGGGGCAGATCAATTTCAGCGACTATGAGTCTCTCAATTTCTTCCAGAGAGTTCTCCAGAGAAGCGGTGTGTTTGAGGCGCTGGAGGCAAAGGGCTGTCGCGACGGTCACACGGTGTCGATCTATGACTTTGAATTTGAATACGTGAAATAAAATGCAGAAAGAGGCGAACACTATGAATTTTGAAAAGCTGAACGCGCTGATGGAAGCGCAGCCCGCCCGCGGAATCCCCTTTAGTCATGTTATCGTAACCAAGGACGGTGAAACCGTTTTTGAAAAGTCGGTTGGCTTTGCCGATGCCGAGGGGAAGGTTCCCTACACCAACGACCACCTTTGCTGGATCTTCTCCTGCACCAAGGTGATCACCTGCGTTGCCGCTATGCGGCTGGTGGAGGAGGGGCGGTTGCAGCTGAGCGATCCCGTTTCCAAATATCTCCCCGCCTTTGCGGAGCTGACCGTAATGCAGAAGGATAAGACCGTTACTCCCGCGAAGAACGTGATGACCGTTGAGCATCTTTTCACCATGACGGGCGGTCTGGACTACGATCTTCGCGCTCCGGCGATTCTGGAGGCGCTGTCGAACCCCGAAAACGGAACGGTGGAGATCGTTTCCGCCATGGCAAAGAAGCCCCTCCAGTTTGAGCCCGGCACACACTATGCCTACAGCCTTTGCCACGACGTTTTGGCGGCTGTGGTGGAGGTGGTGAGCGGGATGCGCTTCTCCGACTATCTGCAAGCCAATCTGCTGGACCCGCTGGGAATGACCGAAACGGGATTTCGCCCCACCCCCGAGCAGAAGGAGAGAATCTGCAGCTCCTTCGATTTTCATATCGCCAAGGGAGAGGCAATGCCCCGCGTTCCCGACAACGCCTACGCCCTCAGCTCCAACTATGATAGCGGCGGAGCAGGTCTGTTCAGCCGTCCTGCCGACTACATCAAGCTTCTCACAGCCCTCGCCTGCAACGGCGTTGCGCCCAACGGTTATCGGGTACTAAAGCCCGAAACCATTGCCATGATGGAGGAGAACCGCCTGTGCGATACTGCTTGGAAAGACTTTATCAACCGCAACGGCAGACACTACGGCTACGGTTGGGGACTCTGCGGACGGGTTCACGTGAATCCCGTTTACTCTCACGCCGCCACCTCCGTAGGTGAATTCGGATGGGATGGTGCCGCAGGAGCCTATGCCTTGGTGGATCGGAAAAACGGCGTTGCCATCTACTACGCCCAGCAGGTGCGTGGCTGCGGCTACGTTTACAACGTGATTCATCCGCGTATTCGCGACCTTGCCATGGAGGGCATTTTCGGAGAATAATTTCGGTTCCGACGGAGGGGCTGCGCATTTGGCGCAGCCCCTCTTAATACGCTCCCCTTGTGCAAAACATCGAAAAAATATGGCGATCTCTTTTTTTGCTGTTTTTATGGGAATACCATTTAAAATCATGGATTTCCCGTTTCCTTTTGTGGGATTTCTCGCCTCTTTTTTGAAAATCCTCGGCTCCTCCGCCAAAGCGTCCGTTGCTTTTTTTCATTCCCCTTGTGGCTTTTTCCAACAAGCTTCGTGATAATTCCCAATTTGTGAAAAACCTGTTTTCTTTCTGTTAAAACCAAGTATCTTTTTTTCGAAAACGGTTGACATTCCACTCCATCGTGCTATAATACCGACAAGCAAAAGCCCCCTCGCTTTTCTGCTTGTCGGATCTGTTGTTTTTCACTCACCACACGTCAAGGGATATGCTCCCCCCTCGTCCTCCGCGATGAGCTTCACGGAGGGATCGGAACGCGTCGCCGTTGCCGATCCGCGAGAAAGGAATGGACAATCAAATGAAGAAAAAGAACGCACGTAACACAGCCGAACCCTCCTCCCCCGAGTGGAGAATTTGCTCCAACCGCCCCCTCCCACGGGAGCTGACCGCCATTGTATCTGAGGCGTTGGAGATTGGCGAGGAGCCCCTCTTCGCGGTTGTATGCGATCTCACCACCAACGCTCGCTATGGTGATTCTCTGCTTCTGGCAACCAACCGCCGCATCATAGCGGTTGAGCGGGGTGAGCTTGTTTCCGCCCCTTATGCCGAGATTCAATCGGTGCGGGTGAAGCGAATGTACGGCAATGCCAGCCTGCTGCTCACCCCAAAAAACGGCGGCGTCAAGCGGATTCTGCGCTTCTCCTACGCCGTTGGGGATCTCTGTGAAATGGCTTCTCAATTTGTCAACGCCGTAGCGTCGGGCTCCCCCCTCTCGGAGGAAATGGAGATTGTTCGCGCTACCTACGACAAGCTGAACCTGGTTTGTCCCAAGTGCGGCAGAAATCTGATCCGCGCGGGAGCGGATTGCATCCACTGTCGGGCAAAATCTCAGGTGGCGGCAAAGCTGCTTCGCTACGTGCGCCCCGAGCTGAAAACCATTCTGATCTGCATACTCATTTCTTGCGTTACTACTGCAATCTCCCTGCTCCCTCCCTACATGACGCAAACCATTGTGGACGAGGTGCTTCCCCTGCGAGAGCTGGGGCTGGCGCCCGATGGAATCCGTCGGCTCACCTTTTTGGTGGTCTTTCTGCTCTGCGCCTACGTGGTGCAATTCTCCCTTTCGGCATTGCGAGGCTATCTTTCCCGCAGAACCAGTGATCGCATGGTGCTGAGTCTACGAAACGACGTTTACGAAAAGGCGCAGCATCTTCCCATGAAGTTCTACGACAAAACCTCCACAGGTGCCGTGATCAACCGCATCAGCGGCGACACCAACACCATTCAAGCCTTTATCATTCGGATCACCCAGGATTGTTTGATCCAGTTCGCGCTGATGGTTGGCATCATCACCGTGATGCTCTGCATGAACTGGAGGCTCACCCTTCTTTCCCTCATTCCCGTTCCCCTGGTGGTGATCGGCTCCCGTATCTTTTCCAAGCGGATCGCACCCTACTATAAAAAGATCTGGCGCCGCTGGGCATCGGTCACCTCGATTATGACCGACACGATCCCTTGCGTTCGCGTGATCAAGGCGTTCGCGGGGGAAAAACGGGCGCGGGAGAAGTTCACTCGCTACAGCAATGAGTGGTATCGCGTGGACATGGCGTCCGCTAAGATCACCCAAACCTTCCCCTGGATCATCAGCTTTGCCGTGACCTGCGGCTCTCTCCTGATCTGGGCGGTGGGCGGAAGATGGGCGCTTTTGGGTCAGGTGACCGCGGGAACGCTGGTTTCCTTTATTTCCTACGCCTCCATGTTTTATAATCCCGTCAACTTCTTTGCCAATCTTTCCGACTCCTATCAGGCTGCGCTGGCATCGGTGGAGCGTGTGTTCGATATTTTGGACGCGGAATGTGAGCAAAGCAACGAGAACGGTCTCAAGCCTCAATACCTGAAGGGCAAGATCGAATTCCGACAGGTTAATTTCTCCTTTGATAAAACCAAAAAGACCCTTTCCGACATCAACGTAACCATCAATCCCGGGGATATCGTTGGCATTGTTGGTACCACGGGATCGGGAAAATCCACCCTCATCAATCTGCTCATGCGCTTCTACGATCACTATGAGGGGGATATTCTGGTGGATGGTCACAACATCAAGGACATCAACCTGGAGGCGTTTCGCAGCTGCATCGGATACGTGCAGCAGGAGCCTATGATGTTCTCGGACACCATCTTTAACAACATTGCATACGGCGCCCCCAACGCTTCCGTGGAGGAGGTGATTCACGCCGCCGAGGTTGCCAACGCCCATTCCTTTATCGTTCGCCAGCCCGACGGCTACGATTCCATGCTGGGCGAGCGCGGCGTGGGACTTTCGGGCGGCGAAAAGCAACGGCTTTCCATTGCCCGCGCGGTGCTGAAGAACCCCTCCATTTTGGTGTTCGACGAGGCAACCGCCGCCGTGGACTCTGAAACCGAAAGTCTCATTCAGGAGGCCATTGAGCGGCTGATTTCGGGCAGAACCACCCTCATGATCGCCCACCGCCTCTCCACCCTTCGAAAGGCAAATCTGATTCTTGTGATGGATAAGGGCAGGATTATTGAGGCGGGCTCTCACGAGGAGCTGATGGAGCTGGGTGGCAAATACAAAAAGCTCATCGACATTCAGTCTATGGGCAATCAACGTGGGGAACTCACGGTTCCCTCCTGAAAAAAGGAGGTATTATGGCTATCTACATCGACGGTCCCGAGGTGCAGATCAGGAGGATCGACCACACCCAAGTGGAGCTGCGCATCTACAACGGCGAAACCTACGCTCCCCTGGAGCCTCGCAGGCTATTCCCGCTCTCGGGTCTCACCCGCTACATTGCCCTGCTGGACGAGGAGCTGAAGGAAAAGGCGATCATTCGGGATTTGGAGCAATTGGATCCCGACTCGGCTCGGGCTGTGTCCGAGTGTCTGCAGGACTACTACATGATCCCGAAAATTACGGCGGTCTATTCTGCCGTGGAGAAATTCGGCACCCTCACCTGGACCTGCAACACCAACCGCGGCGAACGCTCCTTCCGCATTCGAATCGACACAGCGACATCAAATTTCTCTACGACGGCAGAGTGCTGATCCGCGATACCAATGACAACCGCTATGAAATTGAGGACGTGAAGGCGCTGGATCGTCGCTCCCAACGAATTCTTTCCGGCGAGCTGTAATAAAAAATCCTCTAAACATAAATGGAACGGAGATTACTATGAAACTGATACTTGCAATCATCAATAACGACGACACCGCAAAGGCATCCGCAGAGCTGAACCATGCAGGCTTTTTCGTAACCAAGCTCTCCACCACGGGAGGCTTTCTCATGGTGGGAAACACCACCCTGCTCATCGGCACCGACGATAACGGTGTTGATGCTGTGAAGGAGATCCTACACGCTACCTGCGCCAGAAGAAAACACGTTTCCTCCACCGTGAACTCCCTGGGACGGGGCTTGGGCAACAACGGACTCCCCGATGAGGTGGAGGTTGGCGGCGCAACCGTCTTTGTGCTGAACGTGGAGGACATGACTAAGCTTTAAGATATGGCAGCTTCTTGGGGGAAGTTCGTTTCGGAAGGAAGGGGGGATTGTGGAACCTTCTTGGAAAAAGGTTCCACACCTCCAAGAACTTTCCCGTAGTTATTTTTGGGGAATGTCGCGACAAGTAGCGGCATTCCCTTTCATTTTATGTCTCCTGTCTGCAGTACGCTGATCAAGCAATAGCTCCCGCAAGCGTTTTGGTACCACCACCCAAAACGCTCCAAAGAGTTAGTTTCGGAAGGGAAGGATGGCTTGTGGAACCTTCTTGGAAGAAGGTTCCACACCTCCAAGAACTTCCTCAGGGGTTGGTTTAAAGTTAGCGATACATGGCGGCTCGGTTTTTAGTTTGGAATTAGCGATACATAGCGGCTCTGTCTATAGTTTTATGCCGCCTATCTGCGGTACGCTCACCAAACAATAGCTGCCGCAAGCGTTTAGGTGCCGCCACCCTAAACGCTCCATAAGGTTAGATTGTTTGAACTGTTTTGGACACAGATATAATTTCATTCTCGGGGACGGAATAATCAAATTTTAACCGAACGAACGTCGAGCTTGGAAAGCGGGCTTGCCCGCCCGCCACCCCATCCGCTCCATGATGTTAGTGAAGTTGAACTGTTTTGGAAACAGATAAAATCTCATTCTCGGGGACGGAATAATCAAATTTTAACTGAACGAACGTCGAGCTTGGAAAGCGGGCTTGCCCACCCTTCTTTCAAGAAGGTGTCTCTTAAGGCGCTTCGTCGCCTTTCATGCGGATGATCAGCTTGATGGGGGTGCCATGGAAGCCGAAGGTATCACGGAGGCAATTTTCGATGAAGCGCTGATAGGAGAAGTGGAAAAGCTCGATGTTATTACAGAAGATCACAAAGGTGGGGGGCGCCACGGAGATCTGGGTCATGTAGTAGATCTTGAGGCGCTTGCCTTTGTCGGAGGGGGGCTGAACGCGGATCATGGCGTCACCGAGGACATCGTTGAGCAGACCCGTGGAAATTCTTTGGGTTGCCTGACCGAAGACCTCGTTGATTTTCTCATAAAGAGTCTCCACCCGCTGTCCCGTTTTGGCGGAGACGAAGAAGATGGGGGCATAGGGCATATACGCCAGCGCGAGGCGGATCTGATCGGTGAATTCCTTCACGGTGCTGTTGTCCTTTTCGATCAGATCCCACTTGTTCACCACGATCACGGTTGCCTTACCCGCCTCGTGGGCAATCCCCGCGATCTTTTCGTCCTGCTCGGTGATGCCTTGCTGGGCGTCGATCATCAAGAGACAAACGTCGGCGCGCTCCACCGCCATGTGGGCGCGGAGAACGCTGAAATGCTCGATCTTATCGTCGATCTTGGATTGGCGGCGAATCCCCGCCGTGTCAATGAAGGTGTACTTTCCGTGGGTGTTTTCCACACGGGTGTCAACCGCGTCTCGGGTGGTTCCCGCAATGTTGGAAACGATGAGACGGTTCTCGCCAACCATGCGGTTGATGATCGAGGACTTGCCCGCGTTGGGCTTGCCGATCACGGCAACCTTAATGGTGTCATCCTCCTCGGGAATATCCTCATAGTCGCCCAGCTCCTCCAGGCAGGCGTCGAGAATATCGCCCGAACCAGAGCCATGGATTCCCGAAACCTGAATCAGCTCACGGTCAAAGCCCAGCTCGTAGAATTCATAGAACTCCATGGGGGGATTGCCGATGCTGTCGCATTTGTTGATGGCGGGAACAATGGGCTTGCCGCTCTTTTTCAGCATCACGGCAATGTCGCGATCATTGGCGGTCACGCCGGTGCGAACGTCGCAGAGAAATACGATCACGTCGGCGGTGTCGATGGCGATCTGCGCTTGCGTTTTCATTTGGGAGAGGATCACGTCATCGCTCTTGGGCTCAATTCCGCCGGTGTCGATGAGGATCAGCTTTTTGCCGCGCCATTCGGTTTCACCGTAGATACGGTCACGGGTTACGCCGGGAGTATCCTCCACAATCGAGCGGCGCTCGCCGATCAGTTTATTGAATAAGGTGCTTTTTCCAACGTTGGGTCTGCCAACGATGGCGATGATAGGTTTGGACATCGGAACACTTCCTTTCTGTGGGACTTGCGTTGGTGAATCTATGTAAACGGCGGTGGGAGAATCACACGCCGAGGAATGCGCGAATCAGTTCGGCACCGTCATTTTTGCAGGAGCGCAGGGGAACGCCGAGACGGGAGGAAAGCTCTGCGGGGGAGAGATCGTCGAGAAAGAGATCTCCGTCGGCGCGGAGCATCACGGAGGGGAAGAGCAATTCGTCGCCAAGCGGCTTGTCCTTCAGATGATCAAGAATGTCGCCTCCCGTGATCAGTCCCGCAACCGTCACGCTTTCTCCGAAAAAGCGGTTGACGATGGGATAAACGGTGATGCGAAGCCCCTCCACACGCGCCTCCAATCGGCGCGCCAAACGGGAAATGGTCTCGGCGGCGTCAACACCCGTTGCAACCGACACGGTGCGGGGGGCGCGGAAAACGGGGAGATGATCCTCCAGGCAGTCCAGCTCAAAGTCAAATTCCGATTCCAAAGAGGTGATCATGCCCACGCCGTTCTCAATCTGAGAGTAGTCCTCATAATAGTCCTCACTCGGGAGAGGAAGTCCCGCGCGAATATAAAATTCATCCGAGCAATAAAAGAGACGGGAGCCGTGCTTTTGCAGGCAGGCGTTTCCAAAGCGGTTCACCTGCTCGATCACCGCGGCGCACTCCTCGGGGGAGAAGGGCGATAGGGGATAGAGCCCCTCGCGGTGGCGGGTGAGCCCCACGGGAACAACGGCGCAGGAGCGGAGCGCGGGGAAGAGCCTTGCAAGCTCCTCCATGGAGCGATCCAGCTCGGCGCCGTCGTTGAGCCCCTTGCAAAGCACGATCTGGGTGCAGAGGGCGATCCCTGCCTCAGCCAAGCGCGGAAGATAGGAAAGCACCTCGCCCGCCCGCTTGTTTTTCATCATTTGCACCCGCAGCGCGGGATTGGTGGTGTGAACCGACACGTTTACGGGGGAGATGTGCATTTCAATGATTCGTTGAATGTCCTCCTCCCCGAGATTTGTGAGGGTGACATAGTTGCCGTGAAGAAAGGACAACCGATCGTCATCGTCCTTGAAATAAAGGGTTTTTCGCATCCCACGGGGCAATTGGTCGATAAAGCAGAAGACGCATCGGTTGCGGCAGGTGTGCTTTTGATCCATCAGCGGAGTTTCAAATTCCAAGCCGACGTCATCGTATTCGCCCTTGTTGACCAAAACGGCATATTCCTCTCCGTTGCGGGAGAGAACCAGACGCACGCGGGTGTCGGTGAGATAAAAGCGATAGTCCAGCACGTCGCGGATGGGATGCCCGTTGGCGGAGATGAGAAGATCTCCCGCGCGAATTCCCGCCCGCGCCGCAATGCTGTTGGATAAAACCGCCTGAATATGAACCATGGTGCCAATTCCTTTCCTTGGGATGTAGGGTGTCGCGAGGGGCTGTCACATGGAAAGAACCCTTCCTTGCGGCAGGGTTCCTTTCATGCGCTTGCGAGATCAGATAAAGTCCTCAACAGAGGTTTCGTCGTCTACCTCAACGGTTCTCTGGGGAGCCGCCACGGGCTCGCCTCTGTCGGCGCCGTTGCCGAGGGTCTCTCGGATCTGTTCGTCGGCAATGGCAATGTCCTCCTCGGTGAACATATCTTCAACGATCAGCTTTTTGCGGGTTTCCTGTCTCTTGGGCTCGGAAGCCAGCAACGCACCAATGGCAACGCCTGCCAGACCCGCAATCAGCTCACCAACGCGAGATACCTTGTCTTTTCTCTTGCGCTCGATATAGTCGGCAACGGTAATCACGGAGCCCGCAATCACAAGCGCGCCTGCCACGGTGAGAACCACCTTCTGATCAAAGGTAGGCTTTTTCACGTTCTCCAGAAATGCGGGCTTTTTGATGGTGGGCATTTTGATCTTCTCAATGAATTCGGGTTTCTTCATGTTTTTTTCCTCCGGAATATATTATTTGTTTTTCAATCAGCTTTTGGAAGTGTGCTTCAGATAAGCGTTGATGAAGCCGTCCAGCTCTCCGTCCATCACCGCTTGAATATTTCCGGTTTCAAAGCCGGTTCTGGTGTCCTTCACCAGCGTGTAGGGCATGAACACGTAGGAACGGATCTGGGCGCCCCACTCGATGTTGGTTTTGTTGCCCTGAATGTCCTCAATGGTGTCCAGCCGCTCCTGCAGCTTGATCTCCATCAGCTTGGATTTCAGCATACGGAGCGCGGTTTCCTTGTTCTGAAGCTGAGAGCGCTCGGTCTGACAGCCCACCACGATTCCCGTGGGCTTGTGGACAATGCGGATTGCCGAGTCGGTTTTGTTGATGTGCTGACCGCCCGCGCCGCTGGAGCGGTGAGCGGTGATCTCCAGATCCTCGTCGCGGAGAACCACGGCGTCCACGTTTTCAAATTCGGGCATGACCTCAATGGACGCGAAGGAGGTTTGACGTCTGCCGTTGGCGTCAAAGGGAGAAACGCGCACCAAGCGGTGAACGCCGTTCTCGCTTTTCAGGTAACCGTAGGCATTCATGCCGGAAATCATCACGGTAGCGCTTTTAATGCCTGCGCCGTCACCGTCCAGCCAGTCGGTGAGCTTCACCTGGAAGCCGCTCTTTTCCGCCCAGCGTGTGATCATGCGGTAGAGCATTTGCGCCCAATCCTGCGCTTCGGTTCCGCCCGCACCCGGGTGGAAAGAGACGATGGCGTTGTTTTTGTCGTATTCACCGGAAAGAAGAACCTCAATGCGGCGATGCTCTTCTTCGGCGGCGATCTCCGACAGCTCGGTTTCCACCTCCTCCACAAAGGAGTCGTCATTTTCCTCAATTGCCATTTCCGCCAGAGCAATGGCGTCCTCCAGGCGGGCGCAAAGCCGCTCGTAGCCCGAAACCTTATCCTGCGATTGCTTGATCACCTGCAGAACCTTGGATGAATTTTCGGCGCTGTTCCAGAAATCGGGGGAGGTGGTTTGCGCCTCCAGATCCACCAGCTTTTCTTTTGTTTCCTCAATTCGCAGAGCCGAGCCCAATTCCTTCACCTGATCTCTCAGGGCAAGCAGTTCTCTCTTTGCGTTTTCCAATGCAACGATCAAATGTTACCTCCAGCGCCCGCGGCGCATTTTCCTCAATTAGTATTTTCCCATTATTATTATATCATGCAATGCTTCTTCTTTCAAGGGCTTTTTTGATTTTTTTTACAAATTTTTTGGAGCGGCAAGGGAGTCCCCCTGTTGGAAGGCTTTTCTGTACTCCGAGGGAGATAGCTCCGTATGCTTTTTGAAAAAAACCGTGAAAGTAGTTTCATTTTCAAAGCCCAGCATATAGGCGATTTTTTTGATCATGAAATCGGTGGTGGTAAGAAGCTCAACGGCGCGGGAAAGCTTCAAGCCCGAAATATATCGGCTCACGGAAATGCCCTCCTGCTCGGTGAAAATACGGTTCAATTGCTTGGCGCTGATATAAACGTGCGCGGCAACCGTGTTGGTTCGCAGGGGAGAATCCAGATTGTCCTGGATAAATTGCTTAACCCGCTCGATTCTGTGATTGATCACCGATTCGGTTGGCGTTTGCAGGGCGGCAAATCCCGGGTGAAGGCTGTTGCAGATTTCCAGCAGCAAACAGATCAGATGATCCCGAATAATATAAGGAGAAAAAAAGGTGGCGTTTTCGCAGTCTGCCAGAATGCGCGCGAGAATCTGCCGCATTTCGTTGGTTTGCGGCTTCATGAAATATTGAGTCGCGGAAAGAATTTCCTGCATTCGAGCGGAGTATCCGTCGTTGCTGTGGTGGGTGAATCGAATTCCAAAGCTGATTTTCAGCATGGAGGGCGGGGTGTTGATCCGATGATGCTCCACCTGGGGGGAAATGACGATATATTGGTCGTTTTCAACGGTCACGGTGTTGTAGTTGTTCTGAAAGCGGTAGTATAATTCGCTTCGCAGGGGAAAATGAATCTCAAAATACGAGTGGTGGTGGGGAATCTGAATTTTCTCCTTTGTGGGCAGCTCCTTTGCGGTTCCGTTCACGTAGATGAATTGGATCTCCACGGGGGAGGTGACGTTGGGGATAATGACCCGATTCATAATGCCAACGCACCGTTCGAAACGATCGGTGTTGTTCAAATAATTCTCCATATAACGTTCCTCCCCACGGATTGTTTTACATAATGGCTAAAAAAATAAACTGAATGTCCAAAAAAATAATTGACATTGCCAATTCCAAGATTTATAATGGATATACAATACTATAACACATTTTGGGGATGCTGTCAAGTATGTCCCAAAATAAAAGGAGGAAAAAAATGAAAAAAGCGTTCCTGATTCTGTTAGTTATTGCGATGATCGCAATGCCCGTTCTCTCTGTTGGAGCAGCAGAGGGAGATGCCGCTGTACCCGAAAAGTCCTATGACGTTTTCATTGACTTCAACACGATCACCGAGCTTTCCTCTACCGCCACCACGATCGGCTCAGGAAAGACTGTTTTGAAGCACAACTGCATGACCGACGCCGCCCTGGTGAAGGATGGCGACAAGCAGGTTCTTTACTTCCCCAAGACCGACACCAAAAACTACGGTGGCGTTACCGTGAATCCCCTGACCACCGCAGCAAAAAATTACATTTACATTACCACTACCTTGAAGGTTGCCAAGCTGACCGAGAAGGCGCTGATTCAGTTTGCCTACGTTGCAAAGAGCGATGCGAACAAGAACCAGTGGCTGTACGGCTGGGGTATCGCCGGCACCGCGGACGGTAGCGGTGAGCTGGTTTGCGATCAGAACGCAAACAACAACGTTGACGCACCTGCCGCTTACGATCAGAAGACCGTTCTGGCAAAGCTGGAGAAGGATCGCTACTACACCATTACCGCAAAGTATGACCTGGTGAACCAGAAGCTGAGCCTGTATCTGGACGGCGTTGAGGTGGCTTCCGACAAGACCTTCATGAACCAGAGCAACACCGCAACCTACGAGGGCCAGAAGGTGAACGCCCCCTACCGCTTCACTCAGTTCCATATGTATCAGGGTGAGTACGAGGTTTACTACGCGAATATGGGCGTTTACTCCTCCAACACCGTGGAGTATCCCTATGAGTATAAGATTCCCGACAGTGAGATGCAGGAATACAAGGCATCCGCAAAGACCGAGCTGGAGACAACCGTTCCGGATATGAACGTTTACCGCGACGCGCAGAAGACCGAGGTTGAGGCAATCATCGCAGAGGGTAAGGCAGCCATCGACGCAGCCGCCGATTCCGACGCAGTGCAGGCAGCGCTTGCCGCGGCAAAGGCGAAGCTGCAGGCAGTAAAGACCAACGCTCAGCTCACTGCCGAGGAGAAGCTTGCCGCCGCAAAGACCTCCGCCAAGGAGACTCTGGCAACCTTTGTGAAGCTTGAGGACTACTCCGCCGCAAATCAGGCAGCCATCACCGAGCTTCTCACCAAGTTCAACACCGATATCGACGCGCAGACCACCGAGGACGGTGTGAGCAAGATCGTATCCTCCGCAAAGAATAAGCTGTTGGATTTCGCAACGCTTGCCGACGAAGCCCTTGCCGCAAAGATGGAGAGCGCCGTTGCCGAGCTGGAGGCGTTCGTTGATCTTTCCACACTGGATGCTGCCGTAAAGGCTTCCGTTGAGGATGCCATTGAGGAGGGCATTGAAGCCATTGAGACCGCGGAGGACGAAGCGGGCGTGGATGCCGCGCTTGCTGCCGCAAAGACCGCGATCACCAACCTGCTTCCCAAGGCAACCGAGGCTCCCACCACCGAGGCTCCCACCGAAAAGAAGGGCTGCGGCGCGTCCGTTGCCGTGTCCGCGATCCTGCTGCCTCTGCTTGGTGTGGGTGTTCTGTTGAAAAAGTCCAAGAAAGAGGACTAAGCTCTTTCCTGAAAAAAGAAAGGAGAAGGCTGTGAAGAAATATCGCTTCTTTTGTCTGCTGCTTGTTTTGATCACGGCGTTGCTTTCGCTGAGCGCCTGCGGAACAGGCGGGAATACCGAGGTTACCACCGGTCCCAACGAAACGAAGGAGCCCTCAACGGTGATCGGAGAGGAAACCTATCGGTTCAAGTCGGCGAATTACAAGAACAAGGATCTGGGCATTCTGAATATGACCGACCTGGATGATTTTTACACCGCCAAGGACGATCATTCCGCGCCCGTGGATGACGCCGTGTTCAAGCGGAACCTCGCCGTGGAGGAAAAGTACAACGTCAATATCGTTTACTACCCCATGGAGGGAAAAAACAAGGGAAAGGCTGCCTTCAATGCCGAAATCCGCTCTAACGAGGCTTCCGGCTTGGGAACCTACGGGCTGTATATGGGGCAGACCTTCTACACCAACTCTCTGATCGTGGAGGGAATGTACTACGACATTCTGAAGGCAAAGCATCTGAATTTGGATGCTCCCTGGTGGGATGGCTCCGTGAACGACACCCTGGAAATCAACGGGAAGCTGTACTGCTCCATCGGCTCCTTCAACGCGGGTCAGCTGACCTCTATGATGGGAGTGTATTACAACAAAACGCTGTATGAAAACTACAATTTGGGCGCCTTCGTTGCGGATAAGAGCATTTACGACGTGGTGCGGGACGGAGAATGGACCTTTGAGGTTATGTCCGCCATGACAAAGACCTTCAGCAACCACGAAACCATTATGGGCTTGGGCTACGACCTGCATGGAATTTACTGTTCCATTGCGGGCTCGGGAGTAACCATGGTTGAGGAGGATGAATCGGGTAATCTCTCTATTCTCGGGCTTTATAACGATCATTTTGTTTCGTACTACGAGGATTACTATGAATTTTTCGTGGAGGAGCCCGCAACCCTGTACTACACGGATATTCCCGCGATGCGTCAACGGTTCAGCGAAGATAAGATGCTGTTCATGGTGGAGGTTATCAATACCATGGGAAGCGGACATCTGCTGAATAGCGAGACGGTTTACGGAATCCTGCCGTTCCCCATGTACACCACCGATCAAGGGGAGTATCGCACCAACGTGGAGGTTAACGAGATTATTCAGGTGTCTCCCACCTCCAACACCGAAATGGTTTGCGTGCTTCTGGAGTATTTGCATTATCAATCGCGCCACGTGCTGTTCCCCGTGTATTTCGAGGAAAAGCTGCAATATCGCCTGACCGATCATCCCGATGACGCTGAAATGCTGCAGCTGATTCGCGATTCCCTGCATTATGATTTCGGAACCCTGTTCACCACCGAGATCAACTACGTTTGGGAGGGAATCATGAATTCGGTGCGTGATCACAATCCCAACATCGCCTCTTGGTGGGCGGGGCTGGACAACGGCAATGTTCCTCAAGGACTTTTGGATGAGCTGCTGTTCGCCTATAACTCAATGAGTTGATTCTTGAAAATCGGGGGCAGTTCAATGCCGACGCTTTGAACTGCCCCTCGGAGGTTTTTGTTGATGAAAATATCACGTTTTTTTGAAAGGATAACGGCTATGGGTCTTTTACTTGCAACTATGGGAGGGCTGTTAGCCTGCGGGGAAAACCAGCCTGTCGCGGAGCCCTCTCCGAGCACTGCCGTTTCGGAGGAGTTGAATGAGCCTGCGGCGGAGCAGAATGGGAAAACGCTGTTTTACATTCACGATCCGGGTGGACTCGGCATGAAGTCTCTCTATAATTTTTCCGCGGATTCGCGGATAACCCTTCCCAGATTGAACGCCGCGGTGGACGAGGCGGTGGATGCGGGCGCCGATGTGTTTATCAGCGAGATTTATGGCATGGTGCCTTGGTATCCCTCCGAGGTGTATTCGGTGCAGGCGCATCGGGAATGGTTCAATTCCTATTTTCAAAAGGAGGCTGTCAGATCCTATCTTACCTATACCGAGCAGGGTGGGGATTTTATTCGGGTGCAAAGCAACAGAGCCCATGAAAAGGGCGCGGAGTATTGGCTGTCCTACCGTTTGAACGATCACCACGGTATGACAAGACCCGTTACCGCCGACACCGCGAATCCATCCTTTGTTTCCAGGTTTTATATGGAGCATCAAAGCATGATCATCGGAGAGCCGCAGAGCAATTGCGATTGGTTCCGATATATGCTCGACTTCCAATATGAGGAGGTGCGGGCGTATAAGCTCTCTCTCATTCGTGAGTTGATTGAAAATTACGAGATCGACGGACTGATGATCGACTTCATGCGAACGCCCGCGCTGTTTAAGCTCAGTGCCACCACAGAGGAGCAGAGAAAGGAGATTATGGTGTCCTTCCTTTCCGAGATCGGCAAGGCGTTGGAGGAAAAGTCCGAGAAAACGGGAAGGGACTATTCCTTTGCCGTCAAAATTCCCATGGATCGGGATGCCTACGGAAAGCTGGGGATTGACGTGAGCGCCTTCAGCCGGGAGGCGGGGGTTGACACGTTTTTCCTATTTGACTATTTCACGGCGCGGCAGGAGTATGAAATGCTCGACGAGGTTCGGCGGCTTTGCCCCGAAAGCACGGTTGTTTTGGAAATGGGGCATGCCACCACGTGGCAAAAATTGCCCGAGATGTCCAGAGCCATGCGGCTGGTAACCAAGGAGCAGTTTTACACCACCGCGTATCTGGCGTACTGCCACGGAGCCGACGGCGTGTCGCTTTTCAATTTGCCTTGGTACCGTGCGGATGAGGAAACGGGTGCTGTGTATCAGCCGCCCTTTGAGATCTTCCGAGGGCTGAAGGATCCCGCGTTTTTGGAGAAGCAGCCGCAGCATTATTTCGAGGGAGCAACCGAGAATATGCTGATTCACGATTTTGATTTGAAATCGGCTGTCTGGGAGGCGGGAGAAACGCACAGCTTCACCATGGAGATGCAAGCGCCCGAGGGAGGCTGGAAGCAAGATGGCGTGCTTCGTTTGGAGAGCCTGCAGAAGGTATCCGGGCTTGACATCGAGGTTCACGTAAACGGCGTGCTGGTGCAGCTCACCACCGTTTTGGAGGAGCCCTACGAGAATCCGTATCTGAATCTGTTGGGTACGCCCGAGCAATGGCGCGCCTATACGGTGCCTGCTTATCTGCTTCAGAACGGAGCCAACGAGATTACGGTTGTGAACCGATCAAGCAGCAGCATCCGACTTTATTTCGTGGATCTGGCGATTCGCTAATCGAGATTGTAAACGAAACTGAATCAGCAGAGAGCCGAACGCAATCCGCGTTCGGCTCTCTGTCTTTTGAAATGATGGTTGGATTGTGAGGATCACTTTTGGGGATCGAGATATTTCCAGTAGGCGAGGATATAGTTGATTCCCGACCAAAGGGTGAAGAACGCCATGACCGCGGTGGTGAGCAGAGAGAGGGGCAGATACCGACTCAACACGCTCACGAAGGAAAGCTCCAGAGGCGCCAAAAGACCGTAGAAGGCGGGCTCCACAATGCAAACGATCACGCAGGTGATCTGGGTGCAGGTCTTGATCTTGCCCAGCATATTGGCGGCGATCACAATGCCGCTGGAGCCGGAAACCACCAAGCGCATGGAGGTGACAGCCAGCTCGCGGAAGATCACGATCAGCACAGCAAAGAAGAAGATCACCGAGAACAGCAGTCCCGTGGACTGGCGTGTGAAGGATTTGAGGAGAATCATCATCATAGCGCCCAGCACCATGAACTTGTCAGCCAGCGGGTCGAGAAATTTGCCAAAGTCGGTTACCAGCCCGTGCTTGCGGGCGATCTTGCCGTCCAGCAGGTCGGTTACCGATGCTCCGATGAACAGAAGCAGCCCCAGAATGTCCGCCCACAGCGCGTCAAAATACATGACCACCATAAAGATCGGCACCATGATCAGGCGGAGAACGGTTAGCTTGTTGGGTAAATTCAATTTCACGGTTGTACCCTCCTCTTTCATTTTGTCACGCGAACACCGTAAAGATCATAGTCCAGAACCTTTCGTACCTTCACGCGCACAAAGGCTCCTTCCTTAACTCGACGGTCGCTCTTAAAATATACCTTGCCGTCGATTTCGGGGGAATCGGCGGTGCTTCTGCCGTAGTGGATCTCCGCCACGGTGTCATAGCCCTCGCAAAGCACCTCCACAACCTTTCCGATCTTCTCGCGGTTCAGGGCTTCGTTAATGTCCACCTGCTCCCGCATGAGAATGTCCAGTCTGTCCTGCTTCACCTGCTCGTCGATCTGATCGGGAAGGTCAAAGGCGGGGGTGTCCTCCTCTCGGGAATAGGTAAAGGCGCCTGCGTGGTCGAAGCGTTGCTCCTTCACAAACTCGCAAAGCTCCTCAAAGTCCTCATCGGTTTCTCCGGGGAAGCCCACAATGAAGGTTGTGCGGATCACAATGTCGGGAATTTCGCGGCGGAGCTTTGCCAGCACTTGGCGGATCATGGCGCCGTCTCCGTGGCGGTTCATCGCCCGCAGAACGCGGTCGCTGATGTGCTGGAGGGGCATATCAATGTATTTGAGAATCCGCGGATTGTCGCGAATTTCCGCGATCAGCTCGTCGGTCACCTTGTCGGGGTAGCAGTAGAGCAGGCGGATCCAAGGGATCTCGGTTGCCTCGGTGATGCGGCGGAGCAGCTCCGCGAGGGAATATTTGCCGTAGAGATCCAGACCGTAGCGGGTAACGTCCTGTGCCACGATGGTCAATTCCTTTACCCCAAGTGATTCCAGCTGACGCGCCTCGGCGATCAGATCCTCCATGGGGCGGGAGCGGAAATTGCCGCGGATCGAGGGGATGGCGCAGTAGGAGCAGCGGTTGTCGCAGCCCTCTGCGATTTTTAAGTAGGCGGAATATTCGGGCGTGGTCAGCACGCGATCGCCGCCCAGGCGAACGGTATTTTTGTCCTCATGGGGATAGTATTTTGCTTTCGAGCCCTTTTTCTTTTTGACGGTGACCGCCTCAATGGCTTCCACGATGTTGTGGATGCTTCCGACGCCCAGAACGGCGTCCACCTCGGGCAGCTCCTGAAAGATTTCCTCTCCGTAGCGCTCGGCAAGACAGCCTGTCACAATGATCGCCTTGAGGTTGTGATGCTCCTTGAGCCAGGCAACGTCCAGAATATTGTCGATCGCTTCCTGCTTGGCGCTCTCGATGAAGGCGCAGGTGTTCACAATGATCACATCCGCCTCAATGTCCTCGGGGGTAATTTCATAGCCCGCCGAAACGATCTCATGCAGCATCACCTCGGTATCCAGCTGATTTTTGGGACATCCGAGGGAAACAAATCCAATTTTCATAAAACAATTCCTTTGCAAACAGTGATACCGAATGGCTTCGGCAGATTTTGCGGAGATTTTGGCATGGCTCTGCCGTTCCACCCTTTATTGTATCACAACAGGCAGAATTTTACAAGTGCATTACCAAAAAAAGAATAAAAAAATCTACAAATCCTTGGGAACGACTTGCTTTTTTTTGAAAAAAGTGATATGATATAAGGGAATAAGGAAAGGGGGCGAGAGGCAACCATGTCTTCGGAACGCTTGCTGGGGATCAATTTGCAGGGTGGAAATCGCTTTGAGCAGCATTTGGAGATGCTTTCGGAGACTGGCTGGAACGGCTTTTTCACGGGCTGGTATCCCGAAAAAACAGGCGAGATCACGCGGGCATCGGAGCGATTGGGCTTGCGATATCTTTCCATTCACGCGCCCTTTGATCGAATTGAATCCATGTGGCAGGAGGGAAGTGCGGGCAGAGACTTTGCCCAAGGGCTGATTGACTGCATTCACGATTGCGCTGACCACGGCGTTCCCGTTGCGGTGATCCATCCCTTCAAGGGATTTCTGGATCACACGCCAACCAAGGCTGGCTTGGAGAACTACGCCCTCGTTGTGAAGGTTGCGGAGGACGCAGGGGTTCGGATCGGCTTTGAAAACGTGGAGGGCGAGGAATATCTTGCGGCGCTCATGGAAACCTTTGGCGATTCTCCCGCCTGCGGCTTTTGCTTCGACACGGGGCATGAGCTTTGCTATAACGGCGGAAAGGATCTGCTGGGGCTCTACGGCGAAAAGCTTTGCTTCACTCATTTCAACGATAATTTGGGCGTTTACGATCCCCAAAAGACCTGGCAAAACGATTTTCACCTCACCATGGGGGATGGAATCGTGGATTGGCTTGGGGTGATGGATCGGATCGACGCGCTTGGCTACAAGGGAGCCTTAAGCTGCGAATTGTTGCGTGGCTCCGACTATGCGCCCTCGGCAAGGGAGCGCTACGGAAGCATGGAAATTAAGGAGTTCTATGCCTTTGCCCTCAACCGTATGCGGGCTGTTGTGGAGCGGCGATTGCGCTCCGAGCCCATTCGGATGGAAGCATCCCCGCGCCGAGGGCTTCACGTTGGGAATCTGTAAAATCATAATAAAAAATAAATACATCATGAAAAAGGAGAAATTACCATGAAATTAAGCGTACTTGCAAATCTGTACGGCACCAAGTCCTTGGAGGAGACTCTGCAGATCCTCACGGGATTGGGCGTGCATACTGTTGAATTGGGCGCGGGCGGCTATCCCGGAAAGGCACATTGCAACCCTGCCGAGCTGCTTGCCGACGAAGCGAAGTATGATGCCTTTCTGGCAACCCTGAAGAAATACGACGTTTCCGTTTGCGCGCTTGCCGTTCACGGAAACGCTCTGCACCCCAACAAGGAGATCGCCAAGTCCTTCGACGCGGATTTCCGCGCCGCTGTTCTGCTGGCAGAGAAGATGGGTGTGGACACCGTGATCACCTTCTCGGGATGCCCCGGCGACCATGAGGGCGCCAAGTATCCCAACTGGGTCACCTGCCCCTGGCCCGAGGATTTCCTTGCCATTCTGGATTGGCAATGGAACGAAAAGCTCATTCCCTATTGGAAGGAGGCAGGCGCATTTGCCGAGGCGCACAAGGTTCCTCACATCGCCTTTGAAATGCACCCCGGCTTCTGCGTTTACAATCCCGAAACGCTTCTGAAGCTCCGCGCTGCCGTTGGCCCTGTGATCGGCGCGAACTTCGACCCCTCTCACTTGATCTGGCAGGGCATGGATCCCGTTGCCGCTATCCGCGAGCTGGCGGGCGCCATCTACCACGTTCACGCCAAGGATACGAAAATCGACCACTACAACACCGCGAAAAACGGCGTTCTGGACACCAAGCACTACGGCGATGAATTGCACCGCGCTTGGGTGTTCCGCACCGTTGGCTACGGTAACGGCGAAACCTACTGGAGAGATCTGGTTTCCAACCTCCGTCTCTGCGGCTACGATCGCGTGCTGTCCATTGAGCATGAGGATAGCCTGATGTCTATCGACGAAGGCCTCCGCAAGGCAGTTTCCTTCCTCCAAGACGTGATTATTACCGAGGAGAAGCCCACCACCATGGCTTGGGCGTAATTGCGTCAAACATACTATTGCGGAGTTAGCTTAGGAGGACGGGATGGATTTTGGAACCTTCTTTCAAGAAGGGCGGGCAAGCCCGCTTTCAAGGATCGACATTCGTCCAGTTAAAATTTGATTATTCCGTCCCCGAGAATGAAATTTTATCTGTTTCCAAAACAGTTCGACCTCACTAATACCATGGAGCGGGCAGGGTGGTGGTACCTGACCACTTGCGGGAGCTAATGCTCGGTGAGCGTACTGCACGAACAAATTTATAAAACGAAAGGGAGTGTCGCTATCTATCGCGACACTCCCAAAAAACATCTACAGGAAAGTTCTTGGAGGTGTGGAAACTTCTTTCAAGAAGGTTCCACAAGCCACCCTTTCCTTCCAAAACGAACTTCATTCAATTTTCAATTTCAGCGTAGGTAGCGAGGATAAGATCGCGGGCTTGCTTGATGTCCTTGATCTGTTGCTCACCCGTGATCTCGCGTTCAATGGTGAGGGAGCCGTTGTAGTCCAGCTCCTGCAAGCGACGGATGATGGCGGGAATATTCGCTTTGCCCTCACCTGCGGGAACCTGACGTCCCAGCTTCATGCCGTCGGTGGGGTAGAAGCCGTCCTTGATGTGGGTGTCCATCACGTAGGAGCCAAAGGTATCCAGCGCGTCCAGCGAGTTAGACTTTCCGTAGAGCATGAGGTTGGCGGTGTCGAAATTGATGCCGAGATTTGAGGTGCCAATGGCTTGAATGGTGCGGAGCATGGTAACGGGAGTTTCCTGACCGGTTTCAAAGAGGAAGAACTGGTTTTTTGTCTTCATGTAGCTGCAAAGATGGCGAAGCGCCGCAACGGTGCCGTTAAAGTCGGGATCATCGGGACTTTCGGGCAGAAAGCCAACGTGGGTGATCACTTGGTTCACGCCGATCTTCTCGGCAAAGTCGGAGGCGTCCTTCAGCTCCTGCAGGCGCTGATAGCGATAAGCGGCGGGAACCAGACCGATGGTTGCGGGGCCCGCGGTGAAGTTCCATTCGCAGGGGCCGCTCCAGCCTGCCCAAACACCGGTAACGGGGAAGCCCGTTTTTTTCAGGACATCCTTGACGTGAGCGGCGAATTCGTCGCTCTTGAATTTGCTCACGTTCCAGATGCAAAGCTGACAGCTTTCCAGCCCCAGCTCCTGCGCCTTGCGAATTTCCTTTTCCAACTCCACGCCCTCGTCCAGGCGGATCATAATGCCAATGGGAAACCTTTTCATAATATTGTTTCTTTTCCTTTCTGTTTGTTGTTTCGTTTACGGCTATATTATGGTTGCGCTGTTTACGGTTGCTCCGGTTGGGCGGCATCACGGAAGCTCCATTTCAGAATGGCGCGAATATTGGAGGAATCCTCCTTGTAGGTTACTGTGAGCGCATCGCCCGATTGCACAAAGATGGCGGGCTCGTTTTCTTTGTTGAACTCCATACGGTAGACGTTTCCGTCGGTATCGGTGATATAAACATAGGAAACACCGGACATGGTAAGGAAGCGAACGGTGTCCACCGCAACCACGCTTTCAACACCGCCTTCGGTATTGGGCGTGGCTTGGATGCCGTTTTGATTGAGGAGCTTTACATAGGTGTTGATGGTTGCCTCTTGGGTTTCGCCCGTTGCTACAAGACTGTATTGCTGTACGTTTACCAGGGCGTATAGCTTTACCAGTCCGTGATCATCCTTCAGCACCATAATGTAGGTGGGCTCTCCCGCAATGTTCACCAGGGAGGGGAAGGAGGCAACGTAGCCCTTTTCCTGAACCTCGCCCTCAGCGGCGCCCATGGCGGAATGCTCCTCGGCGCCGATGACCGAATAAAACTTGTATTCGCCGGTTCTGGCGCAGGAGAGGATGAAGCCGATATTGGAGGCATCGGAGGTGACGGAGGTAACACCTGTGAAGTACCAAACGTCGTCATCGAGCATAATGTAGCCGAAATCGTCGGTGGTTTGCTTGCAGCCCTTGTTGCCGATGATGCTGTTGAGGAAGCCGCCCGAAAGGGTGCCCTGCCAGTTGTATTTCTCGCAGGCAAGGTATCCGTCGTAAACGATGTCCACCCAGGTGGGGGTGTCCGCAACGGCGCAGATGGAGGAGGCGCCGTCCACGGGATTGAAGATGATCACCTCGTCAATGTCCATGGCGCCCGTGAGTCCCACGCGGGGAGAGGCGCAGGAGACGATAT
>SVSC01000131.1 GCA_015064525.1 Oscillospiraceae bacterium
CACCGAATGTGGTAAGCATCGTGGATTCAAGTGTCAACATTGACACAAGTGCCGCCGCCAAGCTGATAGCCTTGGATGCAGAAAAGACGGGACTGTTATACTTTCTATATTTTATGACATTGACAATCGCAGTAGTTAGCGCCGTAAATGTGTACGCCGCCATCGCAATTGCCGTGATCATGTGATGCCGGAAGGTTCTGTTCCAATAGACCATAAAAAAGATGATCAGAGCAAGTGCGAGGTTCATCAAAAGGAACACGATGCCGCAGGCACGGTACTGTATAATGAATACAGATCATCCAAGAAAGGATATTTGCCATGAAATACAATTTTCGAAAATACGCGTGCTTGCTGTTGGCCATGATCCTTTTGGCTTGCGGGGTGTCCTGCGCCACAGAGCCGCCTGCCTCGGAAAGCACCGCTCCCCAAACAAGCGATGAGATCACCGTTTGCGATGATCCCACCGAAGCCCCAACCGCCGATAAGCGGCTCTACTACGTTCACGATCCCGGAGCCATGATGCTCACCTCTCCCTATAACACCACGGGTCAGAACCGCGTTTCCCTTCCTCGCATCAATGGGTCGGTGGATGAGGCGGTGAGCGCGGGCGCCGACGTGTTTATCACCGAGATCTACGGAAACGTTGCCTCCTATCCCTCAAAGGTCTATTCCCCTCAGGAGCATTATCGGTGGTTCACCGAAACCTTTGGCAAGAGCATTACCACGGGCTTTCCCCTCTATGCCTATCAGGGCGGAGACTATGTGAAGTCCTTTTGCGATCGCACCCACGCCAAGGGGGCGGATTACTGGCTTTCCTACCGCCTGAACGATCATCATGATATGACACGGCCCGTGACCCAACAGAACGCCAATCCAAAAAACATCTGTAAATTCTACATGGAGCATCAGAATATGCTGATCGGGGAGCCCCAGAGTAATTGCTCCTGGTTCCAATACATGATGGATTTTCGGCATGAGGAGGTTCGGGAATACAAGCTTGCCATGATTTGCGAGCTGATTGAAAATTATGAGATCGAGGGCTTTATGATCGACTTCCTGCGAACCCCCGCGCTGTTCAAGCTCTCCGCCACCACCGAGGCGCAGCGCAAGGAGATCATGCTGGACTTCATGAAAACCGTTGGTCAGGCGCTGAAGGACAAAAGCAAGGTTACGGGAAAGGACTACACCTTTGCCGTGAAGCTCCCCATGGACAAGGACGCCTACGGCAAGCTGGGAATCGACGTGAAGGCATTTGAGCAGGAAGCGGGGGTGAACGCCTTTTTCGTGTTCGATTACTTCTGCGCACGCCAGGACTATGAGATGCTGGATGAGATTCGCGCGCTTTGCCCGAACAGCGAGGTTGTGCTGGAGATCGCCCAGGCAACCACTTGGACAAGCCTTCCCGAAATGCCTCGCGCCATGCGCCTGACCACCAAGGAGCAGTACTACACCACCGCCCACGTGGCATACGAGCATGGGGCGGACGGCGTTTCGCTGTTCAATTTCCCCTGGTATCGCAGTGAAGCGGAAAACGGCGCCTATTATGAGCCTCCCTTCGAGATCTTTCCCTATTTGAAGTCCTCCTCTTATCTGGCGTCTCAGCCTCAGCATTATTTTGAGGGCGCAACCGAAAATAAGCTGATTCACGATTTCGATCTGAAAACCGCGGAGTGGAATTACGGAGAGCGTCATTCCTTTTTTATGGAGATGAGCGCCCCCACGGGTGGCTGGAGCGAGGACGGCGTGCTGCGGCTGGAGAGCTTGAGCGCCCTCAAGGATCTCAACGTGGAGGTGTACTTGAACGGGGTGAAGCTTTCCGCCGTTGATGACAGGGGCGAGCCCTATGAAAATCCTTATCAAAACCTGCTGGGAACGGAGGAAGGAACCCTTTCCTATGCGGTTCCCAAGGAGTATTTGAACAACGGCAGCAATGAGATCACTGTGGTGAATCTTTCCGCCCGCTCGTTCCGTTTGTTCTTTGTTGACGTTGCAATTGCTTAATCAATATTCTGTAAAACATTATCCGAAAGGAGAATTTATCATGTATCACGAAATGCATCACGGAGCGTACAATCTTTGTAGGCTGAGTGGGGCCAAATCCCGTTCGATCTCCCCCGAAAATTTCACGGGAGAGAAGGGAAAGGGAGGGATGGCAACCGAGGGAGTCAGCGCCCGCTGCGCCCATGAGCTGGGACAAGGCTGGAAGATCAATCCGTTTATCATCATCCAACCGGGTGAGGTAGCGGTGCTGGGTGAGATTGAGGGCGCGGGCATAATCAAGCACATGTGGATGACCGACGAGGCAAAGCGCAGCCGTTCGCTGATCATTCGTATTTACTGGGATCACAGCGAGGTTCCCTCGGTGGAGTGCCCGGTGGGAGATTTCTTTGCCGCGGCGGAATACTTTACCCATCAGCAATTAACTTCCATGATGGTCTGCGTGAATCCCAAGCGCGCCTTCAATTGCTATTGGGAAATGCCTTTCTATCGGCATTGTCGCATCACCATGGAGAACACCTCTCCCGATCCAACGAATCTTTATTATCAGATCGACTATATTCTGGATGATCTTCCTCAAGGTCTTGCCTATTTTCACGCCCAGTTCCGTCGCGTCAATCCCTTGCCCTACAAGGAGGTCTACACCATTCTGGATAACGTTCACGGTAAGGGGCAGTACGTTGGAACCTATATGTTCTGGGGCGTGAATAACCGAGGCTGGTGGGGCGAAGGCGAGATCAAGTTCTATCTGGACGGCGACACTGATTTCCCAACCATCTGCGGAACGGGAACCGAGGACTATTTCTGCGGCTCCTACAATTTTGACATTGGCGGCGCCTACAGGGAGTACTGCACCCCCTACGCGGGTTTGGCAAGGGTGATTCGCCCCGATGGGCTCTATGAATCGCAAACGCGGTTCAGTATGTACCGCTGGCACGTTTGTGATCCGATTTACTTCGACGAGGATATTCGCGTAACGATTCAGGCGCTCGGCTGGCGCCCGGGAGATGAAAAGAGCTTCCCGCGCAGACGGTATCTGCCCCTGCAGGACGATATTTCCTCGGTAGCGTTTTTCTATCTGGATCACGTTTGCGAGAGCTTCCCTCCGCTTCCGAGCAAAAATGATTTGGAAATCAACTGAAAAGGAATGAATGGATATGACGAATCAATTTAAGGAAAAGCTGTTGGCGGGAAAGCGGATGATCGGAACCGAGGTGGATCTTTGCGATCCCTGCATCACCGAAATGGTGGGGCAATTCGGCTTTGATTTCATCTGGATCGACACCGAGCATGAGGCGAACGACTATCACACCACCCTCATGCACATCATTGCCGCCAGAGCGGCGGGAACCGCCTCTATGGTGCGGATCCCATGGAACGAGCCCTATCTTGCCAAGCGGATTCTGGAGATGGGCCCCGATGCCATTGTTTTCCCAATGGTGAATACTGCGGAGGAGCTGCAAAAGGCGGCGGATGCCTGTATGTATCCGCCCTACGGCAAAAGAGGCTTCGGCCCGCGCCGATGCAGTCATTACGGCGCGGATGACATGATGGAATACATTCAGGACGCGCCCAATCGCGTGTGCTGCCTGGCGCAGCTGGAATCGGCAGAGGCGGTGCGTAATTTGGATGAGATGCTGAAGATCCCCCACGTGGATGGCTTTATTCTCGGTCCCTGCGATCTTTCGGGAAGCATCAATCTGTTGCATCAGCTGGATCATCCCGAGGTGATGGCATTCATTGATCTCGCAATTGAAAAATGCCGCCGCGCGGGACGCGCCATCGGTCTTGCCACGGGAACAACCACAGAGGAGGAATATCGCTTCTGGTATGATCGCGGGATTCAATTTTTGTCCGCGGGGAACGATATTTCCGCCATTGTGGCAGCCTCGAGAAAGCGTTTTGAGGAAATGAGCCGAGTATTTTATCAGGAGCAGTGAATCGGACGTGCACCGTGAACAAGCCTCGTTTTAGAAAGTAAATATATTGAGGAAATGGTTCAATAGGCATTTTACTGGATGCGTTAAACGGAAAAAAGGTTTCGAGAGCGCCGGTTATGGCAAAAATATGGCTGGATCTGGCATCGAAGCTGATGGAGCGGGATTGGCTGGAGCTGTTTGGCGATCCCACAAAAGCCGCCGTAACCATTGTGGAGGCGGCAATGCGAGCAAAAAATGATTGCGCCCGCTTGTTTTTGTTCTCTCCACGAGATATCAGAACCACCGAGCAGGGAGTTTTTCATTGGAAAAACGGCAGACCCATTGGCAGGATCGACACCTGCGGTGGCGGCGCTACTCTGGTGGAAAGGGCTGAGGACATTGATCTGAGTGACCCCGCCACGGTGATCCACTACAATGCCTACAAATGTCGTCAACCGCTGATGCAAACGGTGGAGGACGTGCAAAGGCTTCGGATCCCCACCCTTGAGGAATATGAGCAGCTGTTCGGCAAGACCGTGGAGGCATGCCTGGCATTGGCGGAGGGAAGGATCGACCTTGCGGGAGATTGCAATTCGGGAACCTTTTCCTTTTGCGTTGCCATGAACGGAATGTCGAAGGCGTTAATGGACATCTATGACGAGCCCGAGCTGCTGCACGCGATGATGGAGAAGGGCATTGATCTCTGTATTCAAACGGCAAAATTCCTGATCTCCAAGGGGATTCGTATTCTGCGCTACAATGATTCCGTGGCGAATATGACGGTGATTTCTCCCGATAGCTGGAGAGAGTTTATCAAGCCCAACCTCACCAGATTTTGCACGGAGGTTCACGCCTTTTGCCCGGAGGCAAAGATCTATTGCCATATTTGCGGCGGTGTGATGCCGATCCTTGAGGATCTGATTGAAACGGGGTTGGATTGCATTGCCCCCTTGGATCCGTTGGGCGGCAATTCTATAGAGGAGATCCGAAGGAAAACGGGGGACCGTGTGATGCTGATGGGAGGCGTGAACACGCTTTCCTTTGTAAACCGCACGCCGGAGGAGATTTTTGAGGAATCCGCGCGTTGCATCCGAGAGGGACTGCAAAACAATGGCAGGTTTGCGGTTGGATCGGGGTGCGCCTTGCCGGGCGGCACCACCCTGGAGGGGCTTTTGGCAATGTCGCGCGCCTCTGCCGCGCTGGAAAATCAATTCTGAGAATGATGCTACACGAAAAAAGCACCGGCAGTACCGATCTTCTCATAAGAAAGCTTACCCGCAATCATAAAATTGCCCTGCGGTAAACAAAGATAGCCCGACAGATTGTAAAAAATCTGTCGGGCAAAATATGTTTTTCGGGGAGGCGTTTCGCCTCCCGCAGCTTGCTGACAAAGGGGTTAGCACTATCATTTTGACGAAAAGTTTTCGCCAACGCGCTTGCGCGTTTCCTTTTCTCAAAAGGCGGCGCGGTGGAGGGCGCGGAGCCCTCCTCG
>SVSC01000132.1 GCA_015064525.1 Oscillospiraceae bacterium
AGGTCTGACCGTCTGCCGCGGTGGAGTACACCTGGCTCTTCTTTACGGGGATGGTGGTGTTGCGGTCGATGATGCGGTTGAATACGCCGCCCAGCGTCTCGATACCGAGAGACAGAGGCGTTACGTCAAGAAGGAGCAGATCCTTCACCTCGCCGCCAAGAACGCCGCCCTGAATTGCCGCGCCAATGGCAACACACTCATCGGGGTTGATGCCCTTGAAGGGCTCCTTGCCGAGGAACTTTTTCACAGCCTCCTGCACAGCGGGAATTCTGGTGGAGCCGCCAACCAGCAAAACCTTATCAATCTGATTCACGCTGAGACCTGCATCGGCGATCGCCTTCTTGGTAGGAATCATGGTTCTCTCAACCAAATCGGCGGTGATGCGGTCAAACTCGGCTCTGGTGAGGGTTGCCTCAAAGTGAAGGGGGCCCTCCGCGGTTGCGGTGATGAAGGGCAGATTGATAGAGGTGCTTGTCATGCCGGAAAGCTCGATCTTTGCCTTCTCCGCAGCATCGCGAAGTCTCTGCAGAACCATCTTATCCTTGCGCAGGTCAATGCCGTTGTCGCGGCGGAACTGCTCTGCCATCCAGTCGATTACGCGCTGGTCGAAATCGTCACCGCCGAGACGGGTGTCTCCGTTGGTTGCCAGCACCTCGAACACACCGTCCGAGATCTCCAGGAGGGATACGTCGAAGGTACCGCCACCAAGGTCGAATACCATGATCTTCTGATTTTCTTCCTTATCCATACCGTAGGCAAGAGCTGCCGCGGTGGGCTCGTTGATGATACGAAGCACCTCAAGTCCCGCGATCTTGCCCGCGTCCTTGGTTGCCTGACGCTGCGCGTCGGAGAAATATGCGGGAACGGTGATTACAGCCTGAGAAACGGTGCTTCCCAGATATGCCTCCGCGTCCGCCTTCAGCTTTTGCAGAATCATTGCGGAGATTTCCTGAGGCGTGTATGCCTTGCCGTCAATGTCCTTCTTCGATGCGGAGCCCATATCTCTCTTGATGGAGATAATGGTTCTGTCGGGGTTGGTGATTGCCTGTCTCTTGGCAACCTGACCAACCATTCTCTCGCCGCTCTTGGAAAACGCAACGACCGAGGGAGTGGTGCGCGCGCCTTCGGGATTGGGAATCACGATGGGCTCGGAGCCCTCGTAAACTGCCACGCAAGAGTTGGTGGTACCCAAGTCAATTCCAATGATTTTTCCCATAATTCAAATCCTCCAAACTGTTTGCCCGAGGGCAAACGTATATAAAAATATTATTTACCAATTATTTTACGGCAGCTTCCCGCTGCGCGATTGCCACACCGAGCCAACGTTGCCTTAATTTGCAACCTTCACCATGGCATAGCGAATAACCTTCTCTCCCTTGCAATAACCCTTTTGGAAAACCTCAACGATTTCGGAATCGCCCAGGCTCTCATCCTCCACGTGCATCACTGCGTTGTGCAGATTGGGGTCAAAGCTTTTGGTTTCAATTTCGGTGATGCCCATTTTCTCCAAGGCATCCCCAAAAGCCTTTGCCGTCATCTCCAGGCCCTTTTTCAAGCCCTCCAGCTGATCGAACGCCGCCGCCCGCTCCAAATTATCCAGAATGGGCAGGATATTGGCAATACAATCGGCGTAGGCATCGGCATAAACGCCTTCCTTTTCCTTTGCGGAGCGCTTGCGGAAGTTATCGTATTCCGCCATCATTCTCATATATTTATCGTTGGCAGCCTCAGCTTCGGCCTTTGCCTCCTCCAGCTGCTTTTCCAGCTCGGCAACCTGCCCCTCCAGCTTTTTCAGCTTCTTTTTATCGGCGCTTGCCGTTGGCTTCTTTTCTTTTTCGGTTGCAGGGATCTCCGTTTCGGTTTCCTGCGGTTTCTTTTGTTCGTCCATTACGGATTCTCTCCTTCGCCCTTCAGTTGTTTTTGCGATTGCATAATCGTTTCAATATTTCCGCTCAGCTCCTCCAGGGTTGCCAGAACCTTTGCGTAGTCCATTCGCCTCGGTCCCAGAACGCCGATGGCGCCAAGGGTTTTGCCGTCCTTCACGATGGGCTTAAAGACCAGCGCGGAATTGTTCATTACCTGCACACGGCTCTCCGACCCGATGAGAACGCTGATATCCTCCCGACTTTCATGTCTCGACACAAGATCAAGAATGTCCTCCTTTTGCTCCAGCGTGCCGAGAAGCTCCTGAAACTGCCCGATATCGCTGTACTCGGGATACTGCAAAAGATGGTTGATGCCGCTGACCTTCATCTCCCCTTGGTCGATCTCTCCGAGAATATCGTAGATCACCTTCGTAACCTGAGAAACCGCCTGCGCGTCCTCGCCCATAAAGTTCTCCAGCTCCATGAGGATCGGCAGCGTGATCTGATCCGCCGTGAGCCCCGTGAGATACCGATTGAGAGCGGCTGCCAGCTTTTCGGAGAAGATCTCATCCACCTCCTGATCGGGATGGATATGCTTGGACTTTACCGCACCCGTTGAAGCTACCGCCACAAGGATATAATGCCCCGCATTCAGGTAGATGACCTCAAACTTGGAGATGCTCACGGCATTGAGGCGGGGCTTGATTGCAATGCCCGTGTAGTTGGTGAGGGAGGACGCCAGCGTGGATGCCGCCGCCAAAATCTGATCCAGCTCCCCCATCTTCACCCGAAGCAGATTGTTGATCTGTGCGATCTCGGAGGTGGTCATGGCGTAATGCTCAATCAGGGAGTCCACGTAGAAGCGGTAGCCCATTTCGCTGGGAACACGCCCCGCAGACGCGTGGGGCTGCTCCAGATATCCCATTTCCTCCAGCTCCGCCATTTCATTGCGGATGGTTGCCGAGGAGCAATTGAAGCAGGGATTTTGCAGAATCGCCTTTGAACCAACCGGGCCTCCGCCCTCAATATGAGCGTTGACGATCGCTTTTAATATCTGCTTTTTTCGTTCGCTCAATTCATTGGTTCCCATTTCCGCGCCTCCTTTCCGATACCCGAGGTTTAGCACTCATAACGATCGAGTGCTAACTTCACGTATATTTTCTCACTTTTTCTCGTTTTTGTCAAGTACTTTCAGCGATTTGTTTTTGAACTTTTTGTAAACTTGTGTTCAGAGTGCTAAAAAAGGCACCGAACGAACGTCGATGCCTTTGAATTGCGACCACAGGCGCGGGTTGGATGACCGCGCCTCGTTCCTTATTCCGCTACCGTGAAGGAAACCGAAACCACTCTGCCTTCCCGAACACCGAAGCGCAAGGTGGTTTTGCCGCGCTGATAGAGCAGCAGGCTGTCGCTTTCGGTGGCAGGCGCGCCGTATGCCGCCTTCACCGCTGATGCCTCCGCGCCAATGGTGATCCCCTGATCGGTGGCAACCGAATCGTCATCAAGAATCACCCAGCGGATCTCCTCGTCGGGATGTCCCTCGCTTTGGCGGAAGGTTTGCACGTGAAAGCCCGCGTAAACGTAGTTCACGTCCTCACCGTCCACGCCGCCGAGGCAGGACTTTCCAACCGAAACCACGGGATTCCGTCCCGCCAACGCCGCCAAGGCATCCTTTGCCTTTGCGCCCGGCGTGAGCGTGACACCGTCCACCGTAAAGGAATAGGGCTCCTCCTTGCTCACGTTTTCCTCGCATCCCCAGAGAGGGAGCAGACAGAGAAACGCGGCAAGAAACACAAAAATTCTTACATATCTTTTATTCATGTGTTGCCTCCGTTTTTTCCCAGCGATATCGCTCTGTTTTTTCATTCCAAGCCAACAAAAGGGCTTCCTCTCCGCGGCGGTCGGCAATGCCGTGGTCCTCCCGCAGAATCGCCCCAAAATAGGACGTGAGCTTTTCTGCCCCCGTCACGTTCAGGTGCGCGCCGCCGTCGTAGGTGTCCACGCTCCAATCCAAGCCGATCTCCTCGGCAAGAGGAATGAAGTTATAGTAGGAAAGCTGATGCTCCTCGGCATAGGAAACGATCTGCTCCTCCCATTCATCGTACCAATAATACTTCCAGAAGTTGGTGGGCGCCTTTACAAGGATCAATTCGATTCCCTTCTCCCGACAAAGGTCGCGCATACGGTTCAGATAGTCCCAGCAGATCTCGGGAATGGCGTAGTCCATCAGGGGCGTTCCCGCAATCTGCGCCTCCATGGGGGATACCCCCGTTTGCATCAGATAGCCGTTATGAGAAACGTGATCCCGCTCAAGCAAATAGCGAAAATCCTCCGCGCCCAGCTCCTTCCATCGGCTGTGAAACCGCAGAAGCGGAAACAGATAGGAGGTTAGAGACTCCTCCTCGGTCATGGAGGCAAGCACCGCCCTCAGCTTCACGGGGGAAAGCTCCATGCCATCCAGCGTGATTCGATTGTACGCCTCGTTCTGCGGCTCACCGTAGCGCATGGCGTACACGTTGAACACCACCGCCTTGGGCGTTTCATACCGCAGGGTATCCTCCAGCAGATAGTAGGATTGCCAGATCAATTGTTGGGGCGTGCCGCGCACGTAGGAGGTAATGCCGTATTCCTCCCAAAGGGTGGGCGGCGTGAAGGATTCGTAAACCTCGCAGTCCCCCAAAAACAGCACGTCGTTGGCGCCCGCGTGGGAATAGTATTCCCCAACCAAGGCGCCCTCCCGATTGCTCGTCATATATTTCGGAACAACCAAAAGCTGCGCCAGCCAAAGAAGGATTCCCCCCACCAGCAAAATACAAAAACAGCAGATCAGTTTCTTTTTCATTCTTATTCCTTAAAATTGACCGTAGATAAAATCGCCCGCGTTGTAGCCCACGCCATAGGTTCCCAGCACCAGAATTGCCACCGCTCCGAAGGTCATGACCGCGCAGAACAAAATGGGCCGTGCGGCAATCCATTCTCGCAAGCAACGCTTTTTGCTCCATTGGCTAACCGCAAAGATCAGAAGAATGCCCGCGGCAAGAACACACCAATCCGCCAACGCCAGCCCCAGCCCGAGAAATCCTCCCGAGAGCAATTCGCCCCAGTTGAAGCGGGTGAAGATCGAGCCCCACAGGGAAAAGGTGAGGGGAACGTTGCGATAGCAATCGAGGCTTCGGATCAAGCCCATGAGCAAAAAGGTTCTGGTTGCCTGCCAAACGCCCCAAGCACGGGAGGCAGAAAGACGGGGTGCGGCGTGCCTCCAGGCTCTCCAAAGAGGCTCTAACTCCTGAGAAAGCAGGATCACAGCGCAGTTGAGCAGTCCCCAAACAATAAAATTCCAGCCCGCGCCATGCCAAAGCCCCGTGAGAAACCAGGTCATGATCGTGGCAACGTAAACCGGCAGGCGCTTCCCCACCGCCTGCCCAAAATGAGCTCTCGACCACTTGGAAAAGCGCTGCATGGGGCGACAAAGAGAAAGCGGATAGAAAACGTAGTCACGATCATGAC
>SVSC01000133.1 GCA_015064525.1 Oscillospiraceae bacterium
GAGAATTCCAACACCGCCCGTCACGCCGCGGAGTTCTGGATGATCGAGCCCGAGATTGCGTTCGCTGACCTCAACGATAATATGCAGCTTGCGTGGGATATGATCCAGTATATCATCCGCCACGTGATGGAGGCCTGCAAGCAGGAGCTGGAATTCTTTAACAGCTTTGTGGATAAAACCCTTTTGGAGCGTCTCAATGCCCTTGCCAGCAGCGACTACTGCAAGGTGACCTACACCGAGGCGGTGGAGCTTCTGAAAAAGAGCGGTGCGGAGTTCAAGTACCCCGTGGAATGGGGATGCGACCTGCAAACCGAGCATGAGAGATATCTCACCGAGCAGGTTTTCGGCAAGCCCGTATTCGTTATCGACTATCCCAAGGAGATCAAGTCCTTCTATATGCGCTTGAATGATGACGGTAAGACCGTTGCGGCAATGGATATGCTGGTTCCCGGTGTGGGTGAGATTATCGGCGGAAGCCAAAGAGAGGAGCGTCTCGACGTTCTGCTTGCCCGTATGAAGGAGTGCAACTTGAAGGAAGAGGACTACTGGTGGTATGTGAACCTGAGAAAATACGGTGGAACCAAGCACGCAGGCTACGGACTGGGCTTTGAGCGGATCATTATGTATCTCACGGGTGTTTCCAACATTCGCGACGTGATTCCTTATCCCCGCACGGTAGGCAACGCGGAATATTAAGGCAATCCGCAAATTTTGCGGGCTTGCCATCAGCATAACGGGGAACGCGGGCATTGGTTGCGTTCCCCGATTTTAAGGAAGGGAGAGGCTATTATGAAGGTTGATATTGTCATTGTTGGCGCGGGCCCTGCGGGAATCTTCACCGCGCTGGAATTGTTGAAGCAGGGATCTGAGAAAAAGATCCTGATGATCGAAAAGGGAAGAGCTGTGGAGGAGCGAAGCTGTCCCAAAGCCAAAACGGGAACGTGCGTTAACTGCCGTCCCTATTGCCATATCACAACAGGCTTTTCGGGAGCGGGCGCGTTTTCCGACGGGAAGCTGTCTCTCTCCTGTGAGGTGGGGGGAGATCTCCCCCAGCTGTTAGGGACAGACCGTGTGCAAGCGCTCACCGATTATACCGACAGCATTTATCTGGAATTCGGAGCCGATCCCCGCGTGGAGGGAATGGAGGTTACCGAGGAGATCAAGGAGATCCGTCGCCGCGCCATCAGCGCGGGGCTGAAACTGGTGGATTGTCCCATCCGCCATCTTGGCACCGAAAAGGCGCAGCAGCTGTATTGGGAAATCGAAAAATATCTCCTTGCCAACGGTGTGGAGATACTGTTTGGTTGTCAATGCAACGATATTCTGCTGGAAAACAGAGAATGCAAGGGCGTTATCGTCACCCATAAGAACGGTGAAACGGAGGAGATCCTTGCGGAGCGCACCGTGATCGCCACGGGACGTCGGGGAGCCGACTGGCTGGAGGAGCTTTGCGTGAAGCACGGCATCGGGCATCTGCCGGGAACGGTGGATATCGGCGTGCGGGTGGAGGTGCGGAACGAGATCATGGAGCGCGTGAACAACGTGCTGTATGAATCCAAGCTTATCGGCTATCCCGCGCCCTTCAAAAATAAGGTGCGAACCTTCTGTCAGAACCCGGGCGGTTTTGTAAGTCAGGAGAATTACGACAACGATCTGGCGGTGGTGAACGGACATTCCTTCAAGGATCTCAAGTCCGGCAACACCAATCTGGCAATCCTTTGCTCCCACAATTTTGCTCCTCCCTTCAACCAGCCCATCCGTTACGCCAAAAAGATCGGAGAGCTGACCAATATGCTGGGCGACGGTCACATTGTTGTTCAGCGCTTCGGAGACATTCTGGATGGAAAGCGTACATGGCAGGAGGAGCTGGCGCAATCCAATGTGAAGCCCACGCTGCCCGATGCGGTGGCGGGAGATATCACCTCCGCCATGCCGTACAGAGCCATGACCAATATCATCAACTTTATTCAGGCGATGGATCAGGTGGTTCCCGGCTTTGCGGCGTATGAAACGCTGCTGTATTCCCCCGAATTGAAGTTCTACAGTAACCGTGTAAAAATGGATGAGCGACTGCATACCGACGTTAAGGGGCTTCATTGCCTCGGTGACTCCAGCGGCTGGACGAGAGGCTTGATGATGGCTTCCGTGATGGGCGTGGTGATGGGACGGATTTTGGCGGAGGAGCTGTAAAATAACGAGAAATTAAACGGAGGGGAGGGAGAGAGGATGGAACGGAAGCGCAAGCTGACGCTTGGAATTTTGGCGCACGTGGACGCGGGTAAAACAACCCTTTCGGAGGCGTTGCTTTACCTGTCGGGAGAGCTGAGGCAGGTGGGACGGGTAGACCACGGCAACACCTATCTGGATCATCATCCTATGGAACGGGAGCGGGGGATCACGATTTATTCCAAGCAGGCGCGGTTTTCCACAAGCCGCTTGGAGGTCACGCTTTTGGACACGCCCGGGCATACCGATTTTTCTGCCGAGACAGAGCGGGCTCTGCAGGTGTTGGACTATGCAATTCTGGTGATCAGCGGAACCGAGGGGGTGCAAAATCATACCCTCACCCTTTGGCAATTGCTGAAGGCGTACAGGATTCCCACCCTTCTGTTTGTGAACAAAATGGATTCCGCCAAACGAAACGAGCGAGAGCTGGCGGCAGAGCTGCAGGAGCGGCTGGATCCCAACTGCTGTCCCTTTTACAGCGACGAATCCGACGGTGATCGCGCTGAGCGCTTTGCCATGCTCTCCGAGGAGCTTCTGGAGCTTTACATGGAGGAGGGCGTGCTGGCAAGAGAGCTTTTGGCGCCGCTGGTGGCGGAGCGCGGAATGTTTCCATGTTTCTTTGGCTCGGCGCTCCGTATGCGCGGCGTGGAGGAATTCATGGCGGCTATGGAGGATCTCACGCTGGCTCCCGTTTATCCCAAGAAATTCGGCGCGAGGGTTTATAAGATTCTTCATGAAAGCGCCGCGAAGGGTGGAAGACTGACCTTCATGAAGCTCACGGGAGGCGCCCTGCGGGTGCGTGAGGAGCTGACCTACCGAGGTGAAAACGGCGAAACCGTCACCGAAAAGGTGGCACAGCTCCGACTGTATTCGGGAGCGAAATTTGAGCAGACCGATTGCGTGGAGGCGGGAGAGATCTGCGCGGTGGTTGGACTTTCCTCTGCGGCGGCAGGCGTTGGGCTCGGGTGTGAAACGCACGCGGAGGCTCCTATTCTGGAGCCCGTGCTAACCTACTGCCTCAGTTTGCCCGAGGACGCCGATCCCCGTATCTGCTACCCCAAGCTGAAGCAGCTTGAGGAGGAGGATCCCACACTTCGGCTGATCTGGGTGGAGGAATTGCGGGAGATCCACGTGCGGCTGATGGGCGAGGTGCAGATCGAGGTTCTGTGCCGAACGGTGCGGGAACGGTTTGGATGGGAGGTCACGGTGGATGCGGGACGGATTCTCTATAAGGAAACCATTCGCAATACTGTTGAGGGGGTTGGACATTACGAGCCCCTGCGCCACTATGCCGAGGTTCATCTGCTCATAGAGCCCCTTCCTGCGGGAAGCGGTCTGCGCTTTGAAAGCAAATGTCCCGAAAGTGAGCTGGAAAGGAACTGGCAAAGGCTTATCCTCTCCCATCTGGCGGAAAAGCAGCACCGAGGCGTTCTGATCGGCGCGCCGCTCACCGATGCCCGTATCACGCTCCTGGTGGGAAAATCCCATCTGAAGCACACCGAGGGCGGTGATTTTCGGGAGGCTACGTGGAGAGCCGTTCGGCAGGGCTTGATGCAAGCGGAGTCGGTGCTTTTGGAGCCGTACTACCGTTACCGTCTGGAGCTTCCCGCCGCCTGCATGGGGCGCGCCATGACAGAGCTGCCTCAAAGAGCCGCAACGGTTGCCGTGAAGGAGACAACAGCCGAGGTTGCCGTTTTGGAGGGGCGAGGCCCCGTTTCAAAATTGCGGGACTACGCCGCCGAGGTGCGAGCCTATACGGGCGGTATGGGACGTTGGTTTTGCCTGTTTGACGGCTACGGAGAATGCCATAATCCCGATCAGGTGCGGGAGGAGAACCCCTACGATCCCGATAGCGATCTGCAAAATCCCTCGTATTCGATTTTTTGCAAGCAAGGGGCGGGCTTTCCCGTTCCGTGGGATCGCGTGTTCGATTATATGCATCTTTCCAGCGGCTATGCGGGAGAGAAAACGGCGGAGGATCTGATGCCAAATGTCCGCAATATTGCCAGAAGCTATCACATCGACGATGACGAGCTGGAGGCGATTATGATGCGGGAATTCGGTCCCATGAAGCGCCGCAAGTATTCCGAGCCCAAGGAATGGAAGGTCAACGGCAAAAAGGTGAAGCCGCCCAAGCCCCGCCGTCGGATTTTGGTGGTGGATGGCTACAACGTGATCTTTTCGTGGGCATCCCTGAAGGACGTTGCAAAGGAAAGTCTGGCGCACGCGAGAGAAGTGCTTCTGACGGCGTTGGGAAATTACGTTGGCTTTACGCACAGCGAAATTACAGTGGTCTTCGACGGTTACCGCGTGAAGGATAATCCGGGAGAAGAGCAGCTGCGGGACGGCATGAGGGTGATCTACACCAAGGAGAATGAGACTGCAGACGCTCGCATTGAGCGCTTGCTTCACGAGCTGGGTCCCAGCTATGACGTGAAGGCAGTCACCTCGGATGCCCTTATTCAGATTTCGGCGCTCCAAGCGGGAGTTCTGCGAATGTCCTCCGGAGAATTTGAGGAGGAGCTGATGCGGGTGCGCGGAGAGATCAATGAGATCTTGCAAAATATGAAAGAGAGAAATCCTTGAGCAGCCTGTTCTTTTGAACGGGCTGTTCTATTTTTCATCCTCCCCTCATATACATAAACCAAACATCATTTCAGGGCGTTCGCCGTTCTTGGGGGATGCTTGGGTTATTGGAGGATCAAAAATGTCGGATTATTCGATTTACAGAGACATCGCCGAGCGGACGGGCGGAGATATTTACGTTGGAGTGGTTGGACCCGTGCGAAGCGGAAAGTCTACCTTTATCAAGCGGTTCATGGAATCGGTGGTGCTACCGAATATCGGAGAGGGCTATTCCAGAGAACGCGCGCGGGATGAGCTTCCGCAGTCTGCTGCGGGAAGAACGGTGATGACAACCGAGCCGAAATTCATTCCCGAGGAGGCGGTTCCCGTGGTGTTGGATCAGAATGCCCATATGCGCGTGCGGATGATTGATTGCGTGGGTTATCTGATTCCCGAGGCAATGGGAGCAATGGAGGAGGGACAGCCCCGCATGGTGCGAACCCCGTGGCGGGAGGAGCACCATGCGGGGCTGTCCCTCC
>SVSC01000134.1 GCA_015064525.1 Oscillospiraceae bacterium
CCAAAAGAAGAACCCCGATATGGCGGAGCTGATCCGCGGAAAAACAGGTCGGGTATATGGTGATCTGATGGGGCTTCTCACCACGCTCAAGGGGCTACCTCTTGCCTACAATAAGGATATGCAGGAGGATAAGGAAAGCGTGTTCGATGCGGTAGACACCGTGAAAATGTGCCTGAGGGTAATGAATCCCATGATCGCCGAAATGAAGGTCTGCGAGGCTCGGATGCTCAGTGCGGCGCAAGGCGGCTTTATCAACGCTACCGACCTTGCCGACTATCTGGTGAAGAAGGGAATGCCCTTCAGAACCGCATATAAGCTATCGGGACAGCTGGTTGCCTATTGTATAGAAAAAGGAACGGTTTTGGAGCGGCTGTCACTCTCCGAGTTCCAAGCCTTCGATCCCTTATTTGATGATGGCGTATTCGACGCCATTGATCTGCAAAATTGCGTCAAGCGACGGATCAGCGAGGGCGGAACCTCGGTGGAATCGGTGGAAACGCAGATCAATCACGTTCGAAACGAGTTAAACGGTTAATTGAAACAAGGAGGACAACATGATAAAGGTATTGATCATCGGTAATAGCTTCGGAGCCGACGTCTCCCGCTATCTGAATGGAATTTCCAGGGCGGGAAGGTCGGAGATCCGCGTTGTGAATCTTAACATTGGCGGATGCTCGCTCTATCGACACTATCGGAATATGCTTTCCGAGGAGACGGTCTACCGCTATGAGATCAACGGGATCGACACAGGTTTGGAGGTCTCTCTGAAAAAAGCGCTTCTCATGGATGAGTGGAATTACGTTGTTTTCCAGCAATGCAGTCCTCAAAGCGGTTCTCCCGAAAAATATCAGCCCTATCTTTCGGCGCTGAACGAGTACGTTCGTCGGCTGTGTCCTCCCGCTGAGATCGTCATGCACATGACATGGTCCTTTGCCGAGGGGTGCGGCAGGTTCCGCCTGACGCCCTTTGAAACCCACGATCAGCTATATGAGGCGCTGGTAAAGACCTACCGTGAAGCGGCAAAGGAGATCAAGGCTGATCTGCTTCTCCCCTCGGGAATCGCCATGCACAAGCTTTACCTTGCAATCGGAGACGAAACCTACCGCGACGGCTTCCATTGCGGATTGGGCGTTACGCGCTATATGCTAGGGTGCCTGTTTTTTATGGCACTCACGGGGAAAACGATTGACGGCAATCGCTTTGATGATTTCGACGTGGAGGTTTCCGAGGAGCGCCGACTGCTGGCGCAACAAATTGCCAAGGAAACGCTTCTGGAGGAAGGCTGGACACTCAAAGAATAAATCAAATGCAAAACAGGCTATGGTTATCGAAAAACCATAGCCTGTTTCGTTATATTTTTTCAATTGCTCCAACCTTCGCTCGGGGAGACACCTCCACCTGCTCGCTGTATTGTACCAGCGCAATATCGCAATCCTCACCAATGGCAACCACACGGCCGCAAACGGATTGAGCCATCACACCTTCCAAAGCAATCGTATCGCCCTCCACGGAGCCGATCCTTGCCAACGAATTATCGCCGTTGATCAGCTTGGAAAGCAAGGGAAGTCGATTCACTTTTTTAATACCGCGAGCCTTATAAACCGCAATTTTGCTTCCGCCGATGCTTTCGATATCAATTCCGTTGGTGTATTCAATGTCGATCTCCTCAGCGTTCAAAAGTCCTCCGCAATTCAGCTTTCCCGATGCGCGAACAAGTTCGGCTTCTATACCGCCCTTGCAGGTCAAGCCTCCCGATGCCGAGATCTCCGCGGCGCGTAGATTTCCACCGCATTGCACGCTTCCGGAGCATATCAGCTTCCCCGAAACCTCCAAATTATCATTGCAATGGAACGCGCCTGAAACCGTAAGAGAGCCCGCTTTGATTGTGCCCGTGAAGCGAGAGCTTCCCGAAATTTTGCACTCGTTTTCACAGTCCAGACCGTCGCCTCTGGATGCCCCCGAAACATGATAGCTTTTGCATCGAATCAAGCCGTGCAGGGAAGCGCTTCCGCTGATGCGAATGTCCTCATATTCTCCCGCGGGAATTTGACCCGCTCCGGAAATTTTCATGTTCATTTCGTTAGTTCCTTTCTTTCAATTGCGTTTTAATCAACTCGGTGAGATCCACCGTGGTGCCGTTTCCGAAATCGAGAATCACGGAATGGATCTCGTTCAAAGAGAATCGCCTTTCGCCAAACACGCTATGGATCAGCAGCGTTGCTTGTTGATGGGGAGGATTTTTCAGCTTTTGCGCCAATTCCTCCAAGGAGAGAACGTCCTTTTGGCTTTGGATCAGCTCTATCCGCTGGCAAATCAGGTCGGCGGGGAAGAAGGTTTCCTGACCTGTAACGGCAGAACGTTTGAGAAACCATTCCTCGGGAATCAAGCCCATCCGCTTCCAACGGTAGAGCGCTCCGTAGGAGATGGAATATCTCTCTAACAGCTCTTTTTTTGAAATCAAATGATCATCCATGTCAACCTCCGTAACAATGTTACGCAAATAGTATATCATACTGTTGTTGCTTTGTCAAGAGAAAATTGATCAATTTGAAAAAAAGCGACAAAAAAAGGAGTCCCTCAAAAAGACTCCTTTTGATAATATCAAAGGACAAATATTTTGATCGACTTCAGCGCTAAGCCCTCGTCGGCATCCACAACCTCGCCCAACGCAAAGAAATTTCCTGCCGTATCACAAACCCGGACACGACTTCCGCGGGGAAGAGACAGCTTTAATTTGTGTTGCGCGATTGCGCAACCGCTACGGAACAGGCGTTCATGAAAAGAGGAAAGCGACACGGCGGGAAGATCACGGAAGAGCGCTTCCGTTGGAATCAGCAGCTTGCGGCGTTCTTCCTCGGTCAACTTCTCCAACGTCTCAAGAGAATGGGCTTCCTCCAGCGTAAAGCCGCAAGCCTCGTGCCGCTCCAACGCTGCCATCACGCCGCCACAGCCCAGGCGGGCTCCGATATCGGCGCATAGCGTGCGAATGTATGTCCCCCCCGAGCAAACAACGTCCAAACGATAGTCGGTTTGATTTTCGGTGGGCAACATCTCCAAGCGAAAGATTTCGATCTCGCGGGGAAGGCGATCGATCACTTGTCCCTCGCGCGCCAGATCCACCAGTTTTTTTCCGTTGACCTTCAAAGCGCTGTACATAGGGGGAATTTGTTGGATTTTGCCGCGAAATTCAGGCAAAACAGCCTGCAATTGCTCCATGGTTGGAATTGCCTGATTTGTTGTTAATACCGTTCCCGTAGTGTCCTCTGTATCGGTGGTCATTCCCAAACGGAGTGTGGCAAGATACTGCTTGCAATTGCCCGCCAGATATTCGGATGCCTTGGCGGCTCTGCCGATCAGCACAACCAAAACTCCCGTTGCCATGGGATCGAGGGTTCCCGTATGCCCCACGCGACGGGTGCCGTAGAGTCTGCGAACGCGATTCACAACGTCGTGAGAGGTTATTCCCGCAGGCTTATAAACAATCAGCACGCCGCAGGGTTCGTTTTCGATCATTTTTTTCGTCATCAGATCACAATCTCCTCAATGGAACGCTTGGGAACGTAGTGGATTCCGTTTTCACGGTAATATTTGATGCTTCCGTTTTCATCAAGCTCGGTCAATTCAATCACCTCGTCGGGGCGTCCCAAAGCGATCACAAGCTGGGGGGAGATGGTGCTTGAAAGCTTTAAGTCATGGCAGATCCCTTCGGGGGAAAAGCTACCGATCATGCATCCGCCCAAGCCCGCCTCTGTGGCGGCAAGAAGAATGCTTTGCGCGCAGATTCCAATGTCTCTCTGAAAAGGGAGAGCGGAGTCTGCCACAGAAAGATCGAAGCAGATCACGATATACGCTGTTGGTTCATGACCAACGGGAGGAATTTGCAGATCTGACAGATAACCCGCCCACCTGGTTGCGTTAAGCACGCGGCGGCACTCGGTTGCATCGGTTACAATACGAAATTTCAAGGGCTGGAGATTTCTTGAGGAAGGAGAGAGCCGCGCCGCATCCACAAAGGAGATCAGCTCCTCTCTTGTCGGCACAACCTCGCTGTTGAAGCTACGGTAGCTTCTGGAGGCTCTGATCAATTCCGAAACGTTCATTGGGCTGTTTCCTTTCCGAAGCGAACCCATGCGGAATAGATCGGCTGCCCCTTTTGAGAAAAATTGCGCTCGTATTCGGTCATGATATTTCTCTCCGCCTTTTCCGAGGCATGGAGATCGCGAGTCAGCCACTCAACTTTCAAGCCGCACAATTCAAATTGCTCCAGGCTGAATTCAAAAAGCCCCTCGTTATCGGTTTTGAAGAAAAGCATACCGTTCTCCTTCAAAATGGCGCGGTAAAGCTCCAGAAAGCCCTGATGGGTGAGACGGCGGCGCGCGTAGCCCGATTTCGGCCACGGATCGCTGAAATTCAAATACAGACAGTCCACAGAATTTTCAGGGAACCATTCCGCCGCGTTTCTTGCGTCACCGATCAGGAAACGCAGATTGTCGGGACGGGTGTCGGCGGCACGCATGGCTTTTTCCAGCGCAAGACAGGCAACGTCCGAAACACGCTCCATCGCGATCCAATTGCATTCCGGATGCGCCGCAGACATTCCAACAGCAAAATCGCCCTTTCCGCATCCGATTTCCAAATGAATCGGGCGATTTTCGCTGAAATAGGACTGAGGATCAACAGGCTGTTCGGGCTGTGGGATCAAAATTTCGGAACAAGCGGCAATTCTCTCAGCTCCGTGTTTTTTTTTTCGCATTCTCATAGGGCAACATGAAATCCTTTCAGAATTATTACCCTATATTATAGCAGAAAACACAGCGAATTGCAACAGAATTTGAAAAAAAACATTACGGAAACGCTATTTCAAGGCTTCCCGCAGCTTTTCAATGGCGCTTTTTTCAATTCTGGAAACGTAGGAGCGGGAGATTCCCAGCGCCGCAGCCACCTCTCTTTGGGCATACGGTCGTATTCCACCAAGCCCATAGCGCATCATCACGATCTGACGTTCTCTCGGGGAGAGACAAGTGTTGATACAGGTCATCATTTTGCCTGCCAACAGCTTTCTGCCAATCTCCTCGGTCATGTCCTCATCGCTACAGATCACATCAATATAGGTCAAGGGATTACCGTCGCGGTCAATGTCAATGGTTTCATTCAAGGAAACCTCTGCCGAATGCTTTTTTTGCGCCCGAAAATGCATCAAAATTTCATTCGCTATCCTCACCTAACGGCTCGTAAAAATCCTCTAAAATTTCATCGGGATTTTTGTCGGAATTGCCGTTATTTCCGCTATTTCCGTCGGGTGGAGTGGGAAATTCATAGTCTCCATC
>SVSC01000135.1 GCA_015064525.1 Oscillospiraceae bacterium
TCCCCTTCAAAAAGCTGTGCGTTACAAAATACGAAGCGCTCGGAATTCCATTTCCATTTTCCGAGCTTGCCGAGCCCTCTCGCGAGGAAATGGCTCGCTTGGAAGCACTTTTAACTGAAAAAGCATAGGAAGCCCACCGCTTCAATCGGTAGACCTCCTATGCTTTTGTTGATCTTACGCCTCAGCACTGCGTACAAGCCGATCGAATTCGATTTTCAGCTCATTGCAAAGGCGCTTCACCTCTCCTTTTTTGCAACGGGCACCTTTATTTTCCATGTCCGATGCGTCAACAAGCGCTTTCAAAAAGGCTTTTGACATCGTCTCCAAGCGGTTAACGTATCGTTCGCATAACCTTTGATAGCTGATTCGTTGCACGATCACCGCCTCCGTCTCTCGCGCGTCAGCCTCGCCATTGATTGCACGCAAAAATTCAGAGTCCAACATAAAAAAACGCCAAATCGACTCCTGCAGCCCTCGCTGACAACGCTCCACCGTTTCCAAGCTTTTGCAAAAGTCGGAAAACTCTTCCGCGGTCACACCCCGGCCGCCAAAGATCGAACGCTCCTCCGCAAGCCCCAATCCCAGCGCCTCAACTGCCTTTGAAAAGGCAATTGCGGCTGCATTCACCGAGGCTCTCCGCCCAGCAACCTCCCGATTCAGTTCTGCGATTATTTCTCTCCCTTGCTTCATAGCATCTCCCCTCCTCCATGAAAAAACGCCCGTTGCTTTCACCGCAACAGGCGTTTTTGAGGACACCGATCATCGGATATCCACATTCACTCTCTTGCCGCTGCTCACGGAAGCAGCCTTGATGACCGTGCGGATCGCCTTTGCGATTCTGCCGTGTCTGCCGATTACCATTCCCATATCCTCGGGTGCCACGGTGAGGGTGAGGGTAACGTTATTGTCATCCTCCTCCACAGTCACCTTCACCTCGTCGGGGGAATCGACAATCGCTTTCGCGATATCCAGCAAGGTTTCCTGCAAATTCGCCATACTGCCTTCTCCTATGGGAAGATCAGTCAACGATTCCGCTCTTCTTCAGCAGAGCCTTAACGGTCTCAGTGGGCTGAGCGCCGTTTCCGAGCCACTTCTTTGCCTTCTCAGCGTCGATCTTAATATCAACGGGATTGGTGAGGGGGTTGTAGTAGCCAATTTCCTCAATGAAGCGACCGTCTCTGGGGCTACGGCTGTCTGCAACAATCACGCGGTAGAAGGGAGCCTTCTTCGCGCCCATTCTTCTCAGTCTCATTTTTACTGCCATGGTAAAATTCCTCCAAAATGTTTTTTTGTTTTTTTATGAATGAACGGTGAAATCAGAAAGGCATCTTCATTCTGCCGAGCATTTTCTTTCCTTTACGGGTCTTCCCCATATCTGTGAATTGCTTCATCATTTTCATCATCTGATCGAATTGACGAAGCAGTCGGTTTACCTCTTCCACAGAGGTTCCCGAGCCTGCCGCGATCCGCTTTTTGCGAGACGCGTTGATGAGATCGGGGCGCATTCTTTCCTTGGGGGTCATGGAATGAATGATCGCCTCGGTGTGCGCCATCTGTTTTTCATCCAGCTTGGCATCCTTGAGCGCCGCCCGATTCACACCGGGCATCATGCCCAAGAGCTGATCAATGCTGCCCATGCTTTTGAGCTGCTGCAGCTGCTCCAGATAATCGTCCAGCGTGAAGGTTTGCTGACGCACCTTCTGCTCCAGCTCTGCCGCCTGCTTTTCATCGTAGGCAGCCTGCGCCTTGTCGATTAAGGTCAGCACGTCGCCCATTCCGAGAATTCTCGAAGCCATGCGGTCGGGATGGAAGGGCTCAATGGTATCCAGCTTTTCTCCAAGTCCCACAAACTTGATGGGCTTACCGGTCACGTAGCGGATCGAAAGCGCCGCGCCGCCTCTGGTGTCGCCATCCAGCTTGGTGAGGATCACGCCCGTGATGTCCAGCAAATCGTTGAAGGTTTGCGCCACGTTCACCGATTCCTGACCGATCATGGAATCCACCGTGAGGAGGATCTCCGTGGGGTTAACCTCCGCCTTAATATTCTTCAGCTCCTCCATGAGAACTTCGTCGATTTGCAAGCGTCCCGCCGTGTCGATGAAGACCATGTCGTAGCCCTTTTGAATGGCGTGGGCAACACCCTCCTTTGCGATCTGCACGGGGGAAACCTGATCTCCCATGGTGAACACGGGAATCTCCAGTTTTTCTCCAACCACCTGCAGCTGCTTGATCGCGGCGGGACGGTAAACGTCGCCTGCCACCAGCAGAGGCTTTTTGCCTTGCTTTTTATACATTCCCGCCAGCTTACCGGCGTGTGTGGTTTTACCCGCGCCCTGCAAACCCACCATCATGATCACCGTGGGGGGCTTGGACGCGATGGTCAGCTTGGATTGCGAGCCGCCCATCAAACGGGTCAGCTCCTCGTTTACGATCTTAACGATCTGTTGCGCGGGCAAAAGCGACTCCAGAACCTCGCTGCCAACCGCACGCTCGGAAACGATCTTAATAAAATCGCGTACAACCTTAAAGTTGACGTCTGCTTCCAGAAGCGCCAATTTGATCTCACGCATTCCCGCCTTCACGTCAGCTTCGGTTAATTTTCCCTTGCTGCGGAATTTTTTGAACGCGTTGGATAATTTTTCTCCGAGACTTTCAAACATTCTTCGCCATTCCTCCTTTCGGCATCAGCGAACGGCGTTTGCCAGTTCCTCTGCTGCGCGGTAGATTTCTCCGCCCGCTCCGTTTTTCTCCAAGAGAATCAGCAGGCGTTCAGCTTGCCGCTGCGCCTGACGAAAGCGCTCCGCCAGCCCCAGCTTCTCCTCATAGAACTGCAGCTCCTCCTCGGCTTTCTTGATCAGATCCCGCACGCCCTGGCGAGAAATTCCAATCTCATCCGCGATTTCCGCAAGAGAATAATCATTGTTATAGTAATAATCCAAAACAGTTCTGCGGCGCTCTGAAAGCACGTCGCCGTAGAAATCCAGCAAAAATCCGATTTTCAGATCCTTCTCAAACATGGCTTCTCCGCAATTCCAAGTGGTGTAAAGCAAATTACTTTACAATTATACCATTTTTTTTTGATTTGTCAAGAGCTTTTTAAAATTTTTTTTCGTTTTGCAAATATTTTTTCCCTTGACAGATCCTCGGAGGTATGCTATACTGTCCTCAAACGGAGAAAGGAGGCAGACTGTGACACAATCGGAACGCGAGGCGTTAGTACGATCTTATCTGGGAAAAATCGTTACCATAGGCATTGATCGCCCCATTGGCTATCATCACGTCAAAAAAGATTACACGCTGGTCTATCCCATCAATTACGGCTACGTTCCAAACGTTCTCGGCGGCGATGGCGAGGAGCTGGACGTTTACCTCTGATGGGGGTGGAGCATCCCGTTGCGGAATACACCTGCAGAATCATCGGCATTGTTTACCGCCACAACGACGTGGAGGACAAGCTGATCGGAGCGCCCGTTGATGCTGTTTACAACGCGGAGGAGATCGCCTCCGCCATCGCCTTTCAGGAGCAATACTACTCCACGCACGTGGAGGCGCTCTACGGAAGGGATCCGCTGTCCTAATGGATTGCCGCGCCTGCCATTGCCCCCACTAAGAGACGGGGAATCCCGCAGCAAATCAGAAATCCTACGGCAGCTTCTATGATAATCCTACCTGATTTCAAGCTGTTTGACTGGCTTTTTTCATCTTTTCATCAGAAAGTTTCCATTTGGTATTTACATTTCGCGAAATTCATGATAAAATAATAGGGTATGATATTTTGACGGAAAGGACGGTACCCCGCAATGGACAATCGGGAACGTTTTTTAAGTATTTTCAAGGAGAAGATCACCCGTGAGGGCGCCGACAAGCTGTTGGATTTTCTCCAAGGCTCGGATTTCTTCACCGCTCCCGCCAGCACACGTTATCACGGTAACTATGAGGGAGGGCTGCTGGAGCATAGCCTGAACGTTTATGAATGTCTCTGCGATATTCTCGCCCGCCCACGCATGAAGGAGCTTTACGGGCTGGAATACAGCGAGGAGTCAATCGCCATCGTTGCGCTGCTTCACGATATCTGCAAGGTGAACTTTTACAAGGTTGGCTCCCGCAACGTGAAGGACGAAAACGGCAGATGGCAAACCGTTCCCTACTATACCATTGAGGATACCCTGCCCTACGGCCACGGCGAAAAATCCGCCTACATCGTTTCCGCCTACCTGCGCTTGAGCCGCGAGGAGGCATTTGCCATTCGCTACCATATGGGCTTTTCGGGAACAGAGGATCCGGGCAACGTTGGCAAAGCCTTGGAAATGTTCCCGCTCGCCTACGCGCTGGTTTGCGCCGACATGGAGGCGGCATTCCTGATGGAAGGAAAGCTCCACGCGGAGACTCCCCAATGATCGGCAACGAAAAAAAGGCATGGGCGGTACGCCTTGCCTATCTGCTCACGCCCTTGTCGTCGGTTATTCTGCTACTGCTCGCCGCTCTGCCTCGCTTTTTCTTTCAGATGGAGGGAGAAATCTACGAAGATCTCAGTCTCCTCGGACTGATGAGCAACACCTTTGAAAACTGCAAGGGCTTTCTCAACGGTACCGCAAACGGCAGCACCAACGATCTGTATTTCTCCTATATTATGATGGCGATCCTGGCAGTTACGGTGGCGGCGATGGTGATCTACGCCGTGTTCGCGCTTTTCACCGCCCTCCTCATTCCCTTTGTGTGGACCCCCAATACCGCAGGCGATCCCACCGTGAACAATCTGAAGCGTGCCTATCGGGTGTTTGTGTTTAACAAAGGCTTCTACGTTGTCTACAATCTGTTGCCACTGATCCCCGCCCTCTTTCCTTATTTGTTTCAGCTGTTCTACCGCTCCCGATTGGGCATGAAGACCACCCTGCATTTCTACGGGCTTCCCGATCTCATTCCCACAGCGCTCCTATGCCTTGCCTGCTGCGGCGCCTTTCTCGCAACCCTGAAGCTCCAAAAGCTGAACCGCATGGATCTTTTCAGAATCTACAAGCAGGAATCATAACCGCCATCCGTTTCGAGGGTTTTCTATACGTGATAAAAAAGAGGGATTGCCGAAAGCGTGAAACACGCCTTCCGCAATCCCTTTGCGCCATACGTCATCGGCTCCCATAGCATTGGGAGCCCAGACCACTGACAAACCGTATTGCCAAAATGACAGATCGTTAAATAGTACTAATTTGTTAGCCGAAACTTGTCAAGATAAGTGGACAGAAGAAAGAGAGAAAAAAGTATTTGGGGATAAATAATTGAGTGAAGAATG
>SVSC01000136.1 GCA_015064525.1 Oscillospiraceae bacterium
GGGCGGAACGTCCAGCTTTTCAAAGGAGCCGCTCATGGAGTCCTTGCCGCCGATGGAGCCAATACCAAGCTCCTTTTGCGCGCGGAAGGCGCCCAGCAGAGCAGACAGAGGCTTGCCCCAACGGCGAGCATCCTTGCCCAGCTTTTCAAAATATTCCTGGAAGGTCAGATAAACGTCCTCGAACGCGGCACCCGTTGCAATCAGCTTGGCAACCGATTCCACAACGGCAAGATACGCACCGTGATAAGGGCTCTTTTCGGTAATAAAGGGATTATAGCCCCAGGACATGAGCGAGCAATCGTTGGTGTGCTTTTTCTCAACCGAGATTTTTTGCACCATGCTCTGAATGGGGGTGAGCTGATTCTTACCGCCAAAGGGCATCAGAACCGTGCCTGCGCCGATGGTAGAATCGAAGCGCTCGGAAAGCCCTCTTTTGGAGCAAACGTTCAAATCTGCCGCCAATGCGCGGTAATTCTCGGCAAAGCCACCGGTAACAGTCTTGTTATAGGACTGAGGCTTGCTTGCCACCACGTTGATGTGCTTTTCAGCGCCGTTGGAGTTCAGGAACTCGCGGCTGATATCCACAATGGTCTGACCATTCCAATGCATGGTCAGTCTCTTCTCTGCCTTTACCTCGGCAACGGGGCAAGCCTGCAGGTTCTCGGAATCGGCAAGCGCCAGGAATGCCTCCACGTTCTCCTTTTCGATCACCACAGCCATACGCTCCTGCGATTCGCTGATCGCAAGCTCGGTGCCGTCCAGACCCTCGTATTTCTTGGGAACCGCGTTCAGATCGATCTCCAGTCCGTCTGCCAATTCGCCAATGGCAACCGAAACGCCACCCGCGCCAAAGTCGTTGCAGCGCTTGATCATGCGAGTTGCCTCGGGGTTGCGGAAGAGACGCTGCAGTTTTCTTTCCTCGGGCGCGTTACCCTTTTGCACCTCGGCGCCGCAGGTTTCCAGCGATTGCGCCGTGTGAGATTTGGAGGATCCGGTTGCGCCGCCGCAGCCGTCCCGTCCCGTGCTGCCGCCCAGCAGGATCACCACGTCACCGGGCGCGGGAACCTCTCGACGAACGTTCTCCGCGGGAGCCGCCGCGATCACCGCGCCGATCTCCATACGCTTTGCCGCATAACCGGGATGGTAAAGCTCATCCACGATACCGGTTGCCAGACCGATCTGATTACCGTAGGAGGAGTAGCCTGCCGCCGCGGTGGTAACAATCTTTCTTTGCGGGAGCTTGCCCTTGATGGTCTCGCTCACGGGAACCAGCGGATCAGCCGCGCCCGTTACGCGCATAGCGCCGTAGACGTAGGAACGCCCGGACAGCGGATCGCGGATCGCGCCGCCAATGCAGGTTGCCGCGCCGCCGAAGGGCTCGATCTCGGTGGGATGGTTGTGGGTCTCGTTCTTAAAGAGGAGCAACCAAGGCTCCACCACGCCATCCACCTCCACGTTGATCTTCACCGTGCAGGCGTTGATTTCCTCGGATTCGTCCAGCTTTTCCAGCTTTCCGTTCACCTTCAGGTATTTCACGGCAACGGTGGCAAGATCCATCAGGCAGATGGGCTTGGTGCGGTTCAGCTCGGCTCTGGTTGCCAGATAGTCCTCATAGGTCTTTTGCAGAAGCGCGTCCTCAAACTCCACCTTGTCGATGATGGTGCCAAAGGTGGTGTGGCGGCAGTGATCCGACCAGTAGGTGTCGATCATGCGGATCTCGGTGATGGTGGGATCTCTGCCCTCCTTTTGGAAGTATGCCTGACAGAACAGGATATCGTCAATGTCCATTGCCAGACCGTATTTGCGAATAAACTCCTCCAGATCGGCTCTGGTGAGAGCGGTGAAGCCCTCCATGGTTTGCACCGTGGTGGGAATGTCATAGGACATTTTCAGGGTTTCGGGCTTTTCAAGAGCAGCCTCTCTTGCCTCCACGGGGTTGATCACGTACTTCTTGATTTCCGCAAGCTGTGCCTCGGTCAGCTCCCCGTAAAGTGCGTAAACCTTTGCGGTGCGCACCAAGGGGCGGTCTCCCGTGGAAATGATCTGGATGCATTGCGCTGCGGAATCGGCTCTCTGGTCGAACTGACCGGGGAGAAACTCAACCGCGAATACCGTTGCGCCCGAAAGCTCGGGCTCCTCGGTAACAATATCCAGCTGGGGCTCGGAGAACACCGTTTGCTTCGCATACGCAAACAGCTCCTCGGTAATATTTTCGGCATCGTAGCGGTTGATCACCCGAACGTCGGTAAGCGCCTTGATTCCCAGAAGGGAGCGGACATCCGACAACAGCGCCTTCGCCTCGTTTGCCAATTCCTTTTTCTTTTCAACGTAAACTCTGTAAACCATTTCAGTCTGCCTCCTTGGCGCGAAGGGCTCTCGCACCGATATCGTTTCTGTAGTACGCGCCCTCAAAGGTAATCTGCTTGACTGCCCGATAAGAGGCATCCAGCGCCTCCTTCAGGGTATCTCTCACGGCTGTTACCCCCAAAACACGTCCTCCCGAGGTGCAAAGCCTGCCCTCTCGCAGTTCCGCTCCCGCAACGTAGACCTCCTCGCCGAGATTTTCGGGAAGATCAATCGCAAAGCCCTTTTGATAGGACGTGGGATAGCCTCCCGACGCCATAATCACGCAGGCAGCGCTTCCCTTTCCGAATTTGACCTCGGTTTCCGCCAGTCGCTCCTCTGTGACCGCTTGCATCACGGTGAGCAGATCGCTCTCCAGAAGGGGCAGGACAACCTGCGTTTCGGGATCACCGAAGCGACAGTTATATTCGATTACCTTGGGTCCCTTGGGGGTGAGCATCAATCCGAAGTAGAGGCAACCCTTGAAGGGTCTTCCCTCCTCTGCCATGGCGCGCACGGTGGGCAGGAAAATCTGCTCCATGCAAAGCTCGGCGATCTCCTCGGTGTAGTAGGGATTGGGAGCCACCGTTCCCATGCCTCCCGTGTTCAACCCGGTGTCGTTATCTCCGATCCGCTTGTGATCCATGGAGGACACCATGGGAACTACGGTCCTGCCGTCGGTAAAGGACAGCACCGAAACCTCGGGGCCTGTGAGGAATTCCTCAATCACCACGCGGTCGCCGCTCTTACCGAACGTCTTTTCCTGCATCATGGAAACCACGGCAGCCTTTGCCTCCTCGCGAGTCTGAGCAATGATCACGCCCTTCCCCAGCGCCAAGCCATCCGCCTTGATCACCGTGGGAATGGGCGCGGTTTCCAAATAAGCCAGCGCCGCCTCCATGCGATCGAACACCTCGTATTCCGCAGTGGGAATACCGTATTTTTTCATGAGATTTTTGGAGAAAACCTTGCTTCCCTCGATTATCGCCGCATTGGCGCGGGGACCGAAGCAAGGAATCCCCTGCTCCTCCAGCGCATCCACACAGCCCAATACCAACGGATCGTCGGGGGCAACCACGGCGTAATCAATCCGATTCTCCACCGCAAACGCCACAATGGCGTTCACGTCGGTGGCGGCGATCTTCACGCACTCGGCATCGGCGGCGATACCGCCGTTGCCGGGAAGCGCATAGATTTTTGCCACGTTGGGGTTCTCCTTCAGTTTCTTGATGATGGCGTGTTCTCTACCGCCACCGCCAACAACCATCAGCTTCATAGTCTGTCTCCTCAATCGTTGTAAATCGGGAATTTTTCGCAAAGCTCGATTACCTCGCGGCAAACGCGCTCGCGGCTGTTTTCATAGTCAAAGGTTACGTCGGCAATAAAGCCCGCGATCTTCTCCATCTCCTCGGCACCGAAGCCTCTGGAGGTTACGGCAGGCGTGCCGATGCGTACACCGCTGGTGACAAAGGGGCTTTCGGGATCGTTGGGAACCGCGTTCTTGTTGGCGGTGATATGCACCTCATCCAAACGATGCTCCAGCTCCTTCCCCGTGATGCCCGTTCCCTGCAGATCCAGGAGCATCAGGTGGTTATCGGTGCCTCCCGAAACCAGCTTGAAGCCCTTCTTGATCAGCGCCTCGGAAAGCACCTTGGCATTGGCGGCGATTTTTCTCTGATAGTCCTTGAATTCCTCGGTTAGAGCCTCACCAAAGGCAACCGCCTTAGCGGCAATGATGTGCATGAGGGGACCTCCCTGCGTTCCGGGGAACACAGCCTTGTCAATCTGCTTTGCCAACGCCTCGCGGCAAAGGATCAGACCTCCGCGGGGACCTCTCAGGGTTTTATGGGTAGTTGTGGTGACAACGTCGGCATAAGGAACGGGGCTCTCATGAACGCCTGCCGCCACAAGACCGGCGATATGCGCCATATCCACCATCAGGTAGGCGCCAACCTCGTCGGCAATCTCACGGAATTTCTTGAAATCAATGGTTCTGGGGTATGCGCTGGCGCCCGCCAGAATCAGCTTGGGCTTGTTCTCCAGCGCCAGAGCGCGAACCGCTTCATAGTTAATGGTTTGGGTATCGTCATCCACAAAATAAGGAACGATGTTGAAATACTTGCCCGAAATATTCACGGGAGAGCCGTGAGAAAGATGTCCGCCATGCGCAAGGCTCATGGAAAGCACCGTGTCACCGGGCTGCAGCAGAGCGAAGAACACAGCCAGATTGGCGTTTGCTCCGCTGTGAGGCTGCACGTTGGCATGCTCGGCTCCAAAGAGCTTCTTCGCTCTCTCGCGAGCGATCTCCTCCACCTCGTCCACATAGACACAGCCGCCATAGTAGCGCTTGGAGGGATAGCCCTCGGCATATTTATTGGTGAGGATGGTTCCCGCCGCCAGAAGAACTGCCTCGGAAACGATGTTCTCGGAGGCGATCAGCTCAATGTTGTGTTGCTGACGCTTCAGCTCTCTCTCGCAGGAGGCATATACCTCGGGGTCGAATTGACTCAGCTTTTCAAAAAACATGGGATAGATTCTCCTTTCGCTTTCAACAATCAATGGTGGAAGAGACGCATCTTGGTGAACGCCATGGTCATACCGTATTTATTGCAGCAATCAATCACCACGTCGTCGCGGATGGATCCACCGGGCTCGGCAATGTATTTCACGCCGCTTCTCTTGGCTCTTTCAATGTTGTCGTCGAAGGGGAAGAATGCGTCTGAGCCCAGAGCCACGCCGTCGATGGAGGCAAGGTACGCGCGGATCTCCTCGTCGGTAAGGGGCTGAGGCTGCGTTTTAAAGTACTTTTGCCAAATTCCGTCGGCACAAACGTCCTCCTCGTTGCGGTTGATGTAACCGTCGATCACGTTGTCTCTGTCGGGACGCTT
>SVSC01000137.1 GCA_015064525.1 Oscillospiraceae bacterium
ATTCTGGACTTTGCGGGCGCCGAGAAGCTGCTGGGTAAGGGAGATATGCTTTTCAACCCCATCGGCGCCATGAAGCCCACCCGTTTGCAGGGAGCCTTCGTTTCCTCCGATGAGGTGGAGCATATTTGCGAGTTTATCCGCACCACCAACGGAACCGCCGTTTACAACGAAGCCTTCACCTCCAAGATGCGGGAATACTCCGCAATGTGCGGCAATAAAAAGGGCCGCTCTGAGGAAGCCTCCGTTTCCGCAGGAGGCGGCGGTGGAGACGGCGACGATAAGTACGTTTCCGCCCTTCGCATCTGCTTGGATGAAAAGCGCGTTTCCACCTCCCTGCTTCAGAGAAAGCTCAGCATCGGCTACAGCCGCGCCGCTAAGCTGATCGACCGCATGGAGGAGGAGGGCTTTGTGGGCCCTGCCGACGGAGCCAAGCCTCGCGCCATTCTGATCTCCCCCGAGCAATTCCTTGAGCAATTCGCTTCGGGCGGCGACAATCAAGAGAATACACCGGAATAATCCCTACCCTCACACAGAAAAGGAGACCACAAAATGAACCTCCCCGAAAATGATATCCTTTTGTTCAACGACGAGGAGCTGCCCGACCTCTTCGGCTCGGACTCCGATATGAATTTTTCCCTTGATGCGAAGCCTCAAAAAGAAGAGCCTCCCATTGATCCCCACGAAGCCGAGGAGCAGGTAACCGCGTTTCTGGAGAAAAACGGCATCCACGCAGATGCCGTCTCCGCCACGGTTGGACACACCTTCACCGAGGTTACCGTAGCCCCCGCAAAAAAGATTGGCGCCAAAAGACTGGAAGCGCTCGTTCTCGAAATGAAATTGGAGCTGGCGGTGCAGTCGATTCCCGTCCTTCCCTTGAAAAACGGCGCCTTCGCCCTTCAAATTCCCAACCGACGCCGCGAGGTGGTCGAGCTGGAGGAGCTTTTGCAGTCTGAGGAATTTCTCAACGCCCCGTCCAACGAGAGCTTTGTGTTGGGCTGCGACGTTTCCCGCAAGCCTGTGATCGGCTCCCTCAATAAGCACCGCCACATGATCGTCGCGGGCGCCACGGGAATGGGCAAATCGGTAACGATCTATTCCATTCTCGCCTCCATGCTCACCCGCAACACCCCGAATGAGCTGCAATTGCTGCTGGTGGACCCCAAGCGGGTGGATTTTTCCGCCTTTCGGAGCTGCCCACATCTGATGAGTCCGATCCTCAACACCCCCAAGGAAACGCTTGCGGCGTTGGAAAAGGTCGCCGAGCTTGCAAAGAGTCGGAAACAGCTGCTTGAGAAGGCGGGCGTGGCGTCGATCAACGACTACACCCTTCAAAAGCTGCCGAGGGTACTGGTTGTTGTGGACGAGCTTGCCGATCTGATGTTTTCGATCAAGGAAGAGCTGGAGGAAGCCGTTTGCAGGATCGTTTCCTGCGGGGACGTTGGAATACACCTCATTCTGGGAACCCAGCGCCCCACCACGGACGTTCTTTCGGGCTTGATCCTTGCGGGCATTACCACGCGCATCGCCTTCTCGGTTCCCACCGTAGTGGACTCCCGCCGCATTCTGGACCGAAAGGGCGCCGAGCAACTGCTGGGAAGAGGCGATATGCTGCTGCAGGTTGCAGGCGACCAAGCTCCCCTCCGTTTGCAGGGAGCTTACGTCAGCGATGACAAAATCGAGCAGCTCTGCCAACAGCTGAAAACCCAATATCAGCCCGAGTCCTCTCAGAAAACCGTCGTCTGCCCCGCCGCCGTTGCTCTGCTGAACGACGCGCCCGAGACAAGCCTCAACACCGATGGCTATGGGCTGCTGGAAAAGACGGTGCAAATCATCACAGATGCCAAATTGCCGATTCGGGAAGCCGTTTACAGCACAAGCCCCGCGGTCACAACGGTATCCGTCTCCTTTGCGAATAGTCCCCGTTCGACCCAAAAAGCGGTTCTCGGCATTGCCAATCTGCTCACCGAGGGGCTGGAGCGCGGCATGGTTCGCGCCTTCCTTGACGGCTACACCTGTCATTACGAAATTCCCAACAAGCAGAGCAGCGAGGCTTCCCTGAAGGAGCTTTTGACGCTTCCCGACATGCAAAGTTTCCTCGCCCCCGATGCCTTCGCGCTTGGCATTGACAGCTTTGGTGCTCCCGTTTACGCGCAGCTGAGCAAGCTCCCCCATATGCTGATCCTCGGAAACAGCGGCTCGGGAAAAACCACCCTTCTGAACACCATCCTCACCTCCCTCCTTTGCACCACCACTCCCGAGCAGCTGCGCGTGGCTGTGGTTTCCAAAGCAATGTGGGAATTGGATGGCTGTCCCTTCCTTGCCTGCCCGGTGGCAAGAACCGCGGAGGATGCCGTCACGCTCCTGCAGGGCGCGGTTGCCGAAATGGAAAACCGCTTCGACCGTCTGGCGGAGGCAAACCTGCGCAGCTTCAGGGAATTCAACGAGCGGGAGTCTCAACGGATGTCCCGCCTGATGGTGCTGGTGGATGAGCCTATGGAGCTGTTCTCCAAGGCATCCAACGAGCTTGCCTCCGCGATGATGCGTCTGACCCAAAAGGGGCGTGCGGCGGGGATTACCCTGATCCTCTCCACCCAAGGACTGAAGCCTCGCGCTATGTTTGAGCCTGTCCTTTCCAATCTCCCCACCTTTTTCGTGCTGAAAACCGACGCAACAACCGCCCGCGCCGTCTCGGTCAACAAACAGGACGCCGCGAGCCTGCGCGACTATGCCGACGGGCTCTTCCGCGCCATTGGGGCAACGTCTGCCAAGCGTGTGTGTGTTGCCAACACCACCTGCGAGGAGCTGCGCCGCGTGTGCGAGCATGCCATGCAGACCTACGGAAGCGCCAAGGATCTCCCCACACTTAGCCTAACCTCGGAGAGCTGAATCGAAAGCATCTCCATTCCCGAAAGGAGGATCTGACCCGTGGATAACGGATATCTCTACGAGCCCGAGGGCGAGCGCGGCTTCCTTGGAAAATTTGCTTCCTTTTGCGTTGCCGTTGCCCTTCTGCTCCTGCTGATCACGCTGTTTTATCTGTCGTCGGTCGCCATGACCGAAACGGTGGATATGAACCTCAACAATCCTGCCCAGGAGAACGTGGATACCCACGTGGACAACTATCTGAAAAACGTGCTTCTGCTGGCGCTTTCGGTGGGCGTGGCGTTTTTGTGGATGCGGGTGACCGAACGGATCCCCGCGCCGCTGATTACGGCGGTCTGCCTTCTGGGGGTGACCGCGTTTGGCGTGATCTTCATTTTGTCCTCACAATCTGCCCCCACCCATGATTCTCAAATTGTTTCCAACGCGGCATACCTCGCCTCCAAGGGCGACGCCTCAGGGCTGGCATCTGTTTATTTCAAGCGGTTTCCCTTCCAGCTGGGCTACGTGCTGTACAGCGAGGGGCTGATCCGCCTGCTGGGAACCGAGGACAATTATCTCTCCATTGAGATCGCAAACGTTCTCTGTCTCGCAGTCACCTATTTTGCTCTGCTACGCTCGGTGAGAGCCCTTTGGGGAAACGGCAAGGTCTACAAAATGACAGCTCTGCTCTTTGCGGTCTGTCTCCCTCCCGTTCTTTTCTGCTCCTTCACCTACGGAACGATCCCCGGGCTCATGCTCGCTTCCCTTGCCCTTTGGCAGATCCTCGCCATGCGCGGCACGGGTTGGGATTGGCTCCACGGCATGGCAGCGGCGCTGTTCATCGGCGCGGGCGTTGCGGTGAAAAAGAATTTCACCATCGTCTTTATCGCCATTTTGATCCTGCTCTGCTTGCGGCTGCTCCGAAAATTCAGCTTTTCGGGCTTGGTCTGCATTTTTCTGTCGGTGCTGTCGGTGTGGGGAATCCCCGCAGGCGTACAAAAGCACTACGAAAATCGTTTTGAGTTGGATTTCGGCAAGGGGATTCCCATGTCCTCCTGGGCGGCAATGGGCATCAACGAGGCGTATATTGCCCCGGGATGGTATGACGTGAATTACACCGTGATCAACTTCCGCGACAGCGGCATGGATCATGACGTTGCCAATGAACGCTCCCTGCAAGCCATTCGGGAAAGAGTGGCGGAATTGCGGAGAGATCCTCACTACACCAACGCCTTTTTCGCGGAGAAAACCAAGAGTCAATGGAATGAGCCCAGCTGTCAGAGCATCTGGACCAATCAGGTGCGAGGGCGCTACAAGGATATGGGCAGTCTGGCAGAATGGATCTGCGGAGAGGGCGAATACCGCGTGAAGGCGTGGATGAACCTCTTCCAGCAGATGACCTACGTGATGGCAACCTACGGTGTGCTTTGTCTGCTGAAAAAACGCCGCATAGAGGACGTGCTGATCCCAACGGTGATTCTCGGAGGCTTTCTCTATCACCTGATCTGCGAGGCAAAATCCCAGTATATCATTCCCTACCTGATCCTGATGATCCCCTTGGCGGCATACGGTCTTTCCTGCCTGATGGATCGGATTCCGCAAAAGAAGAAGGGCGCGCAGGAGGTGGATGCCTTTGGCGTGAAATTCAAGGTGCTGATGGAATACACGCTGCCAAAAAGCTTCACGCTCCGCGGAGGAAACCGTTCCGACAGAAAATAATCCTCCGTTGGAGATCGGCAACCGCCGATCCCTTCCCGAGCGCTCGCGCGGCTTGCCTTTCCTTGCCGTTTGTGGCATGGAGCCAAGCCGCGCGAGCGCATTTTCCATGCGCTTCTCCGAAAAGAATTGAAAACGAAAAAGAGACAAAAAACTTTTCAAAAACCTTAAAAAACTTTCAAAAAGCTATTGACAAAGCCATTGATCTGTGGTATAATTGTAACGTTCTGATAAGAACACCACTCAATATGCGGGTATGGCGGAATTGGCAGACGCGCTAGATTCAGGTTCTAGTGGGGGCAACTTCGTGGAGGTTCAAGTCCTCTTACCCGCACCAAAAAAGAAAAGATCAAGCCGTAAGCTTTGGTCTTTTCTTTTTTCGTGTTGATAAAAGCTGACGGTTCTCCACGCGCAGTCTTTGCTTGCAAAGGCTGCCACGTAGCACCGCGCAAGATAAATTTTGGATTACCGCCACATTTTGTGCGGTGCTTGTGGAGAGTTCAAGTCCTCTTACCCGCACCAATAGAAAAGGTACAGACATCAAAAACGTCTGTACCTTTTTAGCTTGAGTTTGTCTGTTAATTGCTTTTTTCTGTGTTAGTAGTTATTGATAAATATTCGTCATAGG
>SVSC01000138.1 GCA_015064525.1 Oscillospiraceae bacterium
CAGAAAATCAATTTGCGGCTTCTGTTTTTCCATTATCACGTTAGGAACAATAGAAAAATCCATATTCATTTCTTGTCGGTAGGTAATGTGCTACAAAACTGTCCTTAAGAGTGAAGCTCTATTGCTCTCTGCCGATTTTCTGCTCATTCTTTGGGGAGTTCATTTCGGAAGGATGGATTTTGGAACCTTCTTGAAAGAAGGGCGGGCAAGCCCACTTTCCAAACTCGGCGGGCAAGCCCGCTTTCAAGGATCGACGTTCGTTCAGTTAAAATTTGATTATACCGTCCCCGAGAATGAAATTTTATCTGTTTCCAAAACAGTTCAAACAGTCTAACCTTATGGAGCGTTTTGGGTGGTGGGCGGGCAAGCCCGCTTTTCAAACTCGACCTTCGTATAGATTAAATTCCTTGATACCGTCCCCGAGAATGAAATTTTATCTGTTTCCAAAACAGTTCAAACAATCTAACCTTATGGAGCGTTTTGGGTGGCGGGCGGGCAAGCCCGCTTTCAAAAGTCGACTCTCGTTTAGCTAAAATTCGTTCGTACCGTCCCCGAGAATGAGATACCATCTGTTTCCAAAACAGTTCAATTTCACTAACATCATGGAGCGGATGGGGTGGCGGGACCCAGCCGCTTGCGGCAGCTATTGCTCGATCAGCGTACCGCAGATAGGCGGCATAAAACGATAGACCGAACCGCCATGTATCACAAACTCCAAACCAACCCCTACGAGAAAGTTCTTGGAGGTGTGGAACCTTCTTACAAGAAGGTTCCACAAGTGTAAAATAGCTCTAATTAACTAACCACCTCAGTTTTCCAACGCGCGAAGGGAGATTTCTCCTGTGCGGAGGAGGTGGAGGGAGCCGCTGTTGTCGCGAACGGAGAGGGCGCCGTCCTCATGGATTGAGAGGGCGGTTCCCGTTTGGGTGACGCCATTTTCCGTCCAGGACACGGGCTTACCCAGCACGCAGGACGCGGAGCGGTAGTCCTCGAGCCAGCTGTGGTCGGAGGGATTGGTGAGAAAGGGGATCAGGTGGTGCAGAAGCGAGGACACCACGGTGGTTCGAGAAACGGTTGTTTCGTTCAGGCTACCCGCGATCTGTTGCAGGTCGTCGGGAAAGTTGGTGGGGCGCAGATTGATCCCGATGCCAACGATCAAAGCGGCACGATCCCCTATGGTCACAGCCTCGGTGAGAATGCCGCAGACCTTCTTTCCGTTGTGGTAGAGGTCGTTCACCCACTTGATCTGGGTTTGTTTGCCTGTGGTGTCTGAAATGGCGCGCCTCACGGCAACCGAGGCGGCGCAGGTGACGCTGACCGAGGAGACGAGCGTATTCGGATCAACGGGCGCCAAAAGCGAGAGGTAGATTCCCGCGCTTGGGGAATGAAAGGATCGCCCCAACCGACCGCGTCCTGCCGTTTGACGGTTGGCAAGCAGAAGGGTGTAGCCGCAGTCGCCCTCCAAAAATCGACGTCGCGCTTCTAAATTGGTGGAGTCGATCTCCTCAAACACAAAAACGCTTGGGTGGGGAAGCGGTGACAGAGCAGTCAGCAATTGAGACGAACAGTAAAGGTCTTGCATAGTAACTCCTGAAAGGTGAATTTACGGAAAAGGGGACAAAAAATGAAGATCATAGCGGAAACAAAGGATTGGATTGCCGTGGAAAAGCCGCCGATGCTGGTATCCGAGGTGTCGGAGGACGGCAAGGGACTGGGCAATCTGTTGGCGGAGCGGAACGGGGGATATATTGGTGTTATTCACCGATTGGATCGCGGGGTTGGTGGCGTCATTCTCTACGCCAAAACCCCTGCCTGCGCGGCTTTGCTTTCCAAAGCGGCGCAGGAGCATCGCTTGGAGAAGCGCTACCTTGCGTTGGTGGAGGGAGAACTCTCCGAGGCGGGTGAGATGCGGGATCTGCTCTATTTTGACAGAACGAAAAACAAGAGCTATCCTGTAAAAAAAATGCGTCGCGGTGTGAAGGAAGCGCTTTTGCGGTACCGCCCGCTGAAAACGGCATACACCAACGAGGGGAAACCTCTGTCGCTCGTGGAGGTGGAGCCGATCACGGGGAGAACCCACCAGATTCGCGTGCAGTTCTCCTCGCGAGGACTGCCGATCTACGGTGACCGACGCTACGGCGGAAGTCCACGTCCCGCAAATGAGGGGGAGGGAATCTGCTTGGTTTGCCATCGGATCACCCTGCCCTCTGAGGTGTGTAAAACCAAGGACGTGCTGCATTTTGATCCGATCGGTGAGCCTTGGAGTTTGTTTGGGGGAGTTAGTTGAGTTTAGGGGATTTGGGATTTTTGGAACCTTTTGGGAAGAAGTTAGACTGGTTTGGGGACTTGGGACTTTTGGAACCTTCTTGAAAGAAGGTTCCAAACCTCCAAGAACTTCCCGTAGGTGATTTGTTGAGTGTCGCTTTACTTGGCGGCACTCACTTTTGTTTTATGTCGCTTTTCCGCGGTACGCTGGGCAAGCAATAGCTGCCGCAAGCGGCTGGGTCCCGCCACCCCATCCGCTCCATGATGTTAGATTATTTGAACCGTTTTGGAAACAGATAAAATTTCATTCTCGGGGACGGAATAATCAAATTTTAACTGAACGAACGTCGATCCTTGAAAGCGGGCTTGCCCGCCGAGTTTGGAAAGTGGGCTTGCCCACCGGACTTGCCCGCCCGCCAGCCATCCCTTCCTCCCGAAGCGAACTCCACTTAAGGGCGATAAACCGTACCAACGAACAGAGGCAGACCCTCGGTGTCGGTGATCATGAACAGGAAGGGACGGTCGAACACCATGGTTATCTCTTTTTTTGGGGGGGCAGCGCCCTCGGGGGCAAGGATCACGGTGTAGGCGGAGGCGACCACGCCCTCCTCGTCAACCGCCACGCGGGCGGCGTGAAGCACCTTGTCAACGAACGCGGGAGTGCCGTTCAAAAGGGACGAGAGATCGGCATCGGTGGGGGAGAAGCAGGAGGTCATGCCAAGATGCTGTAGCCCGTCGATCATATTCAGCTGAGAGGAAACGTCGAATTTGGGCAGGGAGAGGTGAAGCTGAACCGTCTCGCGGTTTTCCCACTTGCCCGAGATTCCCGCGGTGAGCAGGAAGGAGAGCAGCTCGCCGTCCACCAAAAGGGATTTTGGGTCGATTCCCTCGTCGGGGAGGATCAGGAACATACTGCCGCCCGCCATCAGAGACTTTTGGGAGGCGGTGAAGCCGTTGCCCCAATAGTAGGTGTCAACGTCGGTTTTGTTCATAAAAGCGGTGGTGATATCCCCATCGGGGGCGTGAAAAACCTCCTGCGCGGTTCTACCTTCGCTGAACTTTGAAGTCCAGCCCGACTTCAAAAAGAGGGTAGACACCAGCGCCAATGCCGTGTCTGAGGGGAGGGACAGCTGATCCACATAGTTGGAAAGCAGACCGCCTGTTTGCTCGTTGATCCAGGAGCGGAAGGCTTGGTTCATCTCCTCGGAGCCCATTTCGCCAACGTGAACCTGCGCGTGGTGACGGCTTGTGAGAAGCTGCTGCGCCTGCTCGTGATAGGTGAGGGTGCGATTAAGCCAAAGAGAGCCGCCGAGGCTCTTTTTTTCGCATTCTGTGTTCAGCTGATTGCGGCTCCAAATGGCCTCCACCTGATTTCGCAGGCTTTCCATATCGGGGCATCCCAGAATGGTGAGAATTTCCTCGCGGGTGTTGCCGTTTGCGGCCTCGGCAAGCATAGCAAGCGCCAAATAAAGACTAACGGGGGAGTAAATGAGGTTTTCCGAATCCTCGCTTAACAAAAATTCGGGGATGGTGGTGGCGAGGAAAAAGGACATGGGATCTCCTACCTCGTGAGCGGTCATAGCGCTCATGAGCTGACTTTTCCAAAGGGTGAAGTCTTCGCGGTAGGTTGCGGTGGGGGGGATTGCGATAGGGGGCGGTGCCTCCGTTTGGTTGTGATCGAGCCTCAAAATACCGCTTCCCATCAGCGCGCTCAGCCCGATGGCGATCACAAGCAGAGCGGCAACGGCAGAAAGCGTGGCGCGACCTCTGCGCGTTCTCCAAAACGGAGGCTGCGCGGCGCCGGTGACCAGCTTGGGATCGATCCATTCCAATGCGTCCTGTAATTTTTTGGATTTCACGGTTGAAACCCCTCCTTTTCCAATTCGATTTTCAGCTTGTCGCGGGCGCGCTTCAGGATCATTTTCACGCGGCTGACGCTGAACCCGTAGCAATGGGCAATCTGCTCCACGGTGTCGAAATACCAGTAGCGTCGCAGAAAAATATTGCGCTGGGTTTGGGAAAGACCCTTCAAAAAGTCATTCAGCAGGTGAGAAAGCGCCTGCGTGTCCATGCTGTCATAGAGCCCCTCGCCGTTTGGGATACACTCCTCCAGCTCCTCAAAGGAGACGGTTACGGTATCTCCGCCCCTGCGCTTTGCCGAGAGACGGCGGCGGCGATCCAGCGAGATTCTGCGGGTGAGCATTCCGAGAAAGCCCGAGAGCGGATTCGGTTTGTGGGGGGAATGGCATTCCAGGCGGCGAGATAGGCGTCCGCCACACATTCCTCGGCGTCCTCATGAGAGCGGAGGATCGAGCGGGCAATGGAATAGCAGTAGCCGCCGTATTTTTTACGAGTCTCTCCAATTGCGCGCTCATCCCGCGCGAAAAAGAGCTTCACAATGGTTTTGTCATCCATATGGCGCCTCCTTTTCTGTGTCCCTTCACCTATCTAATCGCAATCGGCGCGGAAAAGGTCACGCTCATTATACCACAAATTATCAGAAAATGCAAGACAGCGGGCGATAACGGTCAAAGAAGTATTGACAAGGAATAAAAAAAATGGTATAATCGAATCACCGAAAGAAACGGAGGAAAGGCTTATGTCGAAAAGCGTTCAGGACATTCTCAAGCTCATCAAAGAAAACAACATTCGGATGGTAGATTTTAAAATGGTGGATATCAACGGTCAGTACCGCCACGTCACCATTCCCGCGGAGAACTTCTCCGAGGACACCATGAAGAGCGGCATCGGCTTTGATGCTTCCAACTATGGCTACGCCGTGGTGGAAAAGAGCGACATGGTATTTATTCCCGACC
>SVSC01000007.1 GCA_015064525.1 Oscillospiraceae bacterium
AAGACGAGGCTCTTTCGAAAATAGAAGCTGTAGTAAAGCTGTTAGAGGATACAATGATGATTACAGATGAGGTCGTATTGCCGACATCCTGCCGTTTTATTGACGGAATGGAATGGCGAGCCAAAGAAGCTTGTCTGAATCGTAATAATAATCCCGACAGTCCCGAAGAACGATTTATCTATATTTTCACTGAAATGAATGGCATGAGCACTTGCTATTGCATATTTCCAAGCGAATATTATGATATTCTCAACGGAAATGATTTTGAACCGCTTCGTGATCATCCGAAATTTATAAAACTATGCGAACGTGTAAAAGCGTTGATTGTTACCAAACAAAAGGAAGCGTAATCCTCGCCCCGCTTCATGCGGGGCTTCGCTGTGCCCACAAAAAGCAGTGCTTGTCAGGAAAAGAAGACAAACTTTCGGGACGCACAAATCAAAGGCTCCCTCCGGGAGGGAGCTCCCGACGAAGTCGGGTGAGGGAGAGCGCGTTGCGATATAATCAGTACAAATCCAAAGTCGCGCGGGCTCCTTCCGTCACGCTCCGCGTGCCACCTTCCTCCCGGAGGAAGGCTATGTTACCGCCTGACAGTACACTTATAAGGTGTAACACACTATACCTTGCAGGCAAGGACGTGTGAAAAGGAGTACGAACAAAATTGCTCGTACTCCTTTTGTTATTTTTTCGGAAGGTGTTGCCCCCTGCGTGTCATCTTGAGCGGAGTCCGCTCGAGATTCTACCTTCGCTTTGCTCGGTGCTGCTTCGCAGTTCGACTCCGCTCCGCTTCGCTCAGAATGACACGGGCGGACGCAGTCGAAACCCGAAGGGCGAACGGCAACGCCGTTCGGATCTCGCAGGGAGATTAAAACCTGCTTTACGGAAGACGCCCCTTGGCGTACCTTTTATTTCCGACGGTTGTATTCCGCGAATAGGCGGTCGTAGTTTTCTTTGATCTCCTTTGCGGTGGCTTTGCCAATCTCGTAGTTGAAAATACCGTTGTAGCCGATGGCTTCAAAGGCGGCGATCAGACGCATCCAGTCGATTTTTCCTTCTCCGGGGAGCAAATGCCGCTCGTCGATAAAGTCGTAGTCGGAAATATGGGTGGTGATGATACGGTTGCCCAGCGCGAGGATCGCGTCGCAGGGATCCTCCTTCAAAAAGTGGTTGACGTCAACGCACACCCGCACACCGGGAACGGCATCAACAATGGCGATCCCCTCGGCGGAGGTGTTGAACAGGCAGGTGCGGGGAAGCGCCTCCAACGCAATGGGGGTGGATGTGAGGGCGGTCAGCTCCACAAGAGAGCGATGAAGCGCGTCAAGCTGAACGGGGCGCTCCTCGTTGGAAATTGGCTCGCGGCTGCCGTGAATCACGTAGCATCGGGGAGAGTACGCCTCCAGGGTGGGGAGAATGGCGCGCAGATTTTCAACGGCGCCGCGGCGGAGGGATTCGTTCGGATTGGCGAAATTCCAAAGGGCACCAAAGGAGATATGGATGCCGTTGAGGATCAATCCCGAGCGGCGAACCGTTTCCAGGGCAAAGCCAAGATGCTTTTCCTCCTCCAGCTCCAGCTCGCGATCCTTGCGGAGGGTGCAGATATCCAGATCCACAGCGTCAAAGCTGTTTTCCACAGCCTCGCGAACGGCGTCTACCACCATGTGGCGGGGGAACCCAATGGATTTTCCCAGCTTTAATTGATACATCGTTGACACATCCTTTCCAATTTTATTGAAATTAGTGTAGCACAACCGATATGAAAAGTCAATAGGCTTCTGTGGTTTTTTCGTATCATCGGTTCGGATTAAAAAAAAATCTTGACAAATTTGGAAAAATGGTGTAGAATGGAGAAAATTTAAAAAGGAGAATTCAGCAATGTCCACTCAAAAGCAACCTCCTCAGCCCGTGAAAAACCCAAAGGCGTACCTTTTTGTTGCAATTTTGGCGGCTCTGCCCCATGCCTATGCCGAGTACCGCAGATATAACCTCGGAGGCACGCTGGATGCCACCTATTGGTTGCTCAGCGCCTTGATCCTTGTTTCCGTGTGGTGTCTCTATCGGGTGATCCGTCCCTCGGTAAACGGAAAGAAGAATGACCCCACCGAGGATGCCTGCAACGCTGCCGTTATTTGTTGCTTCATCGTTGCCGTGTATGCCTTTTTGGTGAGTGGCATTGTGCGACTGATCGGTTAACAGAGCGAAAACGTATGGGAAAGCTATGGAAATGGCTCTGTGAGCCTCGCCTTCCTCGCCCCCTCTACTTTCTGATTGGGATTGGTTGCGTGCTGATGTACGCGGAAACCGAATACAGAAAGGTTACTCTGGGTGGCAGAATGGATTTTCAATTTTTCTTTGCCTATGCCGTGAGCTGGGTGATCGCCTTTTGGTGCTTCTATTGGATATGGTATCCCATTATGGAGAAAAAGCTGAAGGGAACCCCAAAAGAAAAGGAATTAAAAAATCAGACGTTTGGAAACGCGGGACTCACCCTTGCCGCCGTGAATTTTACTGTGATGGGAATCATCAATTTTATCTACTAAAATTGAATAACGTAGGCGCGCAGGCACCCTTCGCACGAAGGGTGCCTGCTGCTCGTTTCTTTGGGAAGAAGTTCGTTTTGGAAGGGAGGGGGTGGATTTTGGAACCTTCTTGAAAGAAGGTTCCAAACCTCTAAGAACTTCCTCAGGGGTTGTTTTGAAGTTAGCGATACATGGCGGGCTGGTCGGCAGTTTTATGTCGCTCATCTGCGGTACGCTGATCAAGCAATAGCTCCCGCAAGCGCGCCGGTACCGCCACCCCGCGCGCTCCAAGGAGTTAGTTTAGGAGGGACGGGGTGGATTTTGGAACCTTCTTTCAAGAAGTGCGGGCAAGCCCACTTTCCAAACTCGACCTTCGTATGGTTTAAATTCCTTGATACCGTCCCCGAGAATGGAATTTTATCTGTTTCCAAAACAGTTCAACCTCACTAACATCGTGGAGCGGATGGGGTGGCGGGCGGGCAAGCCCGCTTTCAAGGATCGACGTTCGTTCAGTTAAAATTTGATTATACCGTCCCCGAGAATGAAATTTTATCTGTTTCCAAAACAGTTCAACCTCACTAACATCGTGGAGCGGATGGGGTGGCGGGCGGACAAGCCCGCTTTCAAGGATCGACGTTCGTTCAGTTAAAATTTGATTATACCGTCCCCGAGAATGAGATTTTATCTGTTTCTAAAACAGTTCAACCTCACTAACATCATGGAGCGGATGGGGTGGCGGGATCCAGCCGCTTGCGGCAGCTATTGTTTGGTGAGCGTACCGCAGATAGGCGGCATAAAACTATAGACAGAGCCGCCATGTATCATTAACTCCAAAACAACCCCTGAGGAAGTTCTTGGAGGTGTGGAACCTTCTTTCAAGAAGGTTCCACAATCCACCCTTTCCTTCCAAAACGAACCTTCCCCACTTACTGAAATTGCGAGAGATACAGGGTGCTGTAGAAGCCGCCCTTTGCCATGAGAGCATCGTGGTTTCCTTGCTCGGTGATTTTTCCGTTTTGAATCACCAGAATCAGGTCGGCGCCCTGAATTGTGGAGAGGCGGTGGGCGATCACGAAGCAGGTACGACCCCGCATCAATTCGTCCATTGCTTCGCGGATTTTGATCTCGGTGCGGGAGTCCACGTTGGAGGTGGCTTCGTCCAGGATCAGCATGGGGGCGTTGGAGAGGAAGGCGCGGGCAATGGTGATGAGCTGTCGCTGCCCCTTGGAAATGTTCACGCCGTCGTCGGTGATCACCGTGTCGTAGCCTTGCGGGAGACTTTCGATATAGGAGTCGATTCTTGCCGCGCGGGCGGCGGCGCGCACCTCGTCGGGGGTGGCGTTTTCTCTGCCGTAAACGATGTTTTCGTAAACGGTTCCGCGGAACAGCCAGGTTTCCTGCAGCACCATGGCAAAGGCGCGACGCAGATCCTCGCGACGGCAGGAGGTGATCTCCTTGCCGTCGATGAGGATTTTACCCTCGTCGGCATCGTAGAAGCGCATGAGCAGATTGATCACGGTGGTTTTTCCCGCGCCCGTGGGGCCAACAATGGCAATGGTTTTGCCTTCCTCGGCGGTTACGGACACCTCGTGAAGAATCCGTTTTTCGGGCGTGTAGCCAAAGGAGACGTTCTCAAAGTCAACTTTTCCGCGCACCGAATGCAGGGGGAGGGGATCGGGGATGTCGGGGGGTTCGGGCGCTTCGTCGATCACGCGGAAAACGCGCTCAGCCGCTGAAAATGCCGATTGAAATTCATGAAGGATGTTGGCGAACTCGTTGATGGGACCCGCAAACTTTCTGGAATACTGCACGAACTGCGCCACGCCGCCCAGCGTGATGAAGAACAGCGCTCCCTCGGCAAATCTGCCGTTCTGCGAGTACATATAAAGGATGCCGCCGAACACCGTGACCAGTGAGATGGAAAGATTGTTGATGAAATTCACCGAGGGACCGAGGGCGGCGCCGTGGTATTCGGCGCGATAGTACGCCTCCATCGACTCCTGGTTTCTTTGCGCGAAGCGACGGCAGATCTCTTCCTCACGCCCGTAAGCCGCAATGGTTCTGCTGCCCGAAAGCATTTCCTCCGCAAAGCCGTTCAGCTCACCGATCCTTCGGGAACGCTCCCGAAAGAGCGGACGTACCTTTTTGGAGCGGTAGCGGGTAAAAAGAATTGAGGCGGGAACGGTGATGCAAAAGATCAGGATCATGGGCTTGGAAATTTTCCACATGAAGAAAAGGGAGCCAACCACCGTGTAAAGGCTGGTCATCACCTGCACCAGATCGTGGGAAAGAGAGCTGTTCACCGTGTCGATGTCATAGGAAATGCGGCTGATCAGATCGCCCGCGGGGGTGGTGTCGAAATAGGTGACGGGCAGGGTGTTGAGCTTTTCAAAGAGCTGACGCCGCATGGTGTAAACAATTCGCTGACTCAGATGGATCATCAGAACCGCCAAGCCATAGGAGAGAATGGCGGAAACCACGTAGCAGATCAGCATTTTCCAAACGTTTTCCCAAACGGTGGAAAGCTGCACGCCCCCCTCTGCCGCAATGGCGTCGATGGCTTCTCCCGAATACATGGGGCCCATCAGCGCAAGCTGGTTGGAGAGAAGCGTGAGGGCGAGCGCCGCCAGAAAAAGGGGCGCGTGGCGAAGCACGTAGCCGGAGAGACGGCGAAAGACAGCGCCCGCCGTTTTGCGGTCTAACTTCTGATAAAGCCGCTCCTTTCCGGGAATCGGCTTGTTGCTTGGCATACCTTTATTCAAGGAAAGCACCTCCCATCTGTGAATCGCTGATCTCCCGATAGGTGGGGCAGGACGCCAAAAGCTCCTCATGGGTGCCTCTGCCGATCACGCGCCCCTCCTCCAGAACGAGGATCAGATCGCAATCCTTCACCGAGCTGACCCTCTGCGCCACGGTGATCACCGTGGTGCTGCGGAGATTTTCCCGTAGGGCAAGGCGAAGGTTGGCGTCGGTTTTGTAGTCCAGCGCCGAGGAGCTGTCGTCCAGCACCAGAATCGAGGGGTTTGCCGCCAGCGCGCGGGCAATGAGCAGGCGTTGCTTTTGTCCGCCCGAAAGATTACTGCCCTTTTGGGCGAGGGGGTGGGCGTAGCCCTCTGTGAAGCCTCTGATAAAGTCGTCGGCTTGCGCCAGCTCGGCAGCGCGTCGGATCTCCTCGGAGGTGAGCGATCTGCCGAAGCGGATGTTTTCCTCAACCGTGTCGGCATAGAGAAAATCGTTTTGCAGAACCACACCGAACAGCTCGGTCAGCTCCTTGTGAGGGTAGGTGCGAACATCCCGCCCGTGGATGCGGATTCTGCCCTCGGTGGCATCATAGAAGCGCATGAGAAGCTTGATCAGCGTGGTTTTCCCGGCACCGGTGGAGCCAATGATCCCCAAGCGCTCGCCCTGCCGCAGAGAGAAAGAAACATCCTGCAGATGGCGGTGACCACCGGTGTAGGAAAAGCTGACGTTCTCAAACTCCACCTGCGGCGCGTTGGGATGAGGAATGCTCTCAAGAGGGATTTCCACGGGGTCCTCGGGGGCGTTCAGCACCTGCGCGATCCGCTCCGAGGAGGCGGCGCACTTGGTGTACATTACGAACATACGGGAAACCGACATCATTGCCATGGAAATCAGGTGGAAATATTGCATGAAGGCGATTACCGTTTCGGGATCCGAGCGATGCCCCACCACTCTTTGGGCGCTGAGCGCCACCACGGCGGTGATGCCGCAGTTCATTAAAAGATTCATCACGGGGTTCACCACCCCCATCACGGTTCCCGCCACACGCTCGTCGTGGGAAAGGGTGCGGTTCACCCGATCGTAGCGGCGGTTTTCGTAATCGTTTTTGGAGAGCGCCTTGATCACGCGGATGCCTTGGGCGTTTTCCCGCACCACGCGGATCATGCTGTCCACCGACTCCTGCACCCGAACGTAAAGGGGAACGCCTCGGCGGGAGATCAGATAAACGGTGGCGAAGATCAGGGGCAGAATGGCGATCATTACCAGAGAGAGGTAGGCATCCATCACCAGCGTGATGGCAATGCCGCCCACCAGCAGAATGGGCGCGCGGATGCCCAGTCGCTGGATCATGTTCACGAACTGATGCACGTGGTAGGTGTCGGTGGTGATGCGGGACTCCAGCGAGGGAAGGGTGAAGGCGTCGGTCTGGGCGGCGGAAAGCCCCAGCGTGCGGGAAAAAAGATCCATGCGGAGGCGCTGGGCGAAGTCCCGCGCAACTCCCGCCGCCATGCGGTTGGCAACCACGTTCAGCACCATGGCAACGGCGGAGAACACGATCATTGCGGCGCCCCACCAAAGAATTCCCGAAAGCGCGCCTGCGGCAACCACGTTCTTCAGTATATGACTTAAAATGTAGGGCAAGAGCAGCTCCGAGAGGGTTGCGGTCACCTTCACGCAGAGCCCCAGCGCCATTCTCAGCCGATAGGGGAGAAGATAAGAAAAAACGGTTTTCATTGAGGGTCCGCCCCTTCCTGACCTGTCAGAATCCGCGCGCGGCGCGTGATACGGTTGAGAACCGAAAGAAAGATCTCCAGCTCACGGGCGGTGCAGTCCACGGTGATCCCCTCGTTCCAGGTCTTGGCGATCTCACGGATTTTCGGATACAGCTCCAGCATGGCGTTGGTTGGGTAGATTTGCGTTACCCGTTTGTCGGAAGCGCTTGGAACTCTGGTGATCAGCCCCAGCGCCTCCAGCTGATCCAGGCTTCTTGCCACCGTGCTTTTGTTCAGGCAAAGGCGGCGGGCAATCTGATCCTGGGAAAGCCCCGGGGTGGCGCAGATCACAAAAACAAAGCTGTGGTGCTTTGCCTTCAGCCCCTCGTTGGGAAGCTGCTCGGCGCGGTAGAGCGCCATGCAACGGCTGACGGTGTTCAGATCTTTCATAATAGATGGCATACGGATCCTCCCTTACAATATAGTTGCAAATGCAACGGTTGCTTTTGCAACTATTATACACCCGTTTGGAGGATTTGTCAAGAAGTTGCGAAAAAATGGGGACTGCTCCGTTTTTTGTCTGAAAAACGAGGATGTCGCGATCAAAAAAACGAAATTTTTAACATTTGTTAATATTGCACATTGACAGCAGGATTGGTTTGTGTTATAATACCGATGGTCGCTTTGTTTTTTGATTTGTTTTCACAAAAAACAGGATCGGTTTTTGGAAGATTTAACATTGCAATTTTCTCTGCTTCTGATTCGGCCGAGCGATCGGTCGTTTCTTTTTTTTATGAAAAAGCGCCAAACGGTGTCCTCCTCCCCCTTTGGTTTGTTGGTTTTGCTGTAATTTTTGTTCATCCGAACAAAAATACGGCGTTGCGTATTGATTTCTTTGTAATATATGGTATAATATAAGGGAAATATATATAGAATTGTAAAAGCGGTCGGCTGAAAGGGGGGAGATCATGTCGGAATTGTTGCCACGGAGGGATGCGCTGGCGGCGTATCATTTCCATCAGGGAACCAACAGCCATGCGTATGCGTATCTTGGCGCCCACCTTGAGGAGGGCAGCGTGGTGTTCCGCGTGTGGGCTCCCAATGCCGAGGCAGTTTTCGTTTGCGGCGATTTCAACGGATGGGCTCCCACGCGCTACCCTATGAGGAGGGTTAGCACGGCGGGAATCTACGAATGCAGGATTGCCGCCGATCAGATCCCCATCGGATCGCTGTATAAGTTTTATTTTCTTCGGGACGGTCGCGGCTTCTATAAGGCGGATCCCTTTGGCTTTTCTATGGGATGCCCCCCCGAAACTGCATCGGTTTTTTACGTGGATGACGATTATCCGTGGAAGGACGCGGGCTGGCTTCGATACCGTGCGGAGCGCTTCACACGGGAGGCGGTGGCGCGACAGCCCATCAATATCTACGAAATGCACCTCGGCAGCTGGATGCGAGCCGACGGCGGCGAGCCACTCAGCTATCCCGAAATTGCCCGTCAGGCGGCGCCCTATCTCAAGCAGATGGGCTATACCCACATTCAGCTTCTCCCCATTGGGGAATTTTCCTCGGAGGATTCGCTGGGCTACGGTGTTTGCGGCTACTACGCTCCCTCCGCCCGCTACGGCACGCCTCGCGATCTGATGGCGCTTGTGGATCTGTTCCACGAGGCGGGCATCGGTGTGATTTTGGATTGGGTGCCCACCCATTTTCCAAGGGATGAGCATGGGCTGCGGGAATTCGACGGCGCTCCTCTCTATGAGCAAGCCCATGAGGGCAGATGGGAGGGGGCGGACGGCAGTCTTCGGTTCGATCTTTCGCGGGAGGAGGTTCGGAGCTTCCTCGTTTCCAACGCGGTCTATTGGATCAGCCGCTTCCACGTGGACGGCTTGCGGATCTCGGGAATTGCCGAGCTGATGCGGGAGGGCGGAGGCAATCCCCCCGCGCAAAGACGGGCGGCGGCGGAATTCTTCCGCGCCTTGAACGGCACCCTTGCCAAGGAGTATCCCGATGTTTTCACGCTGGCGGATGCCTCGGAGGATCCCATCAACGTCACCGATTTTTCGGACGGCGGCTTGGGCTTTACCCTTCGCCAGAATACCCAATGGACGAGAGACACGCTGTTCTACGCTTCCATGGATCCCATTTGGCGGAAGCATCACCACGGTCTGTTGAATTATCCCATCACCTACGCCTTTTCTCAGCGCTATCTGCTGTCCATCTCCCGCGAATCGGTTTGGGAGCGGCCCCTCTGCTCTCAGCTGTTCGGAGATAAAACGATGCAGGAGGCGGGGGTGCGGCTGTTGCTTCTGTATCAGATCACCCATCCTGGGAAAAAGTCGCTCTTTATGGGGAGCGAGTGGGGAATGCGGGAATGCCGAGACCACCGGATGGGGCTGCCGTGGGAGACTCTCTCGGCTGATCTTCAATACTACACCGCCTGCCTGAACCGCTTCTATTTGCGGGAGTCGGCTCTGTGGCAGGGGGAGGAGGCATACGGCAGGAGCTTTGTGTGGATCGACCCCGACAACGGGGAGCAAAGCATTCTGTCCTACCGTCGAAGAGATGAAAACGGAAACGAGCTGATCGTGATCCTGAATTTTACGCCCGTTCGCAGAGACGATTTTTTGCTGGCGGTGCCCGAGGCGAGGCGCTACCGCGAGATTTTTAACAGCGACAGCGTGGAATTCGGCGGCTCGGGGGCGGTGAATTTCGGGGAGTATCCCGCGGAGCCCTGCCCAACGAGAGAAGGGCAAAGCGCCATTCGTATTACCGTTCCCCCCATGGGTGGGGCGGTGCTTCAGGCGATTCCGTGCGGCTTGCGGCAAATGCCCTGATCGCGCCGACCAACAAAATACGTTTATAAAATTTTGAAATATACTCGGAGGTTTTGAAACGCTATGCTTAAGAAAAAAGAATGCGTTGTAATGCTTCTTGCAGGCGGGCAGGGAAGCAGACTGTACGCGCTGACCAAAAAAACCGCAAAACCCTCTGTCCCCTTCGGCGGTAAGTACCGCATCATCGACTTTCCCCTTTCCAACTGCATCAATTCGGGTCTGGATACCGTTGGCGTGCTGACCCAGTACCAGCCCCTGGTGCTGAACGACTATATCGGCAACGGGCTTCCTTGGGATCTGGATCGCACCTTTGGCGGCGTGAAGATTCTGCCCCCCTATCAGGGCTATTCGGGCGCCGATTGGTACAAGGGAACCGCCAACGCCATCTGGCAGAATATGGAATTTATCAATCGCTACGAGGCTGAATACGTGCTGATTCTGTCGGGCGACCATATTTACAAAATGGACTACGCCAAAATGCTGAAGGCGCACAAGAAAACGGGTGCCGATTGCACCATTGCAGTGATCGACGTTCCCATTGAGGAGGCGAGCCGCTTCGGTATTATGAGCACCAACGAGGATGGCTCGATCTATAAATTCTCCGAGAAGCCCAAGAATCCCGATTCCACCAAGGCGTCGATGGGAATCTATATTTTCACCAAGTCCAAGCTGGAAAGCTATCTGCGGGCGGACGCAGCCGATCCCAATTCCTCCAACGATTTCGGAAAGAACATCATTCCCGCCATGCTTGCCGCGGGCGAGAGGATGATGGCTTATTCCTTTGAGGGCTACTGGAAGGACGTTGGAACCATCGCGTCTCTCTGGGAGGCGAACATGGATATTCTGGGGGATCCCCCCGTGTTCAGCCTGCATGACGAGGCTTGGCGGATCTACAGCCGCCAGGAGGCTGCGGCGCCTCAGTATATTTCCGCCGATGCGATTGTGAAGAACAGCTCCATGACCGCGGGCTGCGAGATCGAGGGCACCGTGATCAACAGTGTGCTGGGAAGCGGCGTGAAGGTGGAGAAGGGCGCTGTGGTTGAGGACAGCGTTCTGTTCAGCGACGTGACCGTGAAGGCGGGCGCCACCGTGCGCTATTCCATTCTGGATTCCAACGTGACGGTTGGAGCGAACGCCACCGTGGGCGAGGCAAAGGGCAATGGTGTGGAGATCGCCGTGATCGGCGCCGATTGCGTGGTTGCCGAAGGCGCTACCGTGCCCGCGGGTGCCATGATCTCGGAAGACTGATAAGGAGGAAACGATAAGATGAACGTTGCAGGCTTGATTTTTTCAAACATTCACGACAGAGGAATTCCCGAAATGACCCGTAAGCGCACCATGGCAAGCATTCCCTTCGGATGCCGTTACCGTCTGATCGATTTTCCCCTTTCCAACATGGTCAACGCCGACATCAATACCGTTGGCGTGGTAACGCATTACAACTATCAATCTCTGCTGGATCACATTGGAACCGGCAAGGACTGGGATCTTGCCCGTCGCTCGGGCGGTATCAAGATCCTCCCCCCTTATATCGCCGCTTATGAAAACAACGTGGCGGGGAAGCTCTATTCCAACCGTCTGGAGGCGCTGATCGGCGCGGAGAATTTCATAAACCGTTGTAAGGCGGATTACTTTGTTCTTTCGGATTGCGACGTGCTGATGAACATTGATCTGAAGGACGTGATCGACACCCACGTGCAGTCGGGCGCCCACATCACCATGGTCACCAAGCGGGTTAATGCCGCCGAAAGAGCCAATGAATACGACGTTGACGCGGTGGAGATTGCGGACGACGGACGGATCCTTTCGGTCTCCCGTCAGCTGCCCGAGAGCGGGGAGTGCGATATCAATACAAACATTCTGGTGCTGAGCCGCGGCGAGATCCTCGCCATTATTTCGGATTCTCTTCGCAAGGGCTACACCAGCTTTGCCACCGACGTGCTGGCGAAGAACGTGAAGGAAAAGAATTTCCGCGCTTACCGTTATGAGGGCTACTATTCCCATATCGGCACGCTGGAATCCTACTTTGCTTCCTCCATGAAGCTGCTCACCGAGGAAGCGCGGCACGGTCTGTTCGGGATCAAGAACCGTCAGATCTACACCAAGATCCGCAACAGCGCGCCCACGCAGTACGGCGCGAACGCCGTTGTGAAGAACAGCCTCATTGCCGATGGCTGCGTGGTGGAGGGTACCGTTGAAAACTCCATTATCTTCCGCGGTGTGAAGGTGGGGAAGGGGTGCGTGGTCCGCAACTCAATCCTCCTGCAGGATACCTCCATTGGAGAGAACGTGCAGCTCAATTGTGTAATCACAGATAAAAACGCAATGGTGAAGGATGGCAGAATGCTCTCGGGTCATGAATCCATGCCCTTCTTCATCGGAAAAGGAATGATCGTATGAAAAAGAAAACAACCGCTACCGTTGAAAACGCCCAAAAGCTTTTGTTCGTTGGCTCGGAGGCTCTGCCCTTTGCCGCCACGGGAGGACTTGGCGACGTGATGGGCTCTCTGCCCGCTGCCCTTGCCGCTTCCGGTCAGGTGGACGTTCGGGTGGTGATGCCCCTCTACGGCGCGATTTCGGCAGAGTGGAGGAAAAAAATGAAGGAGGAGTGGGTTGGAACCGTCCGCCTCTCCTGGCGCGTGCAGTATTGCGGCATCTACAGCCTGCAAAAGGACGGCGTGACCTACTACTTTATCGACAACGAATACTACTACAACCGCAAGGCACTCTACGGCCATTACGATGACGGCGAGCGCTATGCCTTCTTCTGTATGGCGGTGATGGAGCTGATGGAGAAGGTTGGCTTTTACCCCGACGTTCTCCATGCCCACGATTGGCAGGCGGCGCTTTCCGTTATCTATCTCAACTGTCTCTATCGGAGCAAGGCGGGCTATGGCAATATCAAAACCGTTTTCACCATTCACAATATCGAATATCAGGGACAGTACGATTTTTCGATCCTCGGGGACGTATTTTCCTTGGGTGAGAACGAGCATGCTTTGCTGGAGTACGGCGGCTGCATCAACCTGATGAAGGCGGCGATTGAGTGCGCCGATCGGGTTAGCACCGTGAGCCCCAGATATGCGGAGGAGATCCGCACCGAGGAATATTCCCATAAGCTTTGCCACTGCCTCAACCGCAACGCCGAAAAGCTGCTGGGAATTCTCAACGGCATCGACTACGTTTACTATAACCCCGCCAAGGATAAGAGCATTGCCCACACCTTCTCCCAGAGGAAAATGGAGGGGAAGGCGCTGGATAAGCTGGAAATGCAGAGAGAGGTGGGGCTTCCCGAAAGAGCGGATGCTCCCATGCTTTCCATCATTTCCCGCCTGGCGTCCCATAAGGGCTTGGATATCATTGCGGAGTGCATTGATTCCATTGTTGCCGAGAACGACGTGCAGCTGATCGTTTTGGGAATGGGAGAGAAGCGCTACGAGCAGTTCTTTACCGAGCTGGAGGCGCGCTACCCCGAAAAGGTGCGGGCGCTGATCACCTACGATCGCGACCTCTCCAAGCGGATCTATGCCGCTACCGATATTTTCCTGATGCCCTCCAAATCCGAGCCCTGCGGTCTGTCGCAGATGATCGCCTCCCGCTACGGTGCCATTCCCGTGGTGCGGGAAACGGGTGGACTTTTCGATTCCATCAAGCCCGTGTGGATGGATGGCAAGGAGCTGAGAGGCAACGGCTTCACCTTTGCTAACTACAGTGCCGAGGAGCTTCGCGAGCGCACCGAGGCGGCAATCCGCCTTTGGAGCGATGAGCCCATGCGGAAAAAGCTGGTCACCAAGATTATGAGAACCGACTTCTCCTGGGCGGCGTCCGCGGAGAAGTATCTGGAGATGTACAGGGCGCTGTAACACGCTCCATTTCCATTTCGCATTTTGCATTTATTCCAACAGAAAGGTTTCCCAAAGGGGAAAGAACAGAACGAAACAATGAATTATCAACCCAACAGCGCAGAAGTGAAGGAACAGCTCGAGGGGGTCCTGCAGCGTCATTTCGGATGCACCGCCGCAGAGGCCTCGAGAGAACAGATGTATAAAGCCGCCGCCATCACGGTGCGGAATCTTTTGAGCGATAAGCGATCCAAGTATAAAAAGAAGGTGAACGGGGCAGGCGCAAAAAGAGTGTATTATATGTGCATGGAGTTCCTGCTGGGTCGGTCACTCAAAACCAATCTGTGCAATTTAGGACTTGCCAAGGCATACGGCGAGGCGCTCGGTCAGCTGGGCTTTTCGCTGGAGGATCTGTATGAATGTGAGCCCGATGCGGGGCTGGGCAACGGCGGTCTTGGCCGTCTTGCCGCCTGCTTTGTGGATTCTCTCGCCTCTCTTGATTATCCCGCAACGGGCTTCTCCCTGTGCTACGAATACGGTCTTTTCAAGCAAATGATCGTGGACGGTATGCAGGTGGAGCTTCCCGACATCTGGCTTCCCGGCGGTGAGGTTTGGCTCACCCCCCGCACCGACCGCATCTATAAGGTCAAATTCGGCGGACGCGTGGTGGAAAACTGGAAGGAGGGGCATTGCGAGATCAGCTATGAGGACGCCGAGGAGTTTGAGGCGGTACCCTACGATATGATGATTTCGGGCGCCAACAGCACCGCTGTCAGCCAGCTCCGCCTCTGGAGAGCCAGAAATATCAACAACTTCAACATGGGTCTGTTCACGCAAGGACAGTACACCCGTGCGCTGGAGGAAAGCAACAACGCCGAGATCATCACCAAGGTGCTGTATCCCTCCGATAATCACACGGAAGGAAAGCTTCTGCGTCTCACCCAGCAGTATTTCCTGGTGTCTGCCTCGGTGCAAAGCATCATCCGCGACCACATGGCGGTTTACGGAACCATCGAAAACCTGCCCGATAAGGTTGCGATTCACATCAACGATACCCATCCCGCTCTTTGCATCCCCGAATTGATGCGGATTCTCATCGACGAGTATTTCCTCTCCTGGGAGCAGGCGTGGAGCATGGTGACGAGAACCGTTTCCTACACCAACCACACCGTAATGCCCGAGGCGCTGGAAACCTGGAGCGAGGATCTTTTCCGCCTCCGTCTGCCTCGAATCTACACCATCGTAAAGGAGATCAACGAGCGCTTCTGCCGCGACGCGTGGAACACCTTCACAGGCAACTGGAACACCATTTCCAAGCTGAGCATCGTGGGCTACGGTCAGGTTCGCATGGCAAACCTTTCGGTGATCGGCTCCCACTCGATCAACGGCGTGTCCGCTCTCCACTCCCAAATTCTGAAGGATTCCACCTTCAAGGATTTCTACAAGATGTACCCCGAGCGCTTCGATAACGTTACCAACGGCGTGGCGCACCGCCGCTGGCTCTGCTATTCCAACCCCAAGCTGGCGGAGCTGATCTCCGATTGCATTGGCGACGGCTACCGTCACCGCCCCGAGGAGCTTTCCGAGCTGGCAAAGTTTGCCGACGACAAAACGGTGCTGGAGCGTCTGCGCGCCATCAAGCATGAGAATAAAATCGTGTTTGCCGACCTGCTCTACCGCAAAACGGGACAGAAGATCGACACGCACTCGGTCTACGACGTGCAGATCAAGCGTCTCCATGAATATAAGAGACAGCTGCTCAACGCGCTGAACGTGATCGGCTTGTATCTGGATCTGAAGGAGAATCCCGATCTGGAGCTTCAGCCGCAAACCTTTATTTTCGGAGCCAAGGCGGCGCCCGGCTACGCGATGGCGAAGCGGATCATTAAGCTGCTTTGCATGATCAGCCGCGATATCGAGCAGAATCCCCGTATTGCCGAAAAGCTCCATCTGGTGTTCCTTGAGAACTACTGCGTGAGCATGGCGGAGGCGTTGATCCCCTCTGCCGAGATCAGCGAGCAGATCTCGCTGGCGGGCAAGGAGGCAAGCGGCACCGGTTGCATGAAGATGATGATTAACGGTGCGCTCACCATTGGAACGCTGGACGGCGCCAACGTGGAAATGCAGGCGGCGGCAGGCAAGGAGAATATGTTCATCTTCGGTCTTACCGCCGAGGAGGTGGAGCAACTTTGGCTGGCAGGCTACCGCTCCTCTGCCTACTACACCTCCAATGAGAAGCTGGCGAAAATTGTTAATTATCTCACGGTTGGCTTTGCGGGCGAATCCTTTGCGGATATCGCGTCCTACCTGCTCAACGGTCACGGCATTGCCGATCCCTATATGTGCCTGGCAGACTTTGAGTCCTACCGTCTCACCCATGAGCGGATGATTCGGGCGTATCAGGACAAGGAAAAGTGGAACAGAATGTCGCTGCTCAACATTGCCGCGGCGGGACACTTCGCCGCCGATCGCTCCATTGAGGAGTACGCGCAGCGGATCTGGAGACTCAAAAAGGTAAAGTGAAATAAATCAAAAACACGAGGCTCACAAAGGCGCGCAAAACGCTTTTGTGAGCTTTTTTTGAAAAAGCACGGGAAACTTGACAAAAAGAAACCCAAACGGTATTGTGTTTTCCGGGGATGCGTGGTATAATTGAGGCAAGAAAAGCTCGGATGAGGAGGGATTTACGTGACCTTTGGGGAAAAGCTGGCAGCCCTGCGGCGGCAGCACAACCACACGCAGGAGCAATTGGCAGAGCTGTTGGGAGTTTCCCGACAATCGGTGAGCCGATGGGAGTCTAACGCAACCTATCCCGAAACCGAAAAGCTGTTGCGGATTGGGGAGCTGTATGGTTGCTCCCTGGATGAGCTGTTCGGAACGGTTAAAAAGGAAGCCTCGGAGGAGGCGCTTTCGGGACTTGGGGATGCCGCCGCCGCGCGGGAGGTGGATCGGCCGTCTGTCGGCTTGCGGGGCTTGCGTATTTCGGGAGCGATTTGCTTTTGGTTGATCCTTGCGGCGGAGATTCTGCGCGCCACAGCGGTGGATTTTGACGTTGCGCTGGTTGTGCGGATGATTCTTTTGTCGGCTGCCTCGATTCTGCTGATCCCGTGGCTCATCCGAGGAAGCTCGGGGGTGCTTGTGGCGCTTTCCGCCACCGTGCTGGCGCTCAGCGTCACACAGCTGATCTGGGGCTTCTTTACCGATTGCTATCTGTTGGAATATTCGGTGAAGAAGGTTCATTCGATGGGAGAATTTGAATTTGGAGGCGTCTACTTCTACACCGCAAAGCGCTTCCATTTGGGCTACGTGCTGCCCTATTTTTTGGAGACGCTGGCGTGCGCCCTTTGGTTCGTTTTTGGACTGTGGACGGTGTCCCCCGCAAAACGGAGGCTGTGTGAGCGGCTGTGGTTTTTGCCCGCCTGCGTGGAGGCGGTGTCCTTGCTGTGCGGCGTGCTGATGGAATTGGCGGTGGACGTGAAGGACAACTGGGGAGGCGGCTTCCGTTATTACAGCGAAATTTCCGTGGCGGAGTGCGCGCTGTTCCTTGCGGTTCTGTTGCTGACCTGCTTGGAAAGCGCTCGCAGATGGAAACCGAGGGCGTGAGCCGCGCGCAAAATATCCCCAGAGGGCTGTCTCACGGCGAGACAGCCCTCATGAGGTATCAACGCAACAAACAACTTTCGTCCGCGATCGGCGAAGGAACCGATCAGACCTCCGCCGCATATCCTGAAAAGGCGGAAAAAATGAAAGAAAATTGAGAAAAAATCAAAAAAATCTTGACTTTTTTTGATATGCGTGATATAATGAATTGAAAACTGCCAAAATATCTTCAATTTGGCGGCTTTTCGGCAATTCCCGAATTAGAGATCCAAGAGATCTTTAAGAAATACACCCAAAAAGGAGAAAGAAGAACATGAAAATGAAAGCCATGCTTTCCTCGATTCTGACCATTGCGCTTTGCTTGAGTCTGATCGCGGGATCCACTTTCGCACTGTTCACCAGCACCGACAAGGTTAACGTTGCCGTGAATTCCGGTAAGGTTAGCGTCGATGCATCGTACGTAGACGGTTCTCTGACGCATACCTCCACCCTTGGAGCAACGCTTCCCGAAACCAACGTCTACACCGACGGCAGCACCCTCACCATTGAAAGAATGGTTCCCGGTGATGTTGTCACCTTCAAGATCCACGTTGAGAACAGCAGCGACGTGACCGCAAAGTACAGAACCATTCTGGAATGCGTTGAGGACACGGGTCTGCTGCAGGGTCTGGAGATCACCGTTGCAGGAGCCGATTTCGTTGGCTTCGCTTGCAGCAATTGGACCGAGCTGAAGGGCAAGGAAGCCATTGCTGACGTTACCGTTACCGTAACCCTCCCCGAGGAAAGAGGAAACGAGTATCAGGGTAAGACCGCGAAGTTTGCCTACATCGTTGAGGCTGTTCAGGGCAACGCGAAGGTTGCTGATTTTGACGGCGCTAACGTCAGAGACATCAACGATTTGCGTCTGCTTGCATCTCAGGTTATCATGGGCAACAGCTACGACGGTGCCACCGTTGTGCTGACCGGTGATATGGATCTGCAGGGTAAGCCCATGCTTCCCATCGGCTCCAAGGGCCATGAGTTCCTTGGCGATTTCGACGGTCAGGGCTACACCGTAAAGAACTTTACCATTGCAAAGGCTGACGGCGCAGGTCTGTTCGGCTATGCCGGTAAGGCTTCCAACTATACCACCATTGCCAATGTAAAGGTTGAGAACTTCACCATCACCTCCAATCACTATGCCGGCGGTATCGTTGGTAAGATGCGGGGTAACGTGAACAACTGCTCCGCCACCAACGGAACCATCGTTGTAACTCCCGAGGGCGAGAACGGCAACTACGATAACGGCGATAAGGCAGGCGGTATTGTTGGCTGGATCGAGAACGGTAAGGTTGAGTACAACACCGCGAAGGATCTCACCATTTCCGCATATCGCGATCTCGGCGGTATTGCAGGTTGCGCACTGATGGAAGGCGTTGCAACCTCTGTTTCCAACAACACTGTTGAGAACGTGACTCTGTTGTATGATGCATCCGGAAAGATGTATGACAGCGATCCTCATGAAAATGCCGGCAAGGTGGTCGGTCGTGTGGTTCATTCTTCTGTTGTTGTTGAGAACAATACCGTTTCCAATTGCACGCTTCCCGTGGTTGCAACCGTTACCAGCGTAAATGATTTGAATACCGTTCTGCAGAGTGCGGGCAAGGGCTCTGTGATTACCGTTAGCGGCATTACCAATGACTTTACTCTCTCCGCATCTGTTGAGGGCGTTACCTTTGTGTTCACTGAGGACACCACTGCTGTGATTTCCGTTACGGGTCAGTTGAAGGATGTTACCTTCCGCGGATACAAGAACGTTGGATATACCACCGCCGGTTATCAGGGTGGAGTTCAGTTTGCGGCAGGCTCCAGCGGAAACGTAACCTTTGTTGACTGCTATTTTGCTCCTGCTTCCGGTAAATCCGGTGTGGGTAGCAACACTTCGGATGTTGCTATTGCCTTCAAGAACTGTGCGTTCGTTGGCGGCAGATACTCCTTCTATAAGAGCGGCGCACCCATTCAGGCGCTGACCTATGAGAATTGCACCTTTGAGGGAATTTCCTCTTGGATCGCGCAAACGCACGGTGGAACAGAGCCTACCGTCTTGTCTGTTGTAAACTGCACCTTCACCAACTGCATGGGCGGTTTGTTTAAATGTGGCAGCGCCTACGCGGCAGGCAGTTCGTTCACCTTCACCGGCAATACTTTGATCAACACCGTTGGTCACGACGGAAAGGAATCTAAGTTCTTTGAACTGAACCTTACGAATGCCGCCAAATTGGTTGAGAATAACACGCTGAATGGTGCCGCATGGGCTCCCGGCGCAGCTCAGGGTTTGGCAGGTCTTCAGTAATCAGCCAACTTCGTTTGGTTGATCGGTTTTCTCTGAATTAAAAAAAGGAGAAAATTTGATTTTTCAAAAAGAGCCCCCGCAATCGTTTCGGTTGCGGGGGCTCTTTTTTATCGACTTTTGTTTGATTATCATTCGGTCATGCTATCCCCGAGAATGAGATTTTATCTGTTTCCAAAACAGTTCAACCTCACTAACATCGTGGAGCGTTTTGGGTGGCGGGTGGGCAAGCCCACTTTCAAGGATCGACGTTCGTTCAGTTAAAATTTGATTATTCCGTCCCCGAGAATGAGATTTTATCTGTTTCCAAAACAGTTCAACCTCGCTAACATCGTGGAGCGTTTTGGGTGGCGGGTGGGCAAGCCCGCTTTCAAGGATCGACGTTCGTTCAGTTAAAATTTGATTATTCCGTCCCCGAGAATGAGGTTCTATCTGTTTCCAAAATAGTTCAAATAATCTAACCTTGTGGAGCGTTTTGGGTGGTGGTACCAAAACGCTTGCGGCAGCTATTGTTTGGTGAGCGTACCGCAGATAGGCGGCATAAAACTATAGACCGAGCCGCCATGTATTGCAAACTCCAAAACACCCCCTGAGGAAGTTCTTGGAGGTGTGGAACCTTCTTTCAAGAAGGTTCCGCAAGCCACCCTTTTCTTTCCAAACTAACATCATGGAGCGGATGGGGTGGCGGGACCCAGCCGCTTGCGGGAGCTATTGTTTGGTGAGCGTACCGCAGATAGGCGGCATAAAACTACAGACCGAGCCGCCATGTATCACAAACTCCAAACCAACACCTACGAGAAAGTTCTTGGAGGTGTGGAACCTTCTTACAAGAAGGTTCCACAAGCCACCCTTTCCTTCCAAAACTAACTTCCATCAATCCTCCCGCGCGTAAATTCTGCACTTGGGAAGGCGGCGGAAGATGGTTTTGTAGGTGGAGGGATCGTTTTCGTAGAGGAAAAGGGAATACTGCCAATCGTAGGGGGATTTATCCAAATGCTGGAAGATCCGATCCATGGCGCGGTTCACGGTGTCGGCATCGGTGTTGTCTCGGAAGCGGATTACAAAGGCGCTGGTGAAGAAGCTTTCCGTGATGGTTTTGCGAACCAGATAGACCTCGGAGAGCGCCTCGCCTGACACTTCTTGAATGAAGGCAAGGATCTCCTCGGTGCGCCCCTCGGGAAGCTGTTCCACCGAGAGCTTGTCGTTTGCGCGCAGAGAGTCGGCGTGGCTGTGGGTGTTGGCGTGTTCCTGCATTTTGTCCAGAATCTGACCGCGGAAGCGCTCCAGCTCCTCTGCCATGCCCATGCGGCGACAGAAGAGGATGACGGCGTTGATGGCGTTTTCGGTGAAATTGGCGTTGTCGTTCGCCGCCTCCTCCAAATAGGCGATGCCCGCGGGATCGTAGCGGCAGAGCAGCTCGTTGCCTTTGATGAATTTTGCGTATGCCAGCGACATGGAGGGCTGATCGCTTGCCAGCAAGCGGTCGCAGATCTCCAACGCCTCGTCGAAGCGGTTGAGGGTCATGTAGGCGTTGAGAATGGGGGTCATATCCTCCATGGAGAGCAGCGGACGCTCCTTTTCCCACCCCTCAATCACCGAGAGCGGCTCCAGATAATATTCCCGACGAAGCTCGGCGTAGCGCGGCGTTACGTCCTCGATCCATCGCAGATCCACGTTTTTCAGCGCCCGCAGAACCTCCTCCTGATAGGGCGTGGGGGAATTGTAGGTGGGGAAAGAGACGGTGTAGGGGCAGTTTCCGAGCGCGTTCCAGCGCTCGTGGAAGGTGGGGTGAGAATCCACCAGAGCAGGCAGTTCGCGGCGGATCACGGTGTTCCAGAAGTCACCTCTCTCCCGCGCGGCGCGCATGAAAACGTCCATAAAGCAGCGGCAGTTCTCTCGGGGCTCCTCGGGAACAAAGGCGAGGGTTTCGGGATAGCGGTCGCTTTCCAGCGAGAAAAGCTCAAAATAGCCCATCTTCGCCAGCAGGGAGGCGTAGGCTTGCGGATCTCCGTGGTCGCGGATCAGCGCGTCGGCGCGGGCTTCCTTGGCGGAGGAGGTTGCCGCCTCCAGCAGACTGTAGCTGTAGAGCAGGCGATGGGCGGGATAGTCGAAAAGAACGGTAACGATACGCAGGAAGGAGGGATCTCCGTTGTCTCCCAGAATGAAGGAAAGCGCCTCGCCTGCGGCACGAGTGCGGAGAACGTCCTTGTTGGAGATATGCGCCAGCTCGTGAAGCAAAAGCTGCTCCAGCTCCTCCTCGTTGATGATATAGAGAAGCTGCACGCCCAGATTGAGGGCGTAGTGGCGGTTGGAAAGAGCGAACACCGAGGCGTTGAACTGGGGGTCGCTCACCACGCGGCGGGGCGCGGGGATCTTGAGCCGTTTCACCACACGGTCGAGAACGGCAAACAGGTGGGGATAGTCTGCTCTTGTCAGGTCACCGAAAAGCGTTGGCTTTTCACGGGGCTGCAGGAGACGGAGAAAAAAGCCCCAAAGAATATAGGCGGACAGCAGGTTGAGGAGGGTGACGTTTTTTTGCATCACGCCCTCGAAAAAGGCGATGGCAAGGGCAAGGAGCGGCAGAAAGCAGACGTAGAGAATGCTCAGGCGAAGGGAGCGGAAAAAGCTTTTCACCATTTTTTCGGAGTCGGTTTGCGCCTCGGCGTGCTTTTGCAGCACCGTTTGCTGCGTTTGGTGAACCGACAGCGAGCGCACCCGCGCCAGAAATCTTGCCAAAAGAAGGGCGCTGGCAAGGATCAGCAGAATCGCCAACACCGTACAGAGGATCAATGCCGTTTGCACCCACGGGGAGTCCTTGTGGGCTTGCAGAAGGAAAGCGCCTGCTCCGTAGGCACCAACTGTGGCTGCCAATGCCGCCAGAGCCGTGAGAATCAGTCGGAGATAGTTTTTCATGGAAGGGGATCCTTTCTGTCAGAGATTTCAAAAAAAGGCGGGACAATCCAAAAGGAAAGCCCCGCCGCGTGTAGGAAAAATTATGCCAGCTCTGCGAAATACTTAATGGTGCGAACCATCTGGCTGGTGTAGGAGTTCTCGTTGTCGTACCAAGAAACAACCTGAACCTGGTAGGTATCGTCGTCGATCTTAGCAACCATGGTCTGGGTAGCATCGAACAGAGAACCGTAGCGCATACCGATTACGTCGGAGGAAACGATCTCGTCGGTGTTGTAGCCGAAGGACTCGTTGGAGGCAGCCTTCATAGCAGCGTTGATGCCCTCAACGGTAATGTCCTTGCCCTTCACAACAGCAACCAGAATGGTGGTGGAGCCGGTGCAGGTGGGAACTCTCTGAGCGGAGCCGATCAGCTTGCCGTTCAGTTCGGGAATTACCAAGCCGATTGCCTTAGCAGCGCCGGTGGAGTTGGGAACGATGTTCTGCGCGCCTGCGCGAGCACGGCGGAGGTCACCCTTTCTGTGGGGGCCGTCCAGGATCATCTGGTCGCCGGTGTATGCGTGAACGGTGGTCATGATACCGCTCTGAATGGGAGCATAGTCGTTGAGCGCCTTTGCCATGGGAGCCAGGCAGTTGGTGGTGCAGGATGCAGCGGAAATGATCTTGTCCTCAGCGGTGAGGGTCTTCTCGTTTACGGAATAAACGATGGTTTTCAGATCCTTGCCTGCGGGAGCGGAGATAACAACCTTCTTCGCACCTGCGTTGATGTGAGCCATGGACTTCTCGGTGGAGCAGTAGAAGCCGGTGCATTCCAGCACAACGTCAACGTCCAGCTCGCCCCAAGGGCAGTTAGCAGCGTCCTTCTCAGCGTAGATCTTGATGGTCTTGCCATCAACGGTGATGCTGGTTTCGTCAGCGGAAACGGTATCAGCCAGAGCGTACTTGCCCTGAGCGGAATCGTACTTCAGCAGGTGAGCGAGCATCTTGGGGCTGGTCAGGTCGTTGATGGCAACGATCTCATAGCCCTCTGCGCCGAACATCTGACGGAATGCGAGACGACCGATGCGTCCAAAACCGTTAATCGCAACTTTTACATTAGCCATTGGAATCAATCCTCCGTTTTCTTTTATCTGTTTTTTGGTTTTCCAATTGTTGAAAAGGAAAGCCTTTCCATACAGATATATTTTACCTCATTTTTGCCAAAGATACAAGTAGTTTGAGGAAAATTTATCATTTTTGTAACATCCTATTTATTTTCGCTAAATATACAGGTTGATTTTGTGCAAATTACAGCTGAATTTTGTGGAAAAGAACGAAAATCCAAAAAGGAATTGCAAAAAAAACACTTTTGTGATAAAATATTGGAGACAAAACCGATTGTTGGAGGGTTAAAAAAATGAAAAAAAGGTGTTTTTTACTTGTGATCTGTATGCTGGCGCTTCTGCTCTGCGGCTGCGCCGAGAACAAAGAGGAGGGGAAGGAGCTGTTCACCTGCCATCTCGCAACCAACGCCGTTCTGGAGGACGGCATGGTAACGGTGGTGTTTGCCGACGGCTTCCGCTTGGAGCTGGGAGCCATTGAGGAGCTTCCCTGGTCGTTCACCACGCTGGAGGATAAGAGCCTTTCGGTGGTTGCAGCCAGCAGCGCAACGTCCCCCGTTCTCTCCAAGGAGTGGTTTGCCACGGCTGAGGGAGCGCTGGCGCGGTTTGGCAAGGAGATTGTTTTTCAAGCCGGTGATTTTATTTATTCCTTTAATAATGGAGCTAACGGCACCTCGGAGAACGGCTACGTGATCAGCGGAAACGTGATTGTTCAGAGCTACGAGGGCGTTGGCAATATCGTTGGAAATCTGACGCCTTCCTTCGGCGGCGGTACGGTGACCTTTGAAAACGGATTTGAGGGAAACGTGATCTACCGTACCTATGAGCTCGGCGTGGACGGAAGCGGACTTGATTTGAATTACCATTTTTCCGCAAGCGGGATGCCTGCGAGCAATTACCTGCAATACAACGGAACCAACTATGGCATTGTAGAGCAGGCGCTTGTTCCCTTTTTGCAGCAGGAGCTGACCGAGGTGACGGTTCCTGCCGCCAAGAACGGAGCCACCGTGACGACTGTTGGGGATCGGGCGTTTGCCAATTACGCCGCCCTGGAGACTGTGACCATTCCCGCCTGCGTAACCTCGCTGGGCAATGATCTGTTTGCGGGCTGCAGCTCCATGAAAAAGGTGATCTACCTGGGAACCGAGGAGCAATGGAATACCGTGATCCGAGCAGAAGGATGGAACAGCGGCTTGCAAATCGCCGTGGAGTTTCAGCCCTGACGGCTTGCGCGTTCAGACTATAGACAAATTATAGAGTTTCGTCAGTTAAACGAAAGTTTTGATCAACGTACTTGCGCGTTTCACTTTTTTCAAAAGTTTGCGCGATCAAGGGCTCCGCGCCCTTGATCTACAACCGGAGCGCCCCCAACGCCAAATCGGCATTGGGGGCGCTCCTTGTTTTTACTTCAAAAATGCTCGCAGGGATCCACCCAGAAGGGCAGGGGGAGCCAGAGGCGGGCGTGAGGGGGCAGGGCGTTGCGCGCGGGCCACACGGGGGAGAAGAGCAGGTGCATGGCGTCGAGATGGGAAAGCGTGAGGGAGCAGTCCTCGGGCTTGCAGGTCTCCACCGAGCAAGCGCCGTTTTCCACCGTCATTCGCAGGCATTCCTCTCCTGCCACTCCCAGAATCCGCAACGCAAGCGTTCCGTTGGGAAGCGCCTCGGTTGCCGCCTTCAGCTTGAAAAAGCCCGAGATCACCTCTTGAAACCGCAGAATGGAAACGGCGCGCACAGGCTCCACGCAGTAGCTTTCAAACAGCGGCAGCATCCGCAGAACGAAATCGGTTTGCCAAAGAGGGATGCGAACGGTGAGGGAGTGGAGCCGCAAGCCATCCCAAAGGGCGATCAGCAGCTCCTCCAGGCGGTCGGGAGCAATACGAAATTCCTTCAGGTGGTCGTTGTCCATCAGGGCGTAGCCTCGATACGCTCCGTTTTCGGTGACCGCATAGAGACGGCAGAAATGCCCCGTCATGTGGCGAAGCAAGGTTTCCCTTTGACGGATGGCGTGGTAGAGCCCTTTTTTCACATCCTCGGCAACCAAGTCCATCATAGGGTCATTGTTGTCGCACAGCTCTTGCAGAGCCAAGGTGGAGGGTTTGTGAGTTTTAAAGCCATGGCGCACCGTTTGCTCCGCAATGCGGAACACGGCAACAGAACCGATCTTATCATAGGAAAAATAACGGTAGCGGTGACGGTGGCCTCCAAGAACCGCCATGTGGGTGCCGTTTGCCTTCATGCGCTCCATGGCTTCGTTCATCAGGGTCTTCATATAACCGTTGCCGCGGTGGAAGGGATGAACCGCAACGTTTCCGATTCCCACGCAGGAAAGGGACTCGCCGCAAACGCTCACTCGGTAGGGCAACATTCCCACGGCGGCGCGGAGCCTTCCGTCCTCCACCGCCAAAAGGTTGTTTTTCTCGGGATGGCTCTCTCTGGCGTAGGCTTGGGGAATCAGCTTGGTGAAGCAGTTTTGGGTGCCGTTAAAACCGAAGACGTAGTTGAGAAAGTCGATCAGATCGTCATATTCCTCGGGGTTGCCGAAGCGGATTTCGATGCTCATGCGATACCTCCTGTTTAACGTACCTTCCGAAGATCAGGAAAGCCCGATCTCGCAAGCGAACAGAAAGTGATCGGAATGTTCGCTTGGAGTAACGGTGACCGTTCCTTTTTGGATCCCCTTGGAGAGGATCATGTTATCAAAGCAATGCCCATCGTGGGTGGTGATGATGGGGGCGGGGGAGAGATTGGCAAAGGACGCCTCCGGAAAGCTCCTTTGAAACGGGGAAAGCTCCGAATAATTGAAGTCACCCATCACAACGTAAGGCTCCTTGCCTGCCGCCTCCTCCGCCATTGCCTGCAGCTGCTCCCCAATGGAGCCTTGGTTGCAATGGCAAACGAAGCAGGCGAGGTTTGTTTCGCCAACGCGGATGACCGCCTCCAAAAGAGCCCGACGCTCAAGCCCCTGCATACGGGGGTTTTCGGGAAGCTCCATGGAATCGGTGGAGACGATGGGGTGCTTGGAAAGAATGGCAATGCCGTACTGTCCGCCGCGGTAATTTTCCAAACCCGCAACGAAATAGCCGTGTTGCCAGCCCGTGTATTCCTTGAGCAGCGCCAGAGTGTCTTGATTTTGGTTGCGGGTGGTGTTCTGATCCACCTCCTGCAGGGCAACAATCTCGGCTCCGCTTTCCAGAATGTCGTTGGCGATGAGACGAAAATCGTAGGCAACGTCGGCGCCGTTGTGAATGTTATAGCTGAGCAGCTTGAGCTTCACGGTGGTGTCCTCCTTTTTGTCTTACGGTATTACGGTGGAATTCAGGGAAGCGGGATCTCTACCTCGCAGGCGAGGATATGGTGATCGGAATGATCGGTTTCGGTTACGGTCACCTGTCCCTTTTTGATGCCCGGAGAGAGGATCATGTTGTCGAAGCAATGTCCGTCGTCGGTGGTGGGGATGGAGGTGGGAGAAAGATTGGCAAAGGAGGCGCCGGGGAAGACGGTTTGGAAGAGGGCGAGGCCCGAATAGTTAAAGTCGCCCATGATCACGTAGGGGCTCTTGCCTGCCGCCGCCTGCGCCATTGCCTGCAGCTGCGGGGTGATGGATTTCTGATTGCAATGGCAAACGAAGCAGGTGAGCCGCAGCTCCCCGATCTGCACAACAACCTCCAGCAGCGCCCGACGCTCCAGCCCCGCGATTCCGGGGGTTTCGGGAAGCTCCATGGAATTGGTGGAAACGATGGGATGCTTGGAAAGAATGGCAACGCCGTACTGACCTCCCTGATAGCTTTCCAAGCCTGCCACGAAATAGCTGTATTGCCAGCCCGTGTATTCCTTGAGCAGTGCCATGGTGTCCTGATTCTGGTTGCGGTTGGTGTTCTGATCCACCTCCTGCAGGGCAACGATCTCGGCGCCGCTCTTTTTGATATCGTTGGCAATGATGCGGTAGTTATAGGCAACGTCGGCGCCGTTGTGGATGTTGTAGGTAAGGAGCTTGACCGAAACGGTCTTTTCCTCGGGGATGATCGGCTCAACCGATTCGCGAACATTTAGTTCGCCCGAAAGGATGGCGTTTCCGTCCCTGATCTCAATCAGCTCCAGAAAGCGGGCGATCGCGGCGGTAAGATAGTCCTCGGAGGCGGCGAGAATGAAGATCCGTTCGCCCTGCGCGCGGATCAGAATTTCGCTTGGGGCAAGGACCGCGTCAAAATCCGTGCGGTTGGTGGTTGCTAGGCAGATCTCGGTCGCGGCGGGAGAGATCGCGTCGGTGGAGATGGGGAGAAAGATTCCCGTTTTTTTCTGAAGGTCATTCATGAGCTGCTTGGTTGCCTCCTGCACCGTTTCGGATGCGTTGGAGGGAAAAATGATCTGATACCGATGGCTCAGGATGATCTCGGATGCGGGGGCGTTGGTTGCCGCCTCGGTAGCCTGCTCGGTTGTGGCGGAGGACCCCTGCGGTGCCGAGGGCGCGCAGGCGCCCAGAAGCAGAAGAACGGAAAGAAGAAGGGGAAGAGCTTGACGGATGCGTTTCATATGAAAAAACTCCTTATTTTCAGCGGGCGCCTTTGCGGAACGCCAACGGGGAAATGCCGTTGTTGAAGCGCTGGAATACGCAACAGAAATAGTTTGGGTTGGAAAAGCCTACCATATCCGAAACGGTGTGGATTGAAAGATTGGTTTCGGAAAGCAGGCTCATGGCGCACTTGATGCGGTATTGATTCAGGTAGCGGATGGGAGAGGTTCCCGTTTCCTCCTTGAAGATCTTGTGCATATATCGGGTGGAAAGGTGAACCAGATCCGCCAGCTCCTTTTCGCAGGTGATGGTGGCGTAGTTTTCGCGGATATAGTTGCGAATGGTGCGAACGTAAACCGTGTTGGTGTTGGTTCGGTGGGGCTCGTAGACCGCCGCGTGGAGGGAGAGCAGGCGGCACAGGGCGGAAACCGTGAGAAAATGATCGTGCTTATCGGCGTAGCTCTCCTCCTCAAACAGCTCGCGGAAGATGGCGCACACCTGCTCCATATAGGGGCAGGGAAGGCAGACGGGGGTGTTGGGGAAGCCCGCCTCGGAAAGCCAGGAATCAATGCTTCCTCCCGTGAACATGATCCAGTATTGCTCCCAATCGGGGGCTGCGGGATCGGCCTCCACCTCATAGTAATGAACGGTGTTCGGGGTTTCCAGGAAAACGCAGGGGCCGTTTACGTCGTAATCGTAGTAGCGCCCCTTGCCGCTGATCACGTAGTGCAGAACGTACACGTTTCGGTTCAGGCGCTGGGAGGTGTAGCCCTTTGGAGGGGTGGAATGACCGATCTCAATAAGGTAGGGAGAATCGGCTTTCTTGTTGTCGTAGAAAATACTGTCGGTGTTGTTTTGGGGACGATGTACCTTATACATGGCGTTCTCCTTTTGACATGGTGTCGGGAGGTTGTTCACTTTATTATACCTTTTCCTGCGTGGATTGTCAAGAACAGGACAAAAATTTGAAGATTTTAGTGAAAAACCAATATTTACATTTCCGAATAAGTATGCTACAATCATGGTGCATAACAATACGATTTGTCAAAACACAAAAAGAGTTTGATTGATATTTGTTAAAAATCAACAAATTGTTGGAATGTCCCACTTCGCTCAAAAGATCAAAGTTTTAACAAAAAAGCGGAGGAACCCGTTTCGGCGGAACGGGAGCCGCGCGCATTTGCAATCACTTTCGGTTTTCCCGCGCGGGAGGACGGAAAATGAAAATACAAGATACACAAGGAGGTTTTTATGAAAAGAATACTTTTGTTGATCCTTTGCTTGATTATGGTGCTGGCGGCGCCGCTCGCAATGGTATCCTGCGGCGAGCAGCCCTCGAACCAACCCACTGCTACAGGCACGAAAAAGCCGACGCTCTCTAACGGCGAAACCGAGGATCCCGAGAAAAATCTTTACGATCATTTCGAGCCGAAGGATTTTGAAGACGAGCCCTTCAGGGTTCTCAATTCCGATAGCGACTGGGGACTTGTTTTGATGGACACCGAGGTGATCAGCACTCCCGTGGATTCCGCCGTCTACAGTCGCAACCAGTATCTGGAGGAAAACCTGTGCGTGGACATTGAGGTGACACAGATGGAATACCACGCGGTGAACGACACCATCTATAATCAGGTAACCGGTGACCTTTATCAGTATGACATCTGCTACAACGAATCCTGGAAGCAGACCGCGCTGGTAACCAAGGGAGTATATAAGTCCGCAATGTCATACGATCAGTATTTGGATTTCGGCAAGCCTTGGTGGTATGCCGACGTGCTTTCGGATATGACCGTTGCCGATAACCTCTATCTGATCGCGGGTGACATGAACATGATGCTCAACGATTCGCTGTGGTGCATGGCGTTCAACGTGGATATTATCAATAAGTTCGGAGAAACCTCTCCCTATGAGCTGGTTTATGACGGAAAGTGGACCTACGAGGAGCTTTACCGCCTTTCCAAGGATACCCGTTTGGAGGGCAAGTACGGGATTGTTTCCCACATTGCCTTTGCCGATGCGCTGATCGTTGGCGCCGATCTGACCCTTACCTATAAGGATGAGGAGGGAAGATTGAACCGCTCCGAGATCGGCGACAATTTCGTAACCGCCTACCAGAAAATGGTAACCTATTTCTTTGAAAACAACGAGATGGGCGGAGAGAACGGCATTCGTACCTCCTACGATTCCGATAGCTACACCGGCGGTAAATTTGATAAAGAGGTGTACAACCACCACAACGAGTTCACCGCGGGCAACGCCACCTTCCATGCGGGAACCGTTGGCGATATGAGAGTGTATATGCCCTCCAGCGAGATTGAATACGGCATCATTCCGATTCCCAAGTACAACGAGACGCAGGAGGATTACGTCAGCTACGTTTACCGCGCGGCATCGGTTTGCGGCGTTCCCGCCAACATCGATAACCAGTCCTCCGGCACGCTGGAGCGCGTTTGCACCGTGATGGAATGGATGTGCGCCTACTCCTACAAGCTGGTGAAGCCCGTTTATTATGAAGTGATCCTCTACGGACGTATCTCCAGACAGCCCGAGGCAGTGGATATGCTGAAGATCATCTTCGGTCTGACCGAGGACGGCGTGAAGCGCGTGGAATTGGATACGGTCCTCACCCTGGGCATGATGAACGCGATCGAGCTTTTCGCCTCCGACTGCAAGATGGGAATCTCCACCAAAATTCACACCATTTCGGAATTGGTGAAGGAACTGCTGGATACCACCCACGATTACTACGCGGAGCATCTGCCCACCAACTAACGGCGAGGAAGATCTATGAAGCTCATGCAATCAAAGAAAAATATGCTCCGCAGATGGGGCGCCTTGGCGCTGGCAGGCTGGATGGCACTCTCCTGCCTCACCTCCTGTAAGGCGGATCCACCCGCTGCAGGGGAGACAACCACCGAGGCGCCCTCGGATAGCTCCACGCAGGAGGGCTTGGGCGATTCCGTTCTCTCTCTTGCCGAGAACGGTACGGCGAACTACCGTATCGTGTACCCCATGATTGCGGGCATTTATCTGGGCGAATCCATGCAAACGTTGAAAAGCGAGTTGCAAGCTCTTTCGGGGGCAGCGTTCACCGCTGTGAGCGACGCGCTGGCAAAGGACGACAAGGACGGTCACACCGAGATCCTTTTGGGCGTTACCTCCTTTGCGGAATCCGAGGCGGCGGCAGGGCAGCTGGCGGAAAACGCCTATTCGATCACCGTTTCGGAAGGAAGGATCGTGATCGTTGCCTCCAACGAGGGGCTCTATCCCACCGCCGTGGCAGAGCTACTGTCCGCGCTGTCGGTGTCGGACGGAAGGCTCACGCTGAAGCGCGACTATACCCGTATCAGCGGCAGTCACGTTGCCGCCAAGCTGGTGGAAAACGGGGAAAGTCGCTATCGGATCGTTTATCAACGCAAGTCCGAGGAGATGAAGGCGCTGGCGCTGGAGCTGCAGGAGATGATCCGCAAGACCACGGGCGTCACCATTCCCACCGTTGGGGATTCCGAGGCGTCTATGGATAACTATGAGATCCTCCTGGGAGATACCAATCGGAAGTTTTCGATCGCTTCGGAAATGCATTTTAAAAATTACGGCGTGCTTTTCCAGAAGGAGCGCAGAACCATCGCGCTCACGGGTGACCTTCACGCCGCGATGGCGCTCTTTCAGAAAATGCTGAGCGCCATGGGCAAAAAGGGCTCCCTGGAGCTTCCCGAGCCGATCTTCGGTCGGTTTACCGCGGAGGGCTGCGGCGATATCCCCGCCTTCCGCGACAGCCTCTACGACACGCTGGTGGACGGAGACTACGGCTCCTACCACGTGCTGTATTCCAAGGCAACGGCAGAGGAGTATGAGGCTTACGTCAAGCGCCTCACCGAAGCCGAGGGCTACACCCTGAGAGACGCGAGAACCGTGAACGGCAACCGCTTCGCAACCCTTGTGAATGAGGAAACGGTGCTGACGGTGAGCTATATCGCCTTCCGCGCAAGCGTTCGCATCAGCTGCGAGCTGCTTTCCACCGTATCCCTGGCGCCTGTCACACAGCAGGCGTTTGAAAGGGTCACAACCCCGCAGCTCACCCAGATCAACGGCAACTGCTCCTTTATTCTCCGCCTTTCCGACGGTCGCTTCCTTGTGGTTGACGGCGGCTTGAACCGCACCGAGAACGTGGACGGTCTTTACGAGCAGCTGGTGGCGCAGAACGTGCTGGGAGAAAAGCCCGTGATCGCCGCGTGGATTCTTTCGCACGCCCACTCGGATCATTACGGCGGATTTATCGGCTTCGCGGATAAGTACGCCTCCAAGGTGACCGTGGAGAACGTGGTGCTGAGCCCTCCCTCCTATACCGTTTATTCGCAGAACGGAGAGGCTTCGGACACCACTCCCACCATGAAAAGTCTGATCACCAAGGCAAAGGACGTGATCCGCGTGAAATATTCCAAGGCGGGTGTGATCATTCCTCACGCCGGGCAGATCCTGTGGTTTGCCGACGCCATGGTGGATATGCTCTACACCTATGAGGATCTCACTCCTTCGCCCATGAAGGTTACCAACTCCTCCTCTTTGGTTTACACCGTTACCATTGCGGGGCAGCGGATCTGCTTCCTCAACGATGCCCACGACGATACCTCCGAGATCATTTATAAGACCTACGGAGACACCTTGAAGCTGGATATCGTGCAGATCGCGCACCACGGCTACAACGGCGGTCATAAGGGAATGTACCAAAAAATGAACGCCGCCACGGCGCTTTGGACCAGTCCCTACGAAACGGTTGTAAGCGGCGGACTCTGGAACAATCCGCGTAACAATTTTGATATCAACAGCGTTCAAGAGAACCTGATGATGCCCAATCACCACGCAATGGTGATTCCCTTGCCTCACGCGGTTGGAGCGCTTCCCACCTACTCCCGCACCTTCTCTTGATTTTCCCTTTTCGGAGGAATCCGAAAGGAAAAATAATATTTTATCGCTGTGTATCGCAGCAGAAAGGAAAAAACATGAAACGTACACTCTCCTTTGTCCTCGCTCTGATGATGCTTGTGCCGATGCTGGCGGCTCTGCCGGTGTCCGCGGCATACCATCCCGAGGGAACCGTTCTCTACTCCGCCGATTTCGCGGAGCGCTATGCCAACGGCGGGTTCACCGCGGCTGTTGATCAGTCTGCCTTCGGCATTGGCGTTACTCCGCTGAAGTACGGCGCGAGCAGTGCCAAGAACGGCTGCTATAACAACCTCACCGCAAATGGCTTGGAATTCGGTTCTGTGAAGAACGGCGTTACCGGCTTTGTGCTGAACAACTATGATCTCACTCAGCACGCCAGCTACACCGTTTCCTTTGATCTGAAGGTAACCACCCCCGCCACCGGAACCTATCTGTGGTTCGGTTTCGGATACAACGGAAAGACCGACACCTATGCGCCTTACGCCTCCCATACCAACTTCCGCTACAACGGCGGTTCCAAGCTGGTGGTGAACGGTGGCTACACCGCGGGTGCCGAGGATAAGGTTGGGGATCTGTGGAAGGATATCGTAACCAATTCCTCCGTGGTGAACTACAAGTTTGTTGTTACCGAGAATCGCCTCACCAACGTGATCGTGACCTGTGGCGAAAACTCCGCCAACTTTGTGAACACCACCGACACCGCTCTGGATGCATCCAAGGGTACCTTTGGTCTTACCTGGAGAGCCGATGAAGAGAATACTCCCTCCTCCGTGCTGAAGAACCTGACCGTTACCGTTGGTGAGGAGAAGGTTCATGACGTGGATTTTGCGAAGCTCTACACCGAGAAGGGCTTTACCACCGCCATCGACGCCGGTGCTATTGCAAGCATGGGCGTTGGCGTGATCAACAAGACCGTTGGCTCCACCGCTCCCTCCGAGGAGCTGGCTGCCAAGATCAAGGTTCAGCTCACCGATCAGGGCTATACCGTTGCGGGTGTGAACCGTAACACCGTTGGCGCCTACATCAATGAGTTTGATCTCACGCAGGAGGAAAGCTACATTGTCAGCGTGGATCTGGCGATGGATCTCCCCGCCGACGGCGCGAATGCGTACCTGTACTTTGGATTTGGCTACGACGAGGCGAAGGAGCATTATGAAACCTGGTCCTCCTCCTCCAACCTCCGTTGGAACGGCAAGCTCAACGATAAGTCTGCCCTGCTGGTCAATAAGTATAACGCCTCCGATGCCACCGTTGCTCAGGAGCTTTGGGCAGAGACGCTCACCAACAAGGCAATGACCAACTATCAGTTCGTTGTGGAGAACAACAAGCTGGCAAAGGTGATCGTTACCTGCGGCGACAAGAGCGTAACCTATACCGCAACCGTTGCTGATCAGCTGGATGCCTCCAAGGGCACCTTTGGCATCAACCTCCGCACCGCCAACGACGCTCTGAATCCCGGCTTCACCCTGAAGAAGGTGGAGGTGACCGCGCATATCGCTCCCGATGCCGAGCCCATTGTGAACATCCTCGATATCGAGCGTGTGGCTCCCACCGAGGCAGAGTATGACTATGAGGACACCAAGGCAACCAAGTACGTGGACGGCTACGTGCTTCACTACATGGATTTCTCCAAGGTGGAGTCCTTCGATAAGACCGGCTACTTTGTAACCAAGGACGGCGAGCCCTACGGTTTCCAGATCAAGAACGGCGTTCTGGACGTGATTACCGGCTCCGCAAAGGTGAATATGCTGCTCACAGGAAACAACATTCCCAAGAATATTCAGGAGTACACCTTCAGCACCACCTTCCGTTTCGTTGAGCCCTCCGAGAAGTACCTTGTGTACATCCACGGCGACACCATCAAGGAGAACAACACGGCATCCGGCGGTAAGAATACCTGCCTCCGTTACAGCGGCGTGATCGACAACGCAGCCTACACCTCCAAGTACGCCGAGGCGCAGGGAAAGCTGCTTGCCGCTATGCAGGCGGGCGAATGGGTGACCTTCACCTACACCGCTTTCGAGCGTGAGACCGCGGGCATTGTGATGGAATGCGGCGGCAATACCGTGAAGTGGACCAAGACCTCCAACACCAACGCCGCAGAGGGCTATATGGGTCTGATGTTCGGCGTAGGCTCCCACATTCAGGTCTCCACCATTCAGCTGGTTGCAGGCTACAATGAGAATTATGAGTCTCTCGTATGGCCCGAGGCAGAAAAGGCTCTGGTGCAAACCGTGAACGCCGCTGCCATTAAGACCGAGGAGCCCCCCATCATCACCGATGAGCCCACGCAGGAGCCTACCAAGGAGCCTACCAAGGAGCCTACCAAGGAGCCCACCAAGGAGCCCACCAAGGAGCCCGCTCAGCAGCCCACCGCCGAGGCGCCCAAGACCGAAAAGAAGGGCTGTGGCGCATCTGTTACCGCAGGCGCCCTGGCGGCAATCCTTGCGCTTTCCGCAGTACCCTTCTTCGTGAAGCGTCGCGAGGACTGATCGGCGAAAGCGTCAACGCAAACCTATCGGGAACCGCCGCTGACGCGGCGGTTCCGCAGACCACTGACAAACCGTATTGCCAAAATGACAGTTTGATAAATAGTACTAATTTGTTAGCCACTTTTTCTTTGCAGAAAGAGGCGCAAAGAAAAAGTTATCAAAAAGAAACGCCGATTAGGGGAATTTCGCCCGTTGCGACGGGCGAGGAGGGCTCCGCGCCCTC
>SVSC01000139.1 GCA_015064525.1 Oscillospiraceae bacterium
CTTCATCATCGACAAATGTTTTTTTGATCAATTCGTAAACCATTTGTGCCGTGGGAATTCCTCTTATGTACAAAAAAGTAGGATCAGTAATTTTATAATGAGAAATAACATCAATAAGATAATCAATGATTTCAATTGCTTCACGACTTCTGCCTACGTCGCAAAGAATATAAGCATAAGAATATCTAACGAAGCATCCACTTAACTCCATCGGCTCTTTTTTCGGATTTGGAGAATAGCACTTCAACTTCTCATATAACTCATTTTCGATTTCAGTTTTGCCGCAATATACAGCACATTGAAACAAATTAAATGTATTGCTTGCATTGCGTTTCTTATAATATAATCTTTCAAAAATCGGGTATGCTTCTATGTACTTTCCTGCTTTTGTTAAACTCAATGCTTGCTGTAATTCTGTATCAAGACTTTCTTTATTAGACTTGTTTTTTAACCAATTCAACAATCCCATTGTTCTTACCCTCCGCCAAATTCTTATTTATCGTTGAGTTTATTATATCATACTTTTGTAAATAAATCAAGGCGTAGCCTTGTATATCATCCGCAACTTGTTGCGGTATATCATCAATGCGAAGCATTGTATATCATCAAGCCGCAGGCAGATGCACGCTGGCGCGTGATGATATGCAAGGGCGGCTCGCCGCCCTTGATGATATACCGCCTTGCGGCGGATGATATGCCAAGCCTGCGGCTTGGATAAACAAAAACAGAACATTTGTCGGTAGACAAATGTTCTGTTTTTGTTGGTACGGGCAACAGGACTTGAACCTGCACATCGAAGATATAAGATCCTAAATCTTACGCGTCTGCCAATTTCGCCATGCCCGCATTTTGTGAAACACCTTATTTTATCACGATTTTCCTCGGTTGTCAAGTTCTTTTTTCATTTCGTTGCTTTTTTTCGGGACAAAGGCGCTTTCGTTTTTTGTCAAATCTTGAAAAAATCGGGGAAAGATATTTACAAAACCGCAGAGGCGTGATATAATGTAAGTATCTATATCAATTTCGGGACGGGCTTTCCAAAATCCCGAAAAATTTCAGGAAACGGATCGGTAACAAAAATGTCTCTCAACGCTTGCAATCACATTCAGGATCTGGTGGAGTACGCCGTTCGGGTGAAGCTCTCAAACCCCTTGGACCGCACATTTCTCATCAACCGTCTTATGAACACCCTAAAGCTCTCGGAGTTCACTCCCGACCGCGCTCCCATCGCGGATCGCCCCCTGGAGGAGATTCTCGGCGCTCTTTGCGACTACGCCATTGAAAACGGCGTGATCCCCGACAACGGCATCACGGGAAGAGACCTGTTCGACACCGAGCTCATGGGCATCCTCACGCCCCTGCCCTCTGCCGTGATCGCGGAGTTCAACCGTCTCTATGCCCTCTCGCCCAAGCAGGCAACCGACTACTACTACGCCCTCAGCTGCAATTCCGATTACATCCGCACCTACCGTGTGAAAAAGGATCTGAAATGGACATACGAAGGCAAATACGGCACGCTGGACATCACCGTGAACCTTTCCAAGCCCGAAAAGGATCCCAAGGCGATTGCCGCCGCCAAGCTTCAAAAGCAATCGGGTTACCCAAAATGCGCCCTCTGCCGCGAAAACGAGGGCTTTGCGGGCTCCCTCAATCAGGCGGCTCGCGCCTCTCACCGCATCATTCCCCTCACCATGGCGGGACAGGAGTGGTTCCTGCAGTACTCCCCATACGTTTACTACAACGAGCATTGCATCGCGCTTTCCGCCAACCACACCCCCATGAAGATCGACCGCTCCTCCTTTGTGAAGCTTTTGGACTTTGTTACCGTCTTTCCCCACTATTTTCTCGGCTCCAACGCCGATCTCCCCATCGTTGGCGGCTCGATCCTTACCCACGACCATATGCAGGGCGGTCGCTACTGCTTTGCCATGGAGCGCGCCGAAATCGAGCGTCCTCTTGCCTTCCGCGGCTTTGAGGGGATCCGCGCGGGAATCGTGAAATGGCCTCTGTCGGTCATTCGTCTCACGGGGGCGGACAAGGCGGAGCTGGTTGAGCTTGCCGATCGCATCACCAACGCGTGGAGAGGCTATTCCGATCCCTCCGTCAACGTTTTTGCCGTGACCGACGGCGAGCCTCATAACACCGTCACTCCCATCGCCCGCCGTCGCGGCGACGACTACGAACTGGATTTGGTGCTTCGCAACAATCTCACCACACCCGAGCATCCCCTTGGAGTCTTCCATCCCCATGCCGACAAGCACAATATCAAAAAGGAGAACATCGGACTGATCGAGGTAATGGGGCTCGCGGTGCTTCCCGCCCGTCTCAAATCCGAAATGGAGCTGCTGGCATCCTATCTGGTTGCGGGTAAGCCGATTGCGGAAAACGAAAGCCTTGCCAAGCATGAGGCGTGGGTGAATTCCTTCGCGCCCAACTATCGGATCACTGCCGAAAACGTGAACGAGATCCTCAATCTGGAAATCGGACGCACCTTTGAGGCGGTTCTGGAGGATGCCGGCGTTTACAAATGCACTCCCGAGGGCAGAGCCGCCTTCCTGCGATTTGCGGGAAGCATCTGAACCCAATCCGACTTTCAAAATGAAAAAAGATACTATACTGCGAATCTCAATCCTCGGCGTTCTTGTGCTGATCCTCGTTGCGCTCATTCTCAACCTTGCCAAGGGAGGTCTTTGGATCATTGAGGGCATGAACGGAAAGAGCGCCTATGAATTGGCTGTGCAGAACGGCTACAAGGGCTCCCTTGACGATTGGCTCGCCGATCTGCGCGGCTCCAACGGAGAGAACGGCTCCAACGGAACCGATGGCACCAACGGAAAAAGCGCCTACGAGCTTGCCGTGGAAAACGGCTTTCGCGGCACCCTGCAGGAATGGCTTCTCTCCCTCAGTCTCGGCAAGGACGGCACCGACGGAAAGGATGGCGCCGACGGCGCCAACGGTGTGAACGGAAAGGACGGTGCCAACGGAAAGGACGGCGCCGACGGCGTTGGGATCCGCACCCTGTTCATCGACGAGAACGGACACCTGATCGTTCTCCTCACCGACGGAAGCCGCATCGACGCAGGCGCAATCGGAGACCTGACGGTTCCTGCCGTTCCCGCCGCTAAAAGCGACTACGAAATCGCCCGTGAGGCAGGCTACGACGGAACCCTCCATCAATGGCTCTGCTCCTATCTGGACGGCTCCCGCGACACCCCCGCCATTACCGACGTGCGGGAGGAAAACGGGCTTCTCACCCTCACCCTTGCCGACGGCTCTACCCTTTCGGCGGGGAAAATCAATTCCAACGGAACGGTTTCGGGAACTGTGGATGGAATGGGCTTTTCCGAGCGCTTTACCCTTGTCGTGATGAACCAAGAGGCAACCGGGCTCAATCTGCGCCCGGCACCCAGCATCACCGCAACTCCCGTTGTAACCGTGATTTCCTCGGGAACCGAGCTGATCTGTCTCGGCTCGGCTACCGTGGATGGCGAGGAATTCTATCGCTTTTTCCGCAACGGTACGGTCTGCTATGCCAAGGCAAAATATTTTGACGTCAAATACGACACGTCCTATCAGAACGTCGTGTCACTCCCACAAAGGCTCACCTTGATGGCGGGCGTTCCCTTCCGCCTGGTAACCGAGGAGCTGATCCCGTGGGCGAGCGCCGACTACGCCATCGAGTATCTCTATTCGGGCACGTCGGCACAATGGGCAACCGATGAAATCTCCGCCACCCTTACGGTGAGCTTTTCCAACGGCTCTACCGCAGGTCACGCCCCCGAAAAGGAGCTTCTGACCCTGCGCCTATGGAAACGCACAAGCGAAGGGCTTCTGCTCATCGGAGACACCACCGCAGAGATCACGGTAGTGGAAAATCGTCCCCTCCCGCAAAAGAACGGGCTTTTCATCGGAGATAGCCGCATTTCCCGCGGCACTCTGCTTTCCTCCCTCGCGGAGGCGGAGCCAAATCTTGGGTTCTTGGGAACCGAAGCAACGCTTTCGGGAATCCCATGTGAGGGCAGAGGCGGCTGGAAGGTGGAAAATCTGCTGGTCACAAACAAGCTGGGAGAATTGACCAATGCCTTCTACGATCCCAACGCTAAGCGCTTTTCCTATGCCTACTACTTGGAGCAGCGCCGCGCCGAGGATCCCTCCTTCACCGTGGATTTCATTGTGATCTGGATGGGAGCCAACGACGGCTACACCCTCAAGGCAATCGACGCGCTGGAGGAAATCGTTTCCTCGATCCGCGCCGATGCCCCCGCGCTTCCCATCCTGCTTCTCGGAGAATATTTGGCGCCCGAGACCGAGGACATCCCCTTTTCCGAGGATCTCACCCGTCGCGCTCAATTCCGCTACCATCAGCGCTTGGAAAGCGCCTTTGGCGGGCGTGAGGCGGAGCAAATCTATCTGATCCCCGTCCACCTCTCCGTGGACACCTACGGCGACCGTATCCTCGCGGAGGACGAAAACAAGCTCCCGCAGGTGATCGACCGTGTACACCTCGGCAGCGTTGGCTACCAACGGGTTGCTACCCTATTGCAAGTCTATCTATCTTGGATCTTGAAC
>SVSC01000008.1 GCA_015064525.1 Oscillospiraceae bacterium
TAGGGGAATTTCGCCCGTTGCGACGGGCGAGGAGGGCTCCGCGCCCTCCACCGCGCCGCCTTTTGAAAAAGGCGGGCGAAAACTTTTCGTCAAAATGATAGTGCTAACCCCTTTGTCAGCAAGCTGACGCGCGACACACAGCCGTGTGTCGCGCGCAGGTAAAAAGCAAATCAGATCTCGGGAATCTCGATCTCCACTTCTCTGCCGATCTCGGAGGATTTTGCAATACCGTCGATGATCGCCTGATTGTAGAGAATCTGAGAGGAAGGAACGGGAGCCGTTCCGTTCTCCTTGATGGCATCCAGGAAGGTACGGATCTTCAGATCAAAGAGATTGTCCTTCATCTTGATAATCGGAATCTCGGTCTGCGTCTGTTCGCCGCAAACCTCATGATAAAGGGTCATTGCGCCGCCAACGGTGCCGTTCCAGCACTCGGTGGAGGGAATACGCAGGCTTCCCTTGGTACCCATAATAATGGTGTCACCGGGGGTATCCAGATTCATAGCCCAAGCAATGCGGAAATCCAGGATAATGCCGCCTTCCAGACGAATGAATGCCGCGGCAAAATCGTCCACGCCGAAGAGCTTTGCGTACTCGGGATGACCGATGGTCTGATAGTGAGAGTAATTGGGGTCGGTTCCGAAGAAGGCAGACTTATAGCCCGAAACGGTAAGCGGCTTCGGATAACCGATCGCATTCAGAACCATATCGAGGGAGTAGCATCCAATGTCACCCAACGCGCCGATGCCCGCGGTATCCTTTTCAATGAAGGTGGTTCCGAAGGGCGTGGGAATTCCTCTGCGACGTCCGCCGCCGGTCTGGATGTAGTAAATCTGACCCAGCGCTCCGGAATCCACGATCTTCTTGATCATCTTCATGTTGGCATCCATTCTGGGCTGGAAGCCGATAGAAAGAATCTTTCCGCTCTTCTTTTCCGCCTTCATCACGGCAACAGCCTCGTCGAGGGTGACGGTGAAGGGCTTCTCCAGCAGAACGTTCAAGCCTGCGTTGAGCGCGTCAATTGCGGGCTGTGCGTGCTGGCAGTTGTAGGTACAAATGGTAACAGCGTCCAGATTCAGGCTCTTGTCAGCCAACAGCTCCTTGTGAGAAGCATAGTCGGTCTTCACGCCCTCAACGCCGTGCTTCTCCATAAATTTCGCTGCCTTGCCGGGAATCAGGTCGGCGCCCGCAACGATCTCGATATCGGGCTGCTTAAGGAAAGACTTCATGTGAGAGTCCGCGATCCATCCGCATCCGATAAAACCGATCCTCAGCTTCTTGGAGGCATCGATCTCCTTCACCTCTTGGTTAACCTTAAAATCATCCAATCCCATGATTGTGTCCTCCGAATATTTATATAATGTATTTTTACGACTGCCTTCAGCAGCCGATGGTTGCAAGGTACTTGCGGCTCATATCAGCGCACTCCAGAGGAGTATTCTCCTTGGTGGGCTGATCCTGCTCAACAACCACCCACTTCACGCCTGCCTTTTCGGCAGCGGCAAGAATGGTGGGGAAATCCTGCTTACCGTAGCCAACGGGACGGAAAGCAAAGTTTGCGGGACGCGCGGGAGCCTTCTTATCAATGCCGATCAGCTCGTACATATCCTCAGACTTCTCACCAACAAAATCCTTCAGGTGCAGAACGGGCGATCTGCCGCTGTACTTCAGCAGGTACTCAGAGGGAACCTCGCCGCCAACGTTCACCCAGCAGGTGTCCAGCTCGGTTTGCAGAAGGCTTGCGGGGATCGATTCGTAAAGCACGTCAAGCGCATACTTGCCGTCCAGCTTCATAAATTCAAAATCGTGGTTGTGATAGAGCAGAGTCAAGCCCAAACGGTTGGCAACCTCGCCAATGGCGCGGATATTCTCGATTACCTGAGGGAACTGGTCAGAATCGGGTCTATGCTCGGGAATCAGATAAGGAACCACAACGTACTCGCACCCAATGGTCGCGTACATGCTGAGCACGCCCTCGGCATCCTTTACCATATCAACGTAGGGAACGTGAGCGGACAGCGGAATCAGACCGATATCAGCGCACATATCGCGCACCTCCTCGGGCTTATGACCGTACAGACCGGCAAACTCCACGCCATCGTAGCCCATTGCCTTCACCTGCTTCAGGGTTGCGTAGAGGTTCGCCTCCGCTTCCTTTCTCAAAGTGTACAACTGAATTGCAACAGGAAATTTCATATTTGTTTTTCCTTTCGTCTTCTTTTTTTGAAAAAGCGACCGTTGCCGTTTTCGCAGAACGGCTGCGCCCATTGCGGCTCATCCGTCGCTCTGTTATAATTATAAGATAATTATTGCTCTGTTTCAAGTCAAGGATGGGTGTGTATTGGACATTTATTGCTCTTTATAATTCGTCAGCAGGTCAACAAGGGCTTGATCGGCGCAAATTCTGACAAAATACCGTTTCTCGCCGTCCTCCACGGTGAGAAGATATTCGTTTTCGGGGTATCTTTCACTCACATAGGGGTAACAAGCCTCCCCCCTACAGGCTTTGGCAAGGGATTTCCGATTTTCGGCGGTGACTGCCTGACACGCCGCGATCTCATGCAAAGCGATCCTGCAAACCACCGTACGCCGTCTGCCATAGCATTCTGTCACCGTTAAATCGGGAGATACGCCGCCGTGATTGGGAACCACGCGATAGATATAGTCCCGCAAAAGGTAGCGTCCTCCCACAAGAATGGAAAAGCCAAAGCACGCCACCGCGATCAATTGATAGATCCACGGCAACGGGATCGAAAGCCGCGAACAGCCAAAGGAGAGAGCCCCCAGCATGATTGAAAGTCCAACTGAGGTCTTTTCTCTCGTTTTTTTCAATTTGGGAGCATATTCGTACATTCAGTGCCTCCTTTTTTCTCCAACGCCTCCAGAAGCATTCGCTCCGCCAGCGCAGGCTCAACTCTTCCCCCGCTCATTTTCATCAGTTTTCCTTGCAGAGCGCGGAACGCATTTTTTCTTCCGTTTTGGTAATCTGACACCGAGCGGGGATCCTCACGGATCACCGAAGCGATCCACGCGCCGATTTGGACGGGATCGCTGATTTGCAGCAGCGCCTCCTCGGTTGCCACGGCGCGGGGAGAAAAATCCGACTCGGTTAAGCGATGCAGTAGCCTTTTTGCAACCGCCCGATTCACCTCCCCATTGCCCGCCATCTCCGCAAGCTCACGCAAACGGCAGGAGCGAACCTTGGTGGAGAAGGTCTCCTCCTCACCTGCCAGCGCCAGCAGCTCGTTGATCGTCAAATTCGCCACAACAACGGGATGCGCGCAGAATTTTGCCGTCTCCTCAAAGTATTCGGCAAGACCGTCCCGCGAGACAAGCACCTCCGCTACCGAACGGGAAAGACCGTAGTCCCTTTTCAGGCGCTCCCGCTTTTGCGCGGGCAATTCGGGAAGCTCGGCGCGAATCCGCTCCACCGTTTCGGGGGAGATACGGAAGGGGCGCAGATCGGGGTCCGGAAAGAAGCGATACTCCGCCGCCGTCACCTTTTTCCGCATGGGCTCGGTTCTGCCCTGACGAGGCAGATATCGCACGGTTCTCCTGCGAACCGCTCCCGTTTCCGCCAGCTCTCCAAGCTGGCGTTGCGTTTCCAAGGAGATTGCCTTTTCCACAAAGGTAAAGGAATTGAGATTTTTAATTTCGGTGCGCTCACCAAGCCATGCTACTCCCGTCGGTCGGATCGAAAGATTCACGTCACAGCGCAGAGCGCCCTCCTGCATTTTGCAGGTGGACACGCCGCAGGCAAGCAGCACGCGCCGCAGCTCCCGCAAAAATTCCGCCGCCTCGGCGCCGTCCCTCAGATCGGGCTCGGTAACGATCTCAATCAGCGGAACGCCGCTTCGATTATAGTCCACCAGCGTTCCCGCCTCAGTGTGAATCAGCTTACCCGCGTCCTCCTCCAGATGGATCCGCGTGATGCCGATACGGCGGCTCACCTCTCCCATTTGAAGGTCTAAGTATCCATTTTTGCAAACGGGATCCCGATCCTGCGAGATTTGGTATGCCTTGGGCAGATCGGGATAAAAATACTGCTTACGGTCCATGAGGCACCGCTCGGAGATCTCGCAATGCAGAGCCAGCCCCGCCAAAATCGCCTTTTCCACCGCCGCGCGATTCAAAGAAGGCAAGCCACCCGGCAGACCTGCGCATACGGGGCAGCAAAGCGTGTTGGGCGGCGCGCCGAACACCGTGGGGCAGGCACAAAAAATTTTGGTGGCGGTGTTCAGCTCCACGTGAACCTCCAAGCCGATGACCGTTTCAAAGCCCTCTTGCATGGCCCTCTCCTTTCCGCCACAGGGCATTCTCCAGCACCCGTCCGCCACGGAACAGAAGCTCCTCGCGGAAGGAGGGCGCAATCAATTGCAAGCCAAGCGGCATTCCATTCTCGTCCAAGCCCGCAGGCACCGTGATGGCAGGCAGTCCCGCCAAATTGGCGTAGACCGTGCAAAGATCCATTTCCCGCATCTGCAGATCGGTGAGCCTTTCGTCCATTCCAAAGGCGCCCGTGGGAGTGGTGGGACCTATGATAAGATCATAGGACGCAAACAATGCCCGAAAAGCCTCGCTCACCTGCTCCCGAATGTGACGGGCGGGACGGTAATGGCTTTCCCGCATATCATCGGTCAAAAGAGCGGTTCCCAAAAGAATCCGACTTTTCACCTCATGACCAAAATATTTACCACGACTGTTAGAAGCTCTTTCCATGGGAGTGGAACCGTTCGCCGTTCTTCCGTAGCGAACGCCATCGTAGCGCGCGAGATTGGACGCTGCCTCCACTGCCGAAAGCGCGCAATAGCAGAGCAATGCCTGATCGGGGCGAGGCAACGAAGCTCCACGCGCCTCGGCTCCCGCAAGAACAAGTTGGTCTATTCCCTGCCGCAAAAGCGCCTGTACCCTCGGAGAGCAAGCCGCCTCGGCAAATTCCGAAAGCACGCCTATGCGCAAGCCCTCCACGCCCTGATCCGTATCCCGAATAAATTGCGGCGCGGGGTGAGAACGGGAGGTGGCATCCAAGGGATCCCGTACCGCGAGACATTCCAACACCAAAGCGGCGTCCTCTACCGACGGGGTCACCACCCCAACAGCGTCCATCGAGGAGGCAAACGACGCCACACCGTAGCGGGAAATAACACCGTAGGTAGGCTTCAAGCCCACCACCCCGCAAAAGGAGGCGGGCTGACGAACCGAGCCGCCCGTGTCGGTTCCCAGAGCGAAGGGAACCTCCCCCGCCGCAACTGCCGCCGCTGAGCCGCCCGAGGAGCCCCCGGGAACGCGGCTCACGTCCCACGGATTTCGGGTGAGCCCCAAGGCAGAGCTTCGGGTGGAGGAGCCCATGGCAAACTCATCCATATTCAATTTTCCCATCAAAACGCATCCCGCGCCCTTCAAAAGCGACACCGCCGTGGCATCGTGGGGAGAAACGTAATCCTCCAAAAAGCGGGAAGCGCAGGTGGTTTTCAGCCCCTTCGCGCAAAAATTATCCTTCACGGCAAACGGAATTCCATCCAGAGGACTTAAGGGCAAGCCCTCCGTCCAACGGCGATCCGATTCCGCCGCAGCCCGCAGCGCCCCCTCGGTATCCACCAGCAAAAAGGCGCCCACAGCAGCGTCGCATTCCTCGATCCGCGCCAGTGAGCGCATCACCAGCTCGCGGGACGTCACGCGCCCCGCTACCAGCGCCGCCACGCTCTCGCGCAGGCTCCATTGCTTCTCCATCATGCCGTCACCTCATCACCGTCCATCACGCGGGGCACCAAAAAGCAATCCTCCAAGCGACATTCCGCCGCCGCGAGCAATTGCTCCCGCTCCAAAGAGGAGGCGGGGGCATCCTCCCGAAGCTCCGCCAATTCTACCGCGTCCTTCATGCGGTCTCCTCGGTCGGAGGTATCCTCCATCCGCTCCAATGCCTTCAGAATTTCGGCAATGCCCGCGGTCAACGATGCCACCTCATCCTCACGCAGAGCAATACAGGAAAGCTCCGCCAATCGACGGATCCATTCCTCATTAACCTCTCGATTCATCACAGCCATGCTTCACCTCGGATTATTTTCCAACGCAGAAATGAGAAAAGATCTCGGAAACCAGATCCTCGGAGATCGCCCGACCGTCCAGCTCGGCAAGCGCCTCCATGGCAAGCTCCACGTCCGAGCAGCAAACGTCAACAGGGTATCCCGCTCGCAAAGCCTCCACCGCAGCAGCAAGCGCCCGCCCCGCCTTGAGGGCGGCGGCGTGCTGACGGGCATTGGACAGCACCGCGTCCGAGCGGGGATCCAGACTACCGTCGATAAACAATCGCTCCACCGTTTCGGTCAAAGCATCCATTCCCTCTCCCGTGGCCGCGGAAAGACACACGGTGTTTGGAAAGCGCTCGCGATACGCAGACGGAAGCTCGCCCGCCAGGTCGCACTTATTTAACACGGCAATCACGGAAGCCTCCCCCGCCTCCAGCTCGCGACAAAGAGACAGATCCTCCTCCGTGGGCTCCGACGAAGCGTCGAACAGCGCCAACACCAGTTCTGCTCGCGCCAGCTCCGCCCGCGCCCGCGTAATACCGATCCGCTCCACAGCATCCTCGGTGGCGTGAAGCCCCGCCGTGTCGCACAGCAGAAGGGTCACCCGACCCAAGGGGGCGGTTTCGGTCAGCACGTCACGGGTGGTTCCCTCCACGTCGGTCACAATGGCGGCATCCCTGCCAACAATACGGTTATAGAGGGAGCTTTTTCCAACGTTCGGGCGCCCGCAGATCACGGTGCGGATCCCCTCCGCCACAGCGTGTCCCGTTCGGTAGGTGGAAATCAGCGCGTCCAGCGACGCCGCGCAGCGCTCCAGCGCGCCGAGAATTTCCTCGGGCGTCATGTCCGCAAGATCCTCGTCGGGGTAGTCGATACAAACGTAGATCGATGCCAGAATGTGCCGCAGCTCCTCGTACAAGGCGCGACTCTTTGCTTCCGTTCTGCCACCCATGCCGCCGTGCGCCAGCAAAATTTGTTCCCTGCTTTTCGCCTCCAGCAGATCTCCCAGCGCCTCCGCCGAGGAAAGCCCCATTTTGCCGTTGAGAAAGGCGCGTCTGGTAAATTCTCCCGCCTCGGCGTGTCTGGCACCTGCGGCAAGAAGGGCGGTCAGCACCGTTTCGGTAAGCAAAAGACCTCCGTGACAGCAGATCTCCACCGTATCCTCCCCCGTGAAGGATGCGGGAGCGCGATAAACGGTTGCAACGCCGTCATCAATTTCAACCGATGCTCCGTTGGCATCCGCCGCGTAAATACTGCCGTAAACAGCCGCTCTGGAGGGATACTCCGAAAGCGCCCGTCCGCTCTTGGGGCGAAACACCTCCTCCCCGATTTTCAGAGCATCGGCTCCGCTCACCCGCAAAAGCGCAACACCGCCCTTTCCTCTCGGAGTGCTGACGGCTGCAATGGTATCGTTCAACATGACATTCATCCTTTCTCGGTTGATAAAAAAGAGCAAGGCAGATTATCCGAACGGCGGAAACCTGCCTTGCTTCATCAGATCAATCCTCGGACTCTTCCGCAACGGGAGCCGAAGCCGCCTTGCTGTCATCCAGGAACATCACCACGCGGCGATTGTTCTCGGAGCCGATGGAATTGGTGGAAACCCCCTCAATGCCCTGCACCTCGGAGTGGATGATGCGGCGCTCATAGGGATTCATGGGCTCCAGCATCACGCTCTTCTTATACTTCACAACCTTTGCCGCCATTCTTCTTGCGAGAGCGCGGAGGGCGCTTTCTCTCTTGGCGCGGTAGCCCTCAATATCGAGGGTGATCTTCACGTATTCTCTTTTCTCGCCGTTCACCTTCTTGTTTGCGGCAAGATTTGCCAGATATTGGAGAGAATCCAGCGTTTCGCCGTGGTGACCGATGAGCAAACCTGCGTTCTCACCGTCCACGGTGATCACAACGTCATCGTTGTTGCCTGCCTTCTTACCGATCACAAGACCCTGCAGATCCATATCCTCAATAATCTTGGTAATGAACGCAACGGCGCAATCCTCGCCCTTCACGCTATAGGAAACCGAGATCTTCGCCTCAACCGAGCCAAAGCCCAAAAAACCCTTTTTGCCTTCCTCCAGAACGGTAACAACCAGCTCCTCCTCGGCAACGTTCAACTCTGCGGCAGCCTTCTTCAGCGCCTCTTCAACGGTCTTACCCGTCATAATCAATTCTTTTTTCACAGTCTGATCCTCTTTCGTTTGATATCAATCTCAATTTTGCTCGGATCCGTTGTTGTCGGACTCCGTGTTGGTTTCGTCCTTGCTGTCCTTTTTCAGTTCAGGCGCGGAGAAGGGAGAATTTTCCGCCTTTTTCGCCCGCTCCTCACGATCCTTTTCTTCCATCAGAGCGCGACGGCGCAATGCCTGCTCACGGGTATCGTCATAGTCCTCGTCATCAATGTGATGGAGGGATCTCACCTTGCCTGCGTTCGCGGATTTTTCCACACGGGGAGCCTTACCCGCCAGTTCCTTTGCTGCAGCCTTATAATCCTCCTCGGTAAACTGAGGCAGGGGCATCGCGCGGCTCATAATGAACTGCTTGAGCGTGGTCAGAAGGCTGCGGAAGATCCAGTAAACACCGATCAAACCCGGCACCATAAACGCAAAGAAGGTGGACATGAGGGGCATGGAAACGTCCATCATGGTGTTGGAGCAAGCTGCCTGACGGTCATCCACACCCTGTTGCGCGGGCTGGTAGGTGAACTTGCGGCTCAGCTTCATGCTGAAGAAATACACCAGGAAGGTGATCACGGGAACCAGCAGAAGCCAATCAACCCGCTCCAGGCTGGGATTCTGACCAAAGTTGATTCCGAAAATATTAAAGTTGGGGATCTCTCTAATGTTCTGCAGAGAGCTCCAAACGTCGGCGCCATTGTTGAAATAAGCGAAATCCTTGATTCCCGCAAATGCCTCCACGTTGTTGCCCGCCAGCAGCGAAATGGTGTTGTTGCCGGAGGCAGCCAGCGTTTGTCCCATACCGCCCGCCGCTCTTGCGGCAGTATAGTAGGAATTGAGTGCCGCGCTCACACCGCTGCCCTGTCCCAGAGCATAGTGCAGGGGGTCGATCACGATCTGATAGAGCGCGATCAAAATGGGGAACTGAAGCAGGAGAGGCATACAACCTGCGAAGGGGCTGTAATTTTCTCTTTGATAAAGCTCCTGAATCTCCTTCTGAACCTTCTGCTGGGTCACCTGATCGTTTCTGCCCTTATACTTGTTGCGGATTGCCATTTCCTTGGGGCGAAGCATTGCCTGACGAATCGAGTTCTTCTGCTGCTTGATCGCAAAGGGCAGCATCACGATCTCCACGATCACCGCGAAGATGCAGATACCCACAATATAGCTGCCAAAGCCCAGATACGTGGTGATCCAGTTGAGGAAGCGACCTACAAGGCGCAGGATCGGGTCATACCAAGAGCCCTGCTGAGAGGTGTTCACCTGAGTTTTGAAGGCACGGATCAGGGTGTTCAGATCCGATTCGTTCATGGTTTCGTAGTTTGCCCGCTCAATTCTGCTGTCGCCCGCTTTGTCGTTTGCCTTGTCGATCACCTTCACGGCGATCTCGGCAGGGTTTCCGCTCCCCTTTTCGGTGGGACTTGCCAAACCGTCGTCAAAGCCCTCGGCGGTCATATCGTAACCGCGGGAGGCGGCGATCAGCCAGTCGCGAACGTCGAAATTGGCATCGTCGTAAACCGATACCAAAAGCTTTCCCACCTTATCGTATTGCTCTGCGTTCATGCTGCAGGTAGAGTCCGCCACAATGGAGCCCATGGTCAGCGTTGGCTTGGGAGCCGAGCCGCCGCAGGAGCTGAACAAAAGCGCAACGGTAAGAAGCAGAAGCGCGGTGATCGCCGCGCGAGCCGTAAACCTTTTCTTGTTCATTTTCATTTTTTGTTGGTTTCCCTTCCGTATAATGGGATTTTGCGTCATCGTTGTTGATTGCTCGCCGCATGACGCCGCGACGGTCATTCCCCATCGGGAGCATTTTCCAAGCCGTATTCTTCGGGATAGTAGTACTTCGTTAAGGGAGCGGGACGGTATCGGTTGCGAAGCCCTCGCTCGGGAACGGGATCAAGTCCGCCGGGAAAGCATGGCTGGCACCGAAACAGACGCCACAGGGTTAAAATTATCCCCACAATCAAGCCCCGCTTTTGCAATGCCTCCAACGCGTACGCCGAACAGGTTGGATAATACCGACAGGTTGGGCGGCGCTTCAGGGGCGAAAGATATTTTCGGTAGAGCTTGATCAAGCCGATCAGCAAACGTTTCATGTCTCCTCGGAACGAAGCATATTCAATTTTGCAAAGCCTCGCAGAAGCTCCTTCTCAACGTCGGTGGATTTGACGTTCAGAATTCCCTCTCTCGGGCTGATCACCACCAGAAATCCGGTTTTCAGCCTCGGCTCCACGGCGCGGTAGCCTGCCCGCAGAATCCGCTTCACGCGGCTTCTCTGCACAGCCCCCCCAACCTTTTTGGAAACCGACACACCGAACCGATTGTAGTATTTCTTTTCCGGATTGGCAAGCATCAGCCGCTTCGCGGCGTAATCCTTCAGAACGAAAACGGAAAGATACCGCCCGCTCCAACGGTTGCCCCGACGAAACGCTTTGTCATACAGATGGTGCTCCTTAATGGTTGTGTACTTCATGTTGCTATCCTTTTGCGCATTGCTTCCGTTGATTTTTCATTTAAAATTCTGTTCTGTTGCACAACAACGGAGCCTCTCGGCTCCCAAATAAAAACGCCGACTTCCTTCTGCGGGATACGCTTCTGAGGCAGTCGGTGTTTTTATGTGATGGGAGGCAGCCCACAAGGGCGCTCCCGGCAATCGGACACGTGGCTCACAATCAGTAGGTGAGTCTCTTTCTGCCCTTTGCACGTCTTCTCTTGAGGACGTTTCTGCCGTCAGCGGTCTTCATTCTCTTTCTGAAGCCGTGCTCCTTTTTTCTCTGACGCTTTTTCGGTTGATAGGTTCTAAGCATTGGTCTGCACCTCCTTCACGTTAAATCGGAAGCGTTTCGCTTTTTCAGCTGATTCACACGCTTTTACACAATGATATTCTATATTATAACCGACCCCACCCCATTTTGTCAAGTCTTTTTTTCATTTTTTTCAAAAAAATAACTTTCTTCTCAAAAAAAACGCTTTTTATTGACAAAATTGAGACAGATGTGCTATAATATCATAAAACGAGGAACAACGCGCGCCGATTTTCGGAATCGGCGGGAAAGGAGCCCCATGGAAATTCTGAAGGAATCGGATTTTCGGAAAGAAATCAAAGCAACGCCCCGACTCGGCTATTTGCTGTTTGGGGAGGAGGACTACTTAAAGTCCTTCGCCGTGAAAACCGCTCGGGAGATCCTCTGCCCCGACGAAACCTTTGCCTTTTTCAACGTGATGAAGCTGGACGCTCTGGACTTCACCCCCACCAAGCTGATCGATGCCCTCATGCCCATGCCCATGGGAGCCGACCGCAAGCTGGTAACCGTTACCGGCTTGAACTTCAACGCCATGCGCCCCAACGAGTTGGAGGCGCTTTGCAACGCGCTGGAGGCACTGAAGGAATACGACTATAACCTTCTGATGATTTCCGTGGCATCCGACTGTCTCGATCCCGGATTTCTCCCCAAAAAGCCCTCCGCCACCCTCACGCAGCTCTCCGAGCATCTCACCCCCGTTGCCTTTGACCGTTGCACTCCTGCCCGCCTGAACGCTTGGGTGCAGAAGCATTTTGAGCATAACGGCGTTCACGCGGAGCCCGATTTCTGCGCCCGCATGATCGACTACTGCGGCAGAGGGATGTTCCGCCTCGCCAACGAGATCGACAAGCTCAGCTACTACGCGCGCTTCCATCAACGGTCTACCGTTACCGACGCGGATCTGAAAACAGTTTGCACACCCGTCACCGAATACGATGCCTTCGCCTTTGCCAACGCCATTATGGACGGCAAGCAGGAGGCTGCCCTTGCCATTCTGTCGGAGTATCGGTTTCGCCGCATGGATCCCATCTTTGTGTTGGGCGACGTGATCCGCGTATTCTGCGAGATGGAAAGCATTCGCCTCATGCAAGCCGACGGCGCCTCCGCAAAGGAGATGTCAGCCGTCCTCAAGCTCCATGAATTCAAGGTGGGGCTTTACCAAAAAAGCCTTGCGCGCACCTCTGAGCAACGGCTGCGCCGCTCCATTGACGCTTGCCTCGCCGCCGACACCTCCCTCAAGCTCTCCCCCCAAGGCTACGCCCCTCTGGAGCAGCTGATCTGTTCGATTTGAGCTTGTTAAAGGCGGATCACATAAACCCACGTAAAATAGTGCTTTGGGAGCGCTCTCGTAATACGCGGCGCTCCCAATTGTCTTTGATTCACCCTCCCGTTACGAATTTCGAAACGGGAGGGTGGCGTTATTCAGTCCTCTTTTTCCCTGCTACTCCAATACGCGTCGTTGTTCGGATTGCACTGATTAGAATGATTATCCCGATCCGCCCAATACGCTTCATTATTGGGATTATGCTGATTAGCATAATGATCCAACTGTTCCTTGGTGTGGGTATAGCCCGACACACCGCGTCCACCTTTTCCCATTTGCTCACCTCCTTTCTTCCACTTAAATTCATTATACAACACAATTTCCTCCCTAACAACGAACCATATGGTTCCGATTACAAAAAACAGGGGATATCCCTTAAAAAGGGATATCCTCTGCCAAAACACCTCCTGCAACTCTAATGAGTTGCAACAGTTTTCTTTGTGTAGGCTTTCTTTGTCCTGAACAATAGTATCCCATCGTTCGCGGAGAAACATCTAGCATCTCCGCCCATTTCTCCTGAGAGTATCCCGATTTGTTCACTATGCTCCAGATAAATCTGCCCAACTCGTAATCGACTTTTCGATTCACATTTTTCATATTTGCAAACCTCCTTTGCATAGACAAAAGCAGTGCTCCAAAGGTTTCAAATACATTTTTTATTATATCACAACAATAATTCTTTGTCAATAGATTTATAAAAATAACCGATATCCATACCGATTTTCAATTTCCTTATACAGGTAATAATAATTTACACGTGGACGATACGGATAGGAATTTATGATTTTATATCTTAGAATGCTGTTAACTACTTTATCCAAATCTGAAAAGCCAAGGTATGTATCAATTCGATCCATAAACAAGCTATTACAATACTCTACTTCACTACTTGATAGCACTTTCACATCATAGAGGTACCTGTCATCATGATGATATTGCTGTTCTTCCCCCTCTTTTTGCTGCAAAACATAGCAATTTCTATTTGGTTCAAACAAATTCGGATTCGGTATCATCGTCAAATCCTCCAATTTAGGCACATTCCCCCCAAAGCACCGATACCGCTCTCTCAACTTAAAAAATGGAGAAATTAAAACGATCATTCGTCTAGCCGATATGGGAAACATCATAAAGTTTTCACTAAAGTTATTCTGACATATGCTATCATAAAAGATCTTCTGAAGTAATTCCCCATTAAGATTGCTTTGCTTGGCAATCAGCATAACTTCTCTCATAAATCCCGTCTTTTTTAAATTGTGTACTCGAATTCCATCCCATCCCTTCTCATTTTCCGATGTCATACCAACATCTGTAATCACAAATTCATCATGACCTTTTGGGGCATCCCAAAATGCCAAGTATGCACCGTTTATTAAAAACGCCCATCTATAAGCCACATAGGTTCTTTGTGGATGTTTCATAATCTCAGTTGGTGTTCCATTGGTGTCAAGAATAACATTGAGTGAACGCAACCAATACGAATGTGTGGATTCATTCTTTATTTTCACTTCATCAAAGGAAAAATACTCTGGAATAGCCCTAAGACGCGCCTTCTCAATGGCATTCTGATTATACACACGCATCAACGAAACAAGCAAAAATTTTTTCACCAAAAGAACCTGCTCACGACGCAAGGATATTTGATTCTCTTGTTGTAGAATTAAATTTGACAAAAGTCCGCCAAATTGAGATTCTATTTTATGATTCAAATTTTCTTCGGTTTTTATGTCATAATACCCTTCGGTAGCATATGCGTGTGTAACCCGTATTCTTTCAGACAGCTTTCCCGTTTTAACGTTGTATAGGCATAATTTATCGCTGAATTTGTTTAAAATCAACCTCGGAACATAGTGACTGTTTATCCGCTTTTGAGATTCATTTTCAATCACTTCCATTCACCTCACATTCAAAATTCAGATTTTCAACTACAAAATTCTTCTGGACGTGTCTATTATATCACCCAGTTTCTCAAATGTCAATAAAGTTTAATTTTATACAACACAAATAGTTTTTACGCTTTGTGACATAAACATTTTTCAATATTACGTCTTCCCACACAACTTTTTTCGTTTAACCTGTTGACAATTCTCTCAAAATATGATATACTTCATCTGTTCATAAACGCAGTGAAAAAGAAGAGTAGGTCTTTTTCGCCCTACAGAGAGAAGGCGGTTGGTGCGAGCCTTTGGGTTGAGGGATCGAAGTGGCTTTTGAGCGGTGCGCGTGAGGGGCGAGGCTTCGTCGGTAGCGCGCAACGGCTTCCGCCGTTATCGGAGTTGAGTGTGCGCCCTCGGGCGCAAAATCAGGTGGTACCGCGTGCTTCCACGTCCTGATGGACCTGGGGGCGCTTTTCTTTTTCAACAAAACGTAATTTCTTTTAAGGAGGATCCTATGGATCAGCATATCGAGCTTCCAAAAACCTACCGACCCGGTGATTTTGAGGATCGGATCTATCAAACCTGGTGCGAAAAGGGCTATTTCACCCCCGATGTCACCAACAACGCCGAGCATTTCTCGGTGGTTATCCCGCCCCCCAACGTAACGGGGCAATTGCACATGGGCCACGCATTGGACGAAACTCTGCAGGATATCCTTGTTCGCTACAAGAGAATGCAGGGCTACAACACCCTCTGGATTCCCGGCACCGACCACGCGGGCATCGCCACCCAGATCAAGGTGGAGGAGCGCCTGCGCGTGGAGGAGGGGCTCACCCGCTACGACTTGGGAAGAGAAAAATTCCTGGAGCGCGTTTGGCAATGGAAGGACAAGTATGAGGCGCGCATCACGGGTCAGCTGAAAAAGCTGGGCGCCTCCTGCGACTGGACCCGTCAGCGCTTTACCTTCGACGAGGGCTGCTCCCGCGCCGTTCGCGAGGTATTCGTAGGACTCTACGAAAAGGGCTTGATCTACCGCGGCTACCGCATCATCAACTGGTGTCCCCGTTGTCTCACCGCCCTCTCCGACGCAGAGGTGGAATATAAGGATCAGCCCGGCAGCTTCTGGCACATCCGCTATCCCGTGAAGGGTGAGGAGGGCGCCTACGTGGAGGTTGCAACTACCCGTCCCGAAACCATGTTCGGTGACACCGCCGTTGCCGTGAACCCCGAGGACGAGAACATGAAGCACCTGATCGGGAAAACCCTGATCCTCCCCATCGTTGGCAGAGAAATCCCCGTGATCGCCGACGACTACGTGGAGATCGGCTTTGGAACCGGTTGCGTGAAAATCACCCCCGCTCACGACCCCAACGACTTTATGGTTGGTCAAAGACACAACCTGGAGCAGATCAAGGTAATGAACGACGATGCCACCATGAATGCTCACGCGGGCAAATACGTTGGCATGGATCGCTATGCCTGCCGCAAGGCTCTGGTTGCCGATCTGGAGGCTGAGGGTTATCTTGTGAAGGTGGTTCCCCATGAGCATAACGTTGGCGTTTGCTACCGTTGCGGCACCACCGTGGAGCCCATGACCTCCGATCAATGGTTCGTGAGAATGAAGCCTCTTGCCGAGCCCGCCATCAAGGCTGTGGAGAACGGCGACATCAACTTCATGCCCGAGCGCTTCTCCAAGAACTACTTCAACTGGATGAACAACATCCTCGACTGGTGCATCTCCCGTCAGCTTTGGTGGGGTCACCGCATTCCCGCCTTCTATTGCGACAATTGCGGCGAAATGACTGTTTCCCGCGAGGATATTACCACCTGCCCCAAATGCGGCAAGCCCGTTCGTCAGGACGAGGACGTGCTGGACACCTGGTTCTCCTCCGCTCTTTGGCCCTTCTCCACCATGGGATGGCCCGAGGAAACCGCCGATCTGAAAAAGTACTACCCCACCAGCGTGCTGGTAACCGGCTACGATATCATCACCTTCTGGGTTTCCCGTATGATCGTTTCGGGTCTGGAGCAAATGGGCAAGGCTCCCTTCCACACCGTGTTCATTCACGGTCTTGTGCGTGACGCCCAGGGACGCAAGATGTCCAAGTCCCTCGGCAACGGCATCGACCCGCTGGAGGTGATCGAAGCCTACGGCGCCGACGCCCTTCGCTTTGCCCTCTCCACCGGCAACTCTCCCGGAAACGATATGCGCTTCTCCGATGAAAAAATGGAGGCAGCAAGAAACTTTGCCAACAAGCTCTGGAACGCTTCCCGCTTTGTTCGTATGAACCTGACCATCAACGAGGCGGTTCTTCCCGGCGAGGATAAGCTGGCAACCGAAGATAAGTGGATCCTCACCGAGTACAACAAAACCGTTGCAACCGTTGTGAACGCCCTGGATCACTTTGAGGTTGGCGTTGCGCTCTCCGCCATCTACGACTTCACCTGGGACGTTTTCTGCGACTGGTATATTGAGTTGACTAAGTCCCGCCTGAACGAGAAGGAAACCGAGGGCAACGAGGTGGCGCAGAACGTGCTTTGCTTCGTGCTGAACGGCATTCTCAAGCTGCTCCATCCCTTCATGCCCTTTATCACCGAGGAGATCTACCAGGCTCTGCCCCACGACGCTTCGGTTGAAAGCATCATGATCGCCAAGTATCCCACCGTGGACGAGGCGCTGAGCTTCCCCGAGGAGTCCGTGAGAATGACCCGCGTGATCAACGCCATCAAGGCAATCCGTATGCGCCGCAACGAGATGAACGTGGTTCCCTCCCGCCGCGCAAAGGTCTATCTGGAAACCAAGTATCCCGAGTCCTTCCCCGAGGCAAGCCACGCGTTCTTCGCGCGCCTCGCCTCCGCCTCCGAGGTTGAGGTTGCCGAGAAATTTGACGATTCCGTGATCTCCGCCGACAACGCGGTGCAGATCATCACCGACTCCGCCACCGTCTACCTCCCTCTCTCCGATCTTGTGGACACCGAAAAGGAGCGCGCGAGACTGCAGAACGAGGAAAAGAAGCTGACGAGCGAAATTGAAAGACTGACCAAGAAGCTTTCCAACGAGGGCTTTGTTGCCAAGGCGCCCGTCGCCGTGGTGGAAGCCGAGCGCCAAAAGCTGGCTCGCTACACCGAAAATCTGGAGGGTGTTCGCGCCGCGCTGGCAAAGCTGGGCTGATTGCGAGAGCCACCCCCAAAAACCAACCCCCGCCTCAGGCAAATCCTGAGGCGGGGGTTGGTTTTTTCGATTTTAAGAAAGCCGTTCTATGGCGGCTTGCGCGGAAATTCTCATGTCCGTGTCTCCGCCGTTTTCAACGCAATACCGATAATGCGGCCTTGCCTTTTCCGTGTCTCCCAGCTTTTCATAAGCCCTCGCCAAGCCATGATGAACGATTAGCTTGCCCAGGGGATCGAGCTTTGGAAAGGTTTGCTCCAGCAATTTCAGCTTTTGAATGACCACCGTTTGATAGTCCCCCATCGCCATTGCGCGATCCCCCTTCAGAATTGCGTCGGTCAACGCCTGACAGGCAAGATCCTGCTTTTCGCCCCTCGCCTCGGAAAACAGAGCCTCGGCTTCATCGGTCATTCCGTAGTCGAACAGAAAGGACGTCTTAAAGAGCTTTGCGAAGGTCTTTCTTTTTTTGTTTGAAGCCGCAACCATCTCCTCAACGGTTGAGAGCGCCGCCTCTCTGTTTCCCAACAGATCATAGGCGGCAGCAACGAATTGCAGCACCTCAAGGCATGGCTCATACAAAACGAGATCGGCGGAATTTTTCAGCGCCTCATACCGTTTGATAAATTCGGCGGGGTTCAATTCCAAACGAACCAGCTTGCGCCCCAGATTGATCAGCTTGCCCTTCCCCTCCGCATACCGTCCCCACAGCACAATGAGCGGACAAAAAGCATACACCGCGATCCCCAAATACAGGATTTTGGTTTCAATCTGCAGCAAAGAGGAAACAATTGCCAAGCCGATGCAGGCGCTTCCCAAAACAAAATATAAAATCGCCACAATCCATATTTTCCAAAGGCTCTTTTTCGTTAAAAGCATAGCATCATGTCCTTTCGAAATTTCATACCACGCATTGCGTCCTCGAGGCGTAAGGGGACAAATCCAATCGTGGAAAACACTCAGATTTTATTCAAACCATCTTGAATGAGGATGTAATTCACAAAGCCAAAGCCGAACAAGCAAAGGACCAAGTAAATAATCGAACGGGAGCCGTTATCGCCAAAATAGCGATCTAATTTTTCCCCCATTTTATAGCTCCAATAGATTCCATAAATTCCGCAGGTGACAAGATCCAAAACAAAGGACATTCCCCCCGACGTATCGCCGTGATTTCCCGTTACGGCATTCACGTCATCTGTCAGTACGATAAACCAATAGATGCAATAAAGCCCGCAGGTGATGATGGATAAAATAATTGCCATGGGAATACTTCTTTCTTCCTTCATAAGCTCCTCCTAAAAAAACAGATACGCAAGCCCTTGAAACGGTGCGGCGCATTATTTCACAGTGTAGCTTCCTGCGGTCAATTCAAACACCATGCGTCCGTTCCGAATTTCACCGCCCAGCTCCTTTGCGTTAAAGACGACGTTATTGATCTCCACGGTCTTTTGTCCGTAGAGCAGCGGGAATTCCACCCGCGCCACGCCGCAAGGGATCACAAAACGACAAACAAACCGTTCATTCTCGTATTCCCAACGGCTGTGGATGCCTCTGTAGGTTGCCGACGCCATGGTCATGCGCTTCTGACCTGCGGGGATCTCGCTTTCCTTTCTGGTGTCCGGTGTGGGTGCCAGAACGAACCGCCCCGCAAAGCCGGGCTCCTCAGGATCGGGACGAATGCCCGCCACCGTTGCGTAAAGCCATTCCGCCACCGCGCCGTAGGCATAGTGGTTAAAGGAGTTCATGGTCACCTTTCCAAAGCCGGTTGCCTTGGTGTAGGAATTCCAACGCTCCCAAACGGTGGTGGCTCCCTGTCGAACCGAATAGAGCCAGGAGGGATCCTTGGTTTGCAGCAGCAGAGAATACGCCAGCCCATCCAAGCCCAGCTTGGAAAGGGTTTGATTGAGAATCCCCGTTCCCACAAAGCCCGTGGACAGCGTGTAGTCATTGTCCACGATCTTTTGCTTCAACAGCTTCACGGTTTTCTCAAAGAGCTCGCCCTCCACCAGATCAAATGCCAGCGCCAGCAGGTAGGCAGTTTGGGTTTTCTCTGTGATCTCACCGTTTTCCACGTATCTTTCATGATAGTGGGCAACGATTCGCTGTCTCAGCTCCCGATAATATTCCTTGCGGTCATCTCTGCCGAGAAGCTCCGAAAATTTCACCATCAGCGCGGCATCGTAGGCATAATAGCAAACCGAAATATAGCGCTTGTCGGTGGGCTCAAAGGCAAGCCAATCGCCGTACGCCGTGTTGGGTCCCTCCAAGCCGAATTGAGAAAGGTACTCCATGTAGGCTTCCATGGCATCGTAATTTTCCGCAACCGTTTCAGGATCTCCAAACATTTCATAGAGCTTCATGGGAACCACCAAGCCCGCGTCCGCCCATGCGGCGTTCCCGCCATCGCTTTCAAACACGCGCGGGATCACGTCACCGTAGGCGCCGTGATTGGTTTTTTGAGAATCTCTCGCATCTCCCAGCCAGCGGCGGAGAAAGCGCTCGGTGTTGGCAATATAGGAGGCGGCACCACAGAAGATCTGGGTGTCACCCGTCCAGCCCAGCCGCTCATCCCGCTGAGGACAATCGGTGGGAGCGGAGAAATAATTCCCCTTCATCCCCCATTCAATATTGGAATAGAGACGGTTCACCTCCGCATCCGAGCATTCAAAGCTGCCCAACCCCTCCATCACCGCGCCCATTACCTCGGCGGTAACGCACTCCACCTCAATATCCCTATCGGCGGTCAGCTCCAAATAGCGGAAGCCATAGTAGGTGTGGAGCGGTCGAAAAATATTTTTCTTTTTGCGATTCCCAACGCCCCTTGCGATATAGTTCATGCGGGAAAGCGCGGAGCGGTAATTTTCAATATAAATGCTTCCCGCGGGGCCGTCGTTTCCTCTGGCAGGGTCTCCCGAATCGTTGAGCATTTCGGCAAACAAACCGCTGATTTTCGTGCCGTCCGCCGCCATCACCGCAATGGCGGGACGCCCCACCAGGTTCACGCCGAAATCCAGCATCAGGTGTTGCCCGGCCCGCAAACGCATCCGCTCGCAGTTGTTACCAACGTCGCGCCTGAGCGTTTTGATGGCGCCGTGTTCGGTTCCGTTTGGCTTCACGTCCCGCCAGACCGTGGCGCTGATAGGCGCAACGTACTCATTCACGCGAACACGCTCCCCCTCAAAGGGAACGATCTCGCAGGTATAGTCGGTGAAGAGCTTCGCTTGCCGCCACGCAACCGCATCGGGCGTGACGCAGGGATCGCTCACACGGGCATCGTAAAACTCTCCGTCCCAGATGTCCGCCGACATCACGGGGCCCGCCACCGTTGTTTTCCAGTCCTCATCGGTGGCAATGATCTCTGTGGTTCCGTTGCGATAGGTTAATTCCAGCTCGGCGCAGAGCGCGGGAGACTTGAAGCCGTAGTAGCCGAAGGAGATCCGCCCCGACCACCAGCCCGCGGATACTCTGGCGGCAAAAAAGTTCTCTCCCGTTTTGCGAAGATACGGCAGCAGATCATATTCACATTCAAACACGCGGTAGCGATAGTCGGTCCAAAGCGGCATCATTTCATCGTAAACACCGTTTTCCCCAATGCGCTTTCCGTTCAGATACGCCTCAAAAATTCCAAGAGAGGTGATGCGAAGCCTTGCCGTTTTCACAGCCGACGAGGGCGTAAACTTCTTCAGAAAGGTGAGAAGTCCCTGCCCCGCCTCAAGATCAATGGAGCGGTTGTTAAACACCCGATTGTCGGATTTCCACGGATGGTTGTAAGCCTTGGGATCCAGGTTGGGATCCGTGATGAATTTTGCAAGCTTCATAGTCGCCTCCACTGTATTCTATAATTTTGCGGTAGAATCACCAACATAAAAATTATATCATATCCTCCAAAGCGCTGTCAAGAGGCTTTTCACGCAATTATTTGATAACGGTAGTAAAAATCACGACTCCCTTTTCGTTGATGATCTGCAGAGTAATCTCCTGCGATGACTCGTTATACAGCATTCCAAAAGCGAAGCCATCATCATAAAAGGACGTTGCAACATCGAACTGGGGATTGATCGCAAAGGCACCCGCTTGTCCGATATAGCCGTACTTCTCGCCCTGCCGCACCATAGCGTATCCGTTATCCGTAAAGCTTGCGGCGTCATCAAAGGCGGGGCTGATCACGTAAGCGCCCGATTCGTTAATATACCCCCACTTTTCCTTGCCTTCCCCATCCTTTATCATCACGGGAGCAAGCCCGCATTTGGCAAAGGACATTGCGTTATCAAATTGCAGATAGATCACGTAGGTACCGCTTTTGCTGTTGATATACCCCCATTTTCCATCACTTTGCACGGGCATCAGCTTTCCGTCGCAAGAGGCATAAACGTCATCAAACTGAGGATTGATCACAAAGGCGCCGCTTTTGTCAATAAATCCCCATTTTCCACCGATTTTTACCGCCGCCAAGCCATTGGACTCAAAGTTGAGGGCATCCTCAAATTGCGGAAGCAAAAGATACGTTCCCTTTTCGTTGATATATCCCCATTTATCATCCAATTTTACGCAGGCATAGCCCTCGGAAAAGGGATACGCATCGTGGAATTGCGCGTTCACGGCAAACAGCCCTTTTTGATTGATGTAGCCGTATTTTCCGTTGCTCTTCACCAGCGCGTAACCGTTTTCCTCAAAGGAGTATGCCTCCTCAAACTGCGGATTGATCACGTAGGCACCCTTCTTGTTCACGTAGCCGTATTGATCGCCCATTCTCACACAGGCAAGACCGTTGGACGCAAAGCTCGCGGCTTCATCGAATTGAGCGTTGATCACATAGACGCCTTTTTTGTTAATGAAGCCCCACTTTCCGTTGGATTTTACAGCGGCATATCCGTTTTGGGAAAAATCCAGCGCCTCCTCAAACTGCGGGTTGATCACATACGAGCCCGATTCGTTGATATATCCCCAGGAATCTCCAAAGGGAACGGCGCACAGCCCCTCGGAAAACAGGGTGTTTTTCTCCTTACGTCCTCCGATCAAAAGCAAGGCAATTACCGCGGCAAGCACCGCAATCAACGCCACACCACCGATCAAAAGCGCAGTCCTCGTCCAAATCCGCTTGAGGGGAACCAACGGTTCACCAACTTCCTCGGTTTCCAACTGTGTCTCATCCACCGCAGGAGCGTTTTCACTTTCCGCCGCTTCCTTCGGCAGCTCCTCCCCCAAGGTTTGCAGGGAATCAGCTTCCATTTCCGTTTTCTTCTGTTCTTCCATGATTGTACTCCATTCTGTTTCTTGATTGTGAGCTTTCCGCTTCTTTCTCACAACATCATTATACTCAACTTTTGAGTAAAAGTCAATACTCAATTTATGAGTATGATAAAATTTAATCGGAAACGAAACGGATCCTGACCAAAAGAATGGAGTAAGCAATGAACTATCGAATTCGAATGAGAAATCTCCGAGAAGATCGGGACTTAACGCAAAAAGAGGTGGGAGCGATCATCAACAAATCGCAGCAGGGGTATAGCCACATTGAGGACGGACGCGCGGAGTTAAAAATTGAAGATCTTATCACCCTTTGTCGCTTTTACAAGGTGAGCGCCGACTATTTCATCGGAATGACAGACAACTGAACAAAGCCCACGGCGGGGAGCTTCGGTTCCCCGCCGTGGGCTTTTGACGATGCAAAACAAAAATCACACCGCGATTGCGGTGTGATTTTGGAGCTGGCAATCAGAGTCGAACTGATGACCTCGTCATTACCAATGACGTGCTCTACCAACTGAGCCATGCCAGCATTTCCATGCGACTTTTAGATTATACCACACTTCATTTGATTTGTCAATACCTTTTTGGAAACTTTTTTGGATTTTTTCGCGATTTTCTTACATGTTTTTCGATCTTTAAATTTGGCTGTTGAGCATCCTTTTGGGAACGCCACCGCCCGAAAACGGGGGTGGCGTTCCATGGGGATCAAAACAGTGGCTTCAACGCCTGATAGATCTGTTGGAATCGACGATATTTTCTCTCGTGTCGCTCTGCCGCCTCGTGATCGGGCTCCAGCTCTCGCTCCACCAACGACATTCGATCTGCCGCTTTCGCCAAGGACGCAAAGGCACCGTCTGCCGTTGCCGCCAGCATTGCCGCTCCAAGGGAAGGTCCTTGCAGCTGCGCGGGGATCTCAACCTTCAGGTTGAGAATGTCCGCCGTCATCTGCTGCCACGCGGGCGACACCGCCCCGCCGCCGCAAAGACGAACCCGCTCCAAGGCAATGCCCTGAGACCTCGCCACCTCTAAGCAGTCCCTCAGAGCGTAGGTCACGCCCTCGTAAACCGCGCGGGTCATATCCTCTCTCTCGGTTGCCCGATCCATGCCGAGGAACACGCCTCTGGCATTGGGATCGTTGTGAGGGGAGCGTTCCCCCATTAGGTAGGGCAAAAACATGACCTCTCCCCTGCCCCCGTTGTTCAACGTTGTCTGTTCGGCAGCGTAGTTATCGGTTTTCAAAACGTCCTCGATCCACCATTGACCGCAGGAGGCGGCAGAAAGGATACAGCCCAAAAGCATACAGCCTCCATCCGCGTGGACAAAGGTGTGGAGCGCGTTCTTGGAATCGGTTCGGTAAGCCTCGCAAGGGATCAGAACGGTTCCCGAGGTTCCCAGCGACAGATTGCAGATTCCCTGCCGCAGGGCGCCCGTTCCCAGCGCGGCGGCGGCGTTATCACCCGCTCCCGCCACCACAAAGGGGGCGTTCATGCCCAAGGGCTTGGCATACTCCTCCTTCATACAGCCAACAATCTCGTCGCTGCGGCGCAGGGGGGGCATCCACGCTTGGGGAATTCCGCACCGCTCCAGCATTTCCTTCGACCAGCAAGCGTTCCTGACGTCATACAACAGCGTACCGCAGGCATCCGACGGCTCACAGCCGAGAACCCCCGTGAGGCGAAAGACAAGATAGTCCTTGGGCAATAAAACCGTTGCAATGCGAGCATACAGCTCAGGCTCATGTCGCCGTACCCAAAGGAGCTTTGGCAGGGTGAAGCCCGAGAAGGCGACGTTACCTGTGAGAGCGGTCAACCGCTCCCTGCCGATCTCCTCATTGAGCCAATCGGTTTCTAAGGCGCTTCTTCCGTCATTCCAAAGAATGGCCGGGCGCAGTACCTCTCCGTTTTCATCGAGCAGCACAAGGCCGTGCATCTGCCCCGCAACCGAAAGTCCCCGCACAGCGGAGGCATCCTCGCCTCGCAAAAGCTTCTCCATACCCGAAAGAGCCCCCTCCACCCAAAGAGACGGATCCTGCTCGGACCAGCCCGATTGCGGGTAGGAAACGCGATAGGATTCGGAAACCGTTTTTTTGATCTCACCCGTTTCGGTGAGAAGCAGGAGCTTTACCGAGGAGGTGCCCAGATCAATTCCGATATACGTTTTCATTGTAGTCTCCTCCTTCAATCAGTAGGGATTGGTGTAGTCCAACTCCCACCCCCGCAGAGATACGCTCCGCCCTTTCACAAGCATCACGCGGTTCTCCCGCTTTTCACGGGGATAGCAAAGCCGCGCAATCGCCTGACGGTCGTTGGCAAAGACCTCTACCACAGAAGCATCCACGTAAACCGTCAGTTTCAAGCGCCTCCCGTCACACACGCGCAAGGGGGCGCACTCCCGACGGTGAGAGCCCTCCTCTCCGCAACGTGCAGTATCCACAAACAGCTCTTGGGAGGACGGCTCATAGCCAACGGACACATAGTGATTCCCATCCTCTGACACCAGCACCCGCAGCTCCACAGAAGCCTCCGGGTCTGCCTCCAATTCCAGCTCCAGATGATTGGAGCGGATCTCCTCTGCCGACGTATACTCCCGAAGGCGTAGCTTTTTCAGCTCCTGCAGAGGCGCGATTCCCAGCGACCCATCCTCTCTCAGCCAAAGGGTTCTTGGAAGACCGAAAATTCCGGACCAGCCAAAGCGCTTCCATTCCTGCTCTCTTTTTTCGTTGATCCAAGCCCACATCACCTGTCTTCCGTCAGGCAAGAGCATTGCCTCGGGAGCGAAATAGGCATTATCCACCCAGGTCATGCGACCGTGAGTTTCGGGTAGAAAACGGTCATTGTCTCGGTCATAGTCGCCGATATAGTACTGGCATCCCTTGTTGTGTGAAATAAACAGCTGGAGATATTTTCCCGAGGCACCTCCCCCCTCCTTGGAGGTGGGCAAGGGAAGAAAGCTGGGACACATATCGTCCTCGCTCTCGTCTGTCCAACAGTTGGATAAATTCCTTTCATAAAAACGGTGAACGTACTCCCATTTTTTCAGATCGACAGACCGATACAAATCGGTGAAATCGCCGCTATATGCAGGATCTCCGCTATTTCTGCCAAAGTAATTCAGCAGGGTGAGATTGCCTGCCTGCATATAATAAACGCCGTCCTTTTTCCAAATATTGGAGGGATCCGCCGCTGCCAGACGGCGAACGGCTCCGTCCTCGGAGGTCACCGTGAGAAATCCGTTGCCCGATGCCTCCACAGCCTGCATGGGAAGCTTTTCCCACTTGGCGTAGTCATTTTCAACGTCTCTGCTGTACGCGATGCGGATCCCGTTTTTCGATTGATCCAGATTCTCGCTGCCCAGCGCCCAGTAGGAAATATACACCGTTCCGTCCTCATCCGCAAAGGCGCCGCCGCTAAAGATCCCCGCATCCAGCGCGTCGGGGGTGAGGGCATCGGGATGTCTGCGCCAATGAAGCAGATCCGCGGAGGACATATGTCCATAGCGAAATCCGTCCACCGCCGAGTGATAAAGGAACATCAGATGGGCTCTGCCGTTTGCGTAAAAGGCGGCGTTGGGATCTCCCGGAACGCCGTTATCCTCAGGGCAAATAAAGTGGTAGCCCGGGCGGGTATGGTCCCGCATCAACAGCTCGCGAAGCTCGCTTCCCTGCCGCAATAAGGTTTTGATATCCATGCGCACCTCCTCAGGTCAGGCTTCGATTTTATAAAGCTCCAAATCGGTTACGTTCATTACACCGTTATTGGCGAACAGCCCCGCGCGGTTTCTGCCCGCATTGACAAAGCCTGTGTTAAAGACCATTTCATCGTTAATATAAAGCTCCAGCGTGTTGCCAACCAGCAAAACGCGAATACGATACTCCACACCGTTCTCAAAATGATAGCTTCTGCAGTTTTTAAGCTCCCACGTCTGATCGGTGAGGTACACACGATTGTGAATCCGATCCAGCACCAGAATATTCCGAAGCGCATCCAAATTGGATAATTCGGAGGCGTTGGTCAGGCATACGCCGTAGGCTGTTGCCGTGGAGTCGGCGCTCACCCGAAAGGAAAGTTCAAAATTCTTGGAGGTGCTGTCCATCAGCATTGCCTGCCAGCTGTTGGGATCGGTTTTGCAGGTGAATTGACTGGTCGAGCCGCTCCAAACGCCGCCCTTGGTGGGCCAACCGAAGCTGGTGTAGGGCTGTGCCGCGATTCGGGTGGTGAGGGCTTCCCCCCGCAGAGTGGGGATCAGATCGGCGGCATAGTAAACCCGAAGCTGTCCTTTTTCGTTGAGACGCACCTCCTTGGGAAGCGACAGCACGGAATTTCCGCCATTGCTGTCCACATACATCATATAGCGCTTTCCGTCCTTCATCACGGTTCGGGAGCTATAGCCGCTGTCATACTGTCCGCCGATCACCACGTTGTCGGCGGGGTTCTCCACAAAGGGACCCTCGGGGCTATCCGCAACGGCATAGATCTGCGCGCGGGAAATATAGGGATCCGAGAACATATCAATGCCGCCGTTGTTCTTTCCCGTGGTAAGCGTCATATACCATTTATTTCCGAGCTTGAAAACGTCCACCATCTCGGGCATACTGATTCCCGTTGGCGTGTAAACGATTCCCTTTTGCTCCCAACGCAAAAGATCCTTGGAGCGAGCAACCCCTACTACCGATACGGGTGTGGAATAAATTCCCTCGGCGGACGCCACAAAGTAGCCGAGGAAGCCATCGCCGTCGGGATCCTTTAGCACCAGGAAATCTCTGCAATCAATGCGATCCTTCCAAACCTGACTGGTGCTTTGACCGTAATTCTGGGGATTGAAGCCGATGAACCACTTGGAATCGGGAACCAGCACGGGATTTTGGTATTCTGTCCACGTTACCATATCGTCCGACCACGCAACTCCAATGCGCTGCCCCCCCCATTTCCGCATGGTGAAGAATACGTAGCATCTTCCCTCGTGAACGATGGCGCTGCCCGTGTAATGAAAATCCACCGCGTACTCCAGCTTGGAGTCTCCCGCGTTGAGGATTTCCTCCCGCTCCTCCCAATGGAGCAGATCCTTGGAGGTTGCCACACCGTAGCCTCGCACCGCCTCCTCCGCCTGATTATACACCTTGTCGCCGATCAGCCCCTTTAAGTGAATCAGATAAAAAACGCCGTCCTTTTCCACCACCCAGCTATCCCAAACGTTGTAGTTTTCGGGAGCGTACTTTACCTCGCCGCTGTAAACAATGCCGTCGATGCCCTGCTGGGGATTGTTCAGATCAATTTCAACCGTTTTCATAGCGGTAGTCTCCTTGTTTTCAATTGGATCCTGCTCCTTGCAAGAGGCGCACAGCCCCGCCACCGATGCGATGAGCAGAAGCCACGCGAGTGTTTTTTTCCATTTTCTCATTGGGTTCTCCTTTGATCCGCAAATACGGATCGATTCAATATTCATTTGTTGGGTAGCTTGACTGCGTGACCGAGAAGGGATCTCTCAGTGCTGCGGCAACCGCCTCGCGGATAGCGGGAAAATGCGCTCCCAGCCCACGGTTCAGGGATGGCACCCAATCCACCGCCTCCGGAGAGGCACCGGACAAAACGCAAAACCACGTCAGTGCCGCGGCGTACCGCCCAATATCGTAGCTCAGATGATACCCATCCCTTGTGAGTTGATTGACCAAATAAGAGGTTCTCAGATTCTGAATGACGGTAACGCAGGGAATGATCTCCTCAAAGTAGCCTCTCGCAAGAATCTGACTGTTCAGCACGTTGATCATACCGCGGTACATTTCCGCCTGATCCTTCACCAAATTCCCATAATTCTCGTTGATATGAGACTGCTCATATGCCCAAGTGGCGTGCCAATAGAGCCTCGCCTGCGGCTCCTTCTCCCGAAGGAAATCCACAAGCTCATCCAAGTACTTCCACTTACCGCTTTCGGTAAAGAGGGCGCTGCCGTAGTTTCTCAGCACAACGATTTCCCAGTCGTCATCCTCTAAAGCATCGACAATACCGCTTTGCCGAACGCTCCACTCTCCCGATGTGTTTTTGCTGTAGGTATAAATATCGGCATTGGAGCGAATATTCAGAACGTCATTCTGCAACGACGATCCCCCCAGAAACAAATACCCCAGCTTCACGCTTTCCACACCGGCATCATGACAGATCTGCCACAAGAACTCCATGCTGTCCTGAGTGAAGCTATTGCCGATGGCAAGCACCGAAATCCTTCCCGTTGCGGGGATCGTTTCCACCCGTTCCGCGCCGCAAGCAGAGCAAACAAACCGTTTGCTTCCCTCGGCAAGGGCGCGCGGTTGAACGGTTTCCGCGCAGACCTCCTCATGAATCACACAGGAAACGCGTTGGCTGATTTCCTCCTGAGAGGAAGCAACCGTTTGCGTTGGCGCTTCGTTGCGGTCGCTTGCGCATGCGGTTAGCAAGAAAATCAACAGAGCCAAGGTCAATAGCCATGCAAAAAATCTTTTTTGTCTCTTCATTCCACTGTTTTGTAAACGTTTTCAAAACACAATAATGCCCCACACCCCACCTTCATACCATCGGCGGAGTGGGGGCATTTCATTTATGATTGTGTTAACAAATCAATTGGGTTAATCTTCCTTTTTCTTGCAGAGGAAGCCTGCGCCAAGAGCAACCACAAGGATCAACGCGCTGCCAAAGGCGGATGCGCATCCGCCCTGAGGCTCCTCCGCGGGAGCGTTGGTTCCGGGAACGGGAGCCTTGGTCTCCTCCTTGGTGGGAGCCTTGGTGGATTCCTGGGTGGGAATTTCTTGCGTGGGAGTTTCCTTCGTGGGAGTTTCCTCGGTGGGAGCATTGGGCTCATCCGTGGGCGCTTCGGTCACATCATTGTTCTCCTCAGAGGGGAAATTCTTTGCAATCGCGCGATAAGCATCGTCGCAGTTCAGCGTGATCTTACCGTAAACGTCACCGCCCTGCTCGCTGACAAGGATTTCGGTAATAGAGCCGCCCGAGATATTCAGAACCACGTTACCAACAATCTCGTTGTTGGCGGTAGCGCCGTTCGCGATCACCTGGCGGATGGTTCCGCCCTTGACGTTCATTTCCACGTTACCGAATACCACCACGGGATCGGTTCCGCCAACGCCGCCGTTGGAGCCGCCCAGCACACGGTCGATGGTGCCGCCCTCAATGGTAACGGTTACGTTACCGGTAACGTCGTCAATGTGCGTACCCCAATCTCTGCCGTTTGCGGCGCCTCCGCCGAACACGTCAGCCCAGGTACCGCTCTTAACGGTCACGTTGGAGGAGGAGCCCTCGGGGATCCACAGGAAGGAATACATTCCGGAACCGTAGATAATGGGATAACCGTAGGCGGTATCCGACTTGGTAACGGTCACGTTCTCGCCAATCACAAAATCGTGACAGTTGGCAACCAGATAGGAGTTGAATCCCGTGTAGGTGCAATGAATGGCAATATTCTCAATGGTGGTGTCTCCGGGGAACCAGATTCCCTGCTCGGCAATGATCAGTCTGCCCCCCTCCTCGGCGGTGATGGTCACCTTGCCAATGAGGTTCAGAAGAGTCGCGTCCTCGCAGAGTGCGCGGTACTCACCGGAAACGGTGGCATCGCCAATGATGCGAATCTCGCCGCCCGCAGCGCCCAGCAGCTGATATGCCTTAATAAGCGTTGCAACGGGTGCGGTCTTTGCACCGTTGTTCATGTTGCTGCCAGCATCGGACAGATAGATCACGCCCTCTTCGGGAGGTGCAACAGGAGTATCGGGGGTTTCGGAGCCAACGGTTTCAATCGTTTCAAAGCCACCTGCGATTCCCTTAAATGCTGCAGGGCAAACCAGCTTGGTGGTGCCGTTCACGAAATCATTTCCGTCGAACTGCTTCACAAGGATTTCGTTTGTTTTGCAATCAGTGATCGTTACGGTCACGTCGCCCTTGATCAGCGCTGTGTTGGTTTCGCAGTTCGCAACGATCCTTCCAATGGTGCCGCCGTTCACGGTTACGGTCACGTTCCCCTCAACCTCAAGAGTCTTGTTTCCGCCGCCACCGTTGCTACCGCCGTACAGCTCGCCGATCTCGCCGCCTTCAACAGTCACGTTGATGTTACCTCTTACATAGTCTACCAGACCCCAGTCATCGTGGTAGGTGCATCCGCCGCCGTAGACCTTTGACCACTGACCGCTCTTCACGATCACGTCGGTGTCCTTATTGTTGTCGCCGAACCAACCCATCACAGAATACATACCGGAGCCGTAGATCACGGGATACGCAGCGGCGTTGGCAGCCTTTTCCACGGTTACGTTCTCGCCAATGGTCAGCCGATGACAGTTGGCAACCAAATAGATCACGTCACCCTCGCGAGCGGCGTAGAGAACCATATTTTTCAATTCAGTTTCGCCGGGGAACCAAATGCCCGAGCTTGCCACGGAGAGCTTACCCGTTCCGTCCTCGGAGGTGATGGTCACCTTGCCGATGGCGTTCATCATATTTTTGCAGAGCGCGCGGAAATCGGCGTTCTCATCGGGATCCTTCACAACGGTTGCGGTGCCGACGATGCTCACCGTACCGCCCTCGGCGCCCAACAGCTGATAAGCCTTGAGCAGCGTTGCAACGGGAGCCTCCTTGGTGCCCGCGTTTTCATCGTTGCCGGCATCGGAGAGATATACGGTCTTTCCATCGGACTCCACCTCAACGGTTTCGAATCCGCTTGCCAGATTTTGATACGCCTCGGCACAGATCAGCTTGGTGGCGCCGTTCACATAATCGTTGCCATCAAACAGATTCACAGCGATCTCATTCACGGTACCGTCGCTCACGGTAACGGTTGCGCCGCCCTTGATCACGGCATCCTTGTTCTCGTTGTTGGCAACAATTTTGCCGATGGTGCCTCCCTTTACGGTGACGGTCACGTTCCCCTCAATGGTGAGGATACCGTTGCCGCCGCCTGCGCCGCCGCCATAGAGAGTGCCGATCTCGCCACCCTCAACGGTCACGCTCGCGTTGCCCTTCACATCGTCAACCAAGCCCCAATCGTCGTGGTAGGTGCATCCGCCCGCGAATACCTTGGAGAATCGACCGCTCTTCACGATCACGTCGGTGTCCTTATTGTTGTCGCCGAACCAGCCCATCACGGAGTACATACCCGAGCCGTAGATCACAGGATAATCGGGAGCGCCTGCCGCCTTTTCCACGGTCACGTTCTCACCGATGATCAGCTGATGGCAGTTGCCCACCAGATAGATCACATCGCCCTCGCGAGCGGCATAAAGCACCAGATTCTTCAGCTCGGTGTCGCCGGGGAACCAAATGCCCGAGCTTGCCACGGAGAGCTTACCTGTGCCGTCCTCGGAGGTGATGGTCACCTTGCCGATGGCGTTCATCATATTTTTGCAGAGCGCGCGGAAATCGGCGTTCTCGTCGGGATCCTTCACAACGGTTGCGGTGCCGATGATGCTCACCGTACCGCCCTCGGCGCCCAACAGCTGATAAGCCTTGAGCAGCGTTGCAACGGGAGCCTCCTTGGTGCCCGCGTTTTCGTCATTGCCCGCATCGGAGAGGTACACGGTTTTTCCTGCGGTCTCAGCGGCAGCGGGAATTGCCATTGCGGCAAGACCCAAAAACAGAGAAAGAGACAGCAGAACGGAAAGTAGCTTTTTCATGGTTCAAGATCTCCTTTTTAATTTTTATTTCAACGCTCAGTCGTACTTCTGGATCAACTTACTGATCTGACCCTCTGCACGCGCGATGTACTTCTGATATACAGACGCGATATCGCGGTTGCTGGTCATGGTCATGTCGATCACAAAGAACGGCAGATCGCCAAAGTTAAAGATGTTCACCAGATCGTATGCCACGTTGCCAAAGATGAAATCGAGAATTTCCTGCGTTTCAACGTCCTTGGCAATTCTGCCCATCAGCAGAATATCATAGAAGGCGGGAAGCACCTTTTCATGGCCGTAGTAAGCATACTGCTCCATCACAGCACTCTTGAGGGTAAGATCCTCGGAAATGCAGTTCTTGGAATTGCAAAGAACGGTGAGGAACAACGGAGAGATCGAAGAAATATAGTCCTTTTGCTCGATGTCATACTTGGGATAAGGCAGAATTCCAAACTCCACGCCCGATTCCGCCAAGCGCATCTGCGGCGCGTAGTAAATTCCGCCAAAGGTAAACAATGCTCTCCCGTCGGTAAAGACCTTCACCTCATCTCCGCCCCGCGCGTGAATATTGTAGCAGGTGTCGGTATCGTAGAGATAATCGAAGATCCTCAGAATCTTATCCACGTTTTCCTGCGTGTAGAAGCTGACGTAGGGCAATCCGTCCTCATCGGTTTCACCGAACTGAATTCCCACCGAATTGATCATGCCCGAAACGGTGTCGCGCAGGTAGGTAATTCCCCAACGGTCGTCATAGGTCATCACCTCGTCATCGTTCAACTGTCCCGCCGCGTTCTTTGCCATGCCGTACATTGCCTCGTAGGTCCAGGTGCCGTTCTTTACCAAATCGTAGGGATTGTCAAAGCCGTAGGCGGCTCGCATATCCTTATTAAAGTAAAGAGAGAACAGCGTGAGATCATCGGAGATCGAAAAATCCCCTACAACACCGAAATGCTTTCCGAACAACGCCAGCGATTCATACGCCTTTTCATCCCAATAGGGCTTGGAGGGATCGAAATAGGTGAGAGACGAGGAGCTGAGATCCATGAGCAGATCGTTCTGCACGGCGGTGGTATAGACCGCGCTTCGCAGAATCAGCAGATCGTAGGTACATCCCGCCAGCATTTCGTTTGCCAGCTCGTTATAGGAGCCGTAGCATTCGGGGTGCGGCACGTTGACCACTGAAACGTTCATTTTTTCCTCCAGAATCAGATCGCGAGTGAACGCCGCGTGAACCACAACGTCATCCGAATCCTCCTCAATTCCGATGTCAACGATATCAAGAGGCGCGTGGGCGTACCAGCCCTGCGTAAAGATACGGAACTCGGTGAGTTGGTCCGGCAAAACCTCCTCGGGGATCTGCGGGCGAATATCCTCCGTTTCCTCTTCAGAGGGCTGACGGTTCCCGTTTTGGGCGTCTGACGTTGTAACAAGCGTTTCTCCTCCGCCCGTGCAAGCGGTAAGGAGCATCAGCAGCGCCAACACCAAAACAATTGTTTTTTTCATGTGTTTCCTCCGTATTCAGAAAATTGTAAACGTTTACATTATTAGTCTAAAAAACAAGCCAAATCAATCCGATTTCACTTGCCTTTTTGTGTAAAATATAGTTTGTAATCGTTTACATTCTCAATTATATCATCAATTTTGCTGTTTGTCAAGTCGTTTTTTTATTTTTTTACTATTTTTTTGAAGCCCTTGCAAATCAAAAAAAAATATGGTATAATATAGGAAGATTCTCCCTTTCCAAAATAACTGAAAGGATTTTTAGCCTCGTGACCACCATTCAAGATCTGGCAGACGCCTGCGGCGTTTCTATTGCAACGGTTTCCCGCGCCTTCTCACCCAACGGCAAAATCAGCGAAAAAACTAAAAAGAAGATCCTCAAGCGCGCCCAGGAGCTTCACTATATTCCCAACACCATTGCCAAAAGCCTGCAAACCAAGCAAACCTACACCATTGGTCTTATCATCCCCGAAATCAGCAACTCTTTTTACAGCTCGGTGATTCAGGAGCTGGAGGCAAAATATCGGGAAAACGGCTACCGCTTCATCATCGGCTTTTACCAGATGGGTCATTCCACCGAGGCGGATATCATTCGGGATATGTCGGGTTACCGCACTGACGCCCTGATCTTTTCCCCCAGAGACCGATCCTCCGAGGAGGTTCTGCGGGCATACTATTCTCCGCAGAACGTGCTGCAGCTGTTCACCAATCTCTACCCCGAATACGACAGCCTCACCATGGATGACTGCGGCGGAGCAGAGGATGCCACCGAGCATCTGATCGCGAACGGTCATGAACGGATCCTGTTCTACGGGCAAAGCAACCGCGCTGAGGGCTACCAAACGGCAATGGCGCGCCACGGGCTTCCCTTTGAGGAGCTTTGCCACGCCACCAACGCCCCCTCCACCACGCATGCGGAGGAATGCATTCGCGCCACCCGCCCCACCGCTATTCTCTCCATTGCAAAGCTATCCGAGTGTGTGGTGAGCGCCTT
>SVSC01000009.1 GCA_015064525.1 Oscillospiraceae bacterium
TCCTCTGCCGCGAGGATCTGCGTTGCGGTGGTGTGCAGCGGCACTCTTCTCGGCTTTCGGAAATTCCAGAAGGGTGACTGCAAATGATTCCCCCGATGCAAAATGATAACCACGGGAACCTTGTTCCTTTTTACCAGCATTCCAACCGAATCGGGGATGTAGGAGCTGATTCCGCAGGGAGAATACCGCGCCTCCGGATACATACACAGCACATCGCCTCTTTGCAGAACCCGATGAATGGATTTAATCAGATGCAGATCCATGGTGAATTTTCTTGTGCAGATGGCACCGATCCACTCCATGAGCCATGGGCGGCGGTAGTAGCCGTCAATGTTCACCACGTTGTTCACCCGATGCGGAAAAGTAGCAAGGGCGGCAAGCTCAAAATCAATAAAATACATATGATTGGAAAGCACCATGTAGGGCGGCTTCAGCCCCTCCATGTTGATTTTTTCCACCTTGTATCGCTTTCCGATCAGCATCATTTTGGAAAGCACCCAGATCAGCCCCATGAGATAAATGGGCTGACGAATGGGATATTTTGCCGTTTGATATTTCTTTTTGTTCCGATAATGAACTTCAACGTCCACCCAACCACATCCTTTCCACATCATTATAAACCAAAGTTTACAAAAAAGCAAGAAAAATATTTTTTTTGCAAAAAAAAGTTGAAAAAACGGAGCATTGGTGGTAAAATGTATATAAATCAAAGAAAAGAGGTTCTTTACCATGACGCTTCTTTGGATCTGCCTCGGCGTTGCCGCGCTTTTGCTGTTGCTCTCCCTGCTGACAGCCTACATCTGCTTTTACAAGGTCTTTTACACTTCGCGAAAGGAACACCCCACCGAGGAGTTCCCCATCCCCGAGGGAGAAATTTACGAGCCCTTCCGCGAGCAGATGGTTGCTTGGATGAAGGAAAACCGTCAACGAGTCTCCAAGGATCTCTACGTGACCTCCTTTGACGGTCTGCGACTTCACGGAAGATTCTACGAATACGCCCCCAATGCCCCCATTGAAATCCTGTTTCACGGCTACAGAGGCAGCGCGGAGCGGGATTTGAGCGGCGGCGTTGCCCGTTGCTTTGCGCTTGGCAGAAGCGCCCTCGTTGTGGATCAGCGAGCGGCAGGAGAAAGCGAGGGACACGTGATCACCTTTGGCGTTCTGGAAAGCCGCGACTGTCTTGCGTGGGCAAATTACGTTGCAACCGAGCTTGCCCCCGATGTCAAGATCATTCTCACGGGAATCTCCATGGGAGCCGCCACGGTGATGATGGTTGCCGCGGAGGAGCTTCCCCCGCAGGTGGTAGGCATTCTTGCCGACTGCGGCTACACCTCCGCCCGCGAGATTATTCAAAAGGTAATGCGCGACAGGAAGCTGCCCGCCCCCCTGCTCTATCCCTTTGTGAAGCTGGGCGCCCGCTTGTTCGGCGGCTTTGATCCCGATCTTCGCTCCCCTGTCTCCTCCCTGCAAAACAGCCGCCTCCCCGTAATCTTCTTTCACGGAGACACCGACGATTTCGTTCCCCATGCCATGAGCCTGGAAAATTACAGAGTCTGCAGCTCCGAAAAAAGAATGGTGACCGTTCACGGCGCGGGACACGGGCTTTGCTTCCCCGTGGACAAGGAGGGCTATCTGCAGGCGCTTCGGGAGTTTTTTGATCCCATTCTGAACCAATAAAACCGAAAGGAGCCCGCCATGATCACCCTTCGCGAAATGAAATACGCGGTAACCCTCGCGCAATTTGAAAATTTCTCCAAGGCTGCCGCCGAGCTTTATATCAGCCAACCCTCCCTGAGTCAAGCCATCAAGAAGCTGGAAACCGAGCTGGGGCTTCAGCTGTTTGAACGCAAGGGCGCCGGCTTTTCGCTCACGCCTCACGGCTCCGCCTTTGTGACCGAGGCGGAAAAGATCCTTGCCATGACCGAGGAAATGGAGGCAAAGCTTCGCAAGCTTTCCCATGCCTATGCCCAACGGATCGTGTTTGGCATTTCCCCCTTCTACAGCAAATACTACCTGCCAAAATGCCTCCCCCAATTCAAAAAGGCATACCCAAACATTGAGGTGACTGTGGTGGAGCTTCCCTCCAAAAGCCTGGAGGAAAAGCTGCAGGAAAAGCAGATCGACCTTGCCTTTCTCCCGCTTCCTCTCCGAAATCCCGAGCTGAAGAGCATTCCCGTTTTAGACGAGGAGATCTATTTTGCCATTCCCAAAAGCTCCCTTGCCGCTCAAGCGCTTCCCAAAAACGACGGGTGCGCGCTCCCAACCATCCACCTCAGCGATTTTCGCGAGATGCCCTTCATCTACCTGAAAAACCGACGCCGCTTCACAGAGCTTGGAAACGCCATGTGCGAGGCGGAGGGCTTTCGCCCCAACATTGCCTTTGAAAGCGAAAACTGGGACACGGTGGATGCGCTGATCGCCAACGGTATGGGCGTGGGCTTTGTTCCCGAAACGCTGGTCAGCACCGATGAAAATCCTCGCAAGCCCTTGTATCTGCACATTGATTCCCCGCTCAATCAAAGAAAATACGTTGCCGCTTATACCGACGAAAAAAAACTGACCAAGCCTATTTTAGACCTGATCCGCTTCATGTCCACCATCAAGCACGTGGAGGAGTGAACGAAAGGAGCCTCTGAAGCTTCCAAGCGCATGGAAGTTTCGGAGGCTCCCCTTTTTTTCTTATTTTCCCATCACGGCGTCCTTGTTATTCTGCGCCGTGTAGGGCAATTTCAAAGTCACACCCTGAGAGCCGGCGATATAGAGATCCTTGCAGAGCGCCAGCATCCGCACGTTGTAGTCACGCAGGCACAGCTTATCTCCCGTTGCGAAATCACCGTAGCCTCCCGGCCAAAGCACCGTTTCCGCGCTGATCATGCTGACCAGAGCCGAGGTGGCGCCGTTTCTGCCGTGGTGAGACGCCTGCAGAATACTGCTGCGAAGATAATTTCCGTAAACACCGCAAAGGATGTCGCTGCTGTCGATGTATTCGTCTCCGAGGCAGAGGATGGTCTGCCCACCAAGAGTTACACGGAAGACCAACGACTCGGTGTTACCGTCTCTCCACGCAACGGGATACGCGTCCTCACCCGTATAAAGAATCTCCACCGTGGCGTCCGCAAAACGGAACACCTGACCCGTATGCGCCTTGATCACCTCGCTGTTCGTCCACCTTTTCACAGCCTTTCGGGTTTCGGCAGACAAACCGCGGTTTGCTCCAGAGGTGATGGAATCGTACACGCCGTTGGTGGCAAAGTTAAAGACAAAGCGATCCACCGTGATCTTTCCGCAATAGGTGTTGGTGAACTGCAGGAAGGTTCCAACGTGGTCGGTATGGGCGTGAGAGAAGAACCATGCCCGCACGCGAATATTGTTGGGGTCGGGCGCCAGCTCCCTGAGCTTGTTATAGAAGCGGCTCATGAACGCCGCCTTGTTGTTGCCGCCGTCGAGAATCAGGAAGCTGCCGTCGGACAAACGGAAGATCATGCCAAGCCCGATCTGATTGCCGTCATATTCCAGCCCCAGCATGGTAACCGAGGGCTCCACCGTGGCGGTAAACGCGTCGGCAACGATAGGAGGCAGGGCGCCCTTTGGCTCCACAATGGCGCGAATCTGCTTTCGGGTTGAAAAATATTGAACGTTCACCGTGTATTCCTCATTGACGTAGGTGGAAAAACGGTTTTCTGCCGCCTGATGAGTGGTATAGAGAGAATAACCCTTTTGAGCAAGCTCCCCGCAGTAGGCTTCAAAGGAAGCCTGATCGGTTTTCTCCACCAGAAGCATATAGTTCTGATCGGCGCAATCAATCACCGAGGTCTCCCCCTTTCCCGCAAATACCGGAAGCCCCGAAATAATCTTATTCACCGAGCGGCTGAGGGTCAGCTCCTCCTTGGTGAATTTCAGAGAGTTGCCCCGCTCCTTGGTGAACAGAACGCTGCTGAAGGCATTGCACGCCCGCGCCAGATTTTCATCCTCATAGGCGGCGATCACCAGCTTGTTGCCGATCACCTCAATGGCGTAGTCACCGTAGCCGCATTTGGAAAGCACCTGCTCGGTTTCGGGATAGGAGGTCATTCCGAACAGAATCTCACATTTGGTTTCGTAATTCGGTGTATGCTTGGCATAAAGATCCGAGGTGATGGTCAATTTCACACCCGTGTACGCCTCAATCTCGTTGCGAAAAGCGATGGCTGCCTGCTTGACCGCATCGGTGGTATCCTCGGGGCGAACGATCTGATAGAGCGCCTTGCCCTCCGAGATCAGCTCCACGTAAACGGGCGGAGCCTCGGTTTCCGAAGGGGTCGTCTCCGTGGTGGAAGCGTTCTCGCCGTTTCCACCGCAGGAAACCGTTCCCGCAAGAATAGCAAGCAACAAAAGCCATACCGTAATTTTTTTCATATTGTTTCCTTTCTCGGTGTTATACACATCCGATCTCACCGAAGGGATCGGTATCGTCCAGTAGCATCGGCTTGATCCGCAAGCCGAAACGCAGCTCCCTTTGATCCAATCGCCACTTCTTTTCCAGCTCGGGGCCACAGGAATTGGAGCCCACGCCATTGTGGCGGAGATCCAGATAAACCACGGTTTCCCGCAGAGGCTTCAACTCAAAATTGTGACGCGCGGCGGCAAGCGTCGCGGCATCAAAATGAGAGCAGTTGACGCTGAAGGGCTCCTCCTTACGGCAGAAAAGCAGTCCGTGACCGTAAAAGCCGCCCACCGCCGCCCAATAGGTGCCGTGGTGCGCCATATTCTCCTGAGGCTTCACATAGTCCTCCAGCTGCTCGGTGACCGTGGAGGTATAAAGCCCCAGCTTGGAGGCATGGCGCTTATCGGGATAGCTTTCGTAGGGGCCCAAGCCGAAATAGGCAAACCGCTCGTTGCCCTCAGGCATCCGTAATTCCACACCGAAGCGCGGCAGAGGCGGAAGTTCCTCCCCCATCCTTCCGTGAAGCTCCAGCTCCAAGCCGTTGGCGCCGCAAACGGTGTAGATCGCCCGCAGGCGCAGAATGGGGTAGGCGCCCGGAACGCCGATCAGGAAGCGACTTTCCAAGCGGAAGCGGGCTTCGGCGCTTTCAACGATCTCGGCTCCCTCGCAGGTCAGCTCCGCCTCGGCAAAGCCAGCCTTCTGTAAAGCCTTCGCTTGCCTGCGGTCATTGTCGATGGGCGCCCGCCAAATGACGGGACGAATGGGTGCAGACAGCATTTCCTTGCCGCCTGAGCAAATGGAAATCGGAAGACCGCTTTGCAAATCAAAGGTGTAGGCGGAGTCTCTGCTTCTCACGGTTACGCGGTGATCGATCCGCTCCACCGTTAAGGGCTCCTCGGAGCGAGGTATGGGTGCGGGATGGGGCTCGGAAAGAAGCAGCTGCTCCCAGCCAACCTCACGGTCGATATGACTCCACGGCGTGTTTTGATTGCTTGTAACAAACAAATTCAGGCAAACGAAATGCTCTCCCTCCACCAACCAATCGAATTCGGTTTGAAAGGTTTTTTCCCCCTCGGGAGGAACGTTGATGGCGGTAAAGCGCTGCTCCGCGCGCCGCTCTCCGTCCACCTCCAGCACGCACCGCAGATCCAGATCCTTCATAGAGGTGAACCGACGAAAGCTCTTCACGGTGAAGCTGTGCGTTTGCTTGTCGAAGCCCGTTACGCGGAAGGGACGAAGCACCTGCTTATATTCCCGCATTCCCACGTGGGGACGGCGGTCGGGGTACAGCAAGCCATCCATGCAGTAGTTTCCGTCGTGAACTGCCTCCCCAAAGTCGCCTCCATAGAGATACCGAGGCTCGGAATAGCGATTTTCTCCCGCTGCAACGGCGTGGTCGCAAAGCTCCCACACGCATCCGCCGAAGAAGGAATCGTGGCGATAGATCAGATCCCAGTAGGACGCCAGATCCCCGGGGCCATTGCCCATGGCGTGGCTATACTCACACAGAAACAGCGGCTTTTTGCAGTTGGACTCCTCCGAGAGAAACTCGGATACGCAAAGCTCGGGAGCGGGATACATTCTGCTCTCCACATCCACGTAGTCGCACCGCTTTACCGTTGCGGGGGTGAGATCTCCCCCAAGGAAATCGGCGCTGTGCAGGCGGGTGCTTTCCTCGGAATGCACGATGCAATCGGGCATCCGCTCATGGAGATAGCGGTAGATGGCGCGGTAATTGCAGCCCGTTCCCGCCTCGTTGCCCATCGACCACAGCAGGATGCAGGGATGATTCTTATCTCGCTCAAACAAGCGACGGGCGCGGTCTAAGTACGCCTCCTCCCAGGCAGGATCGTCGGTCAGGCGGCTCCAATCGCCCAAGCGGCGGAAGCCGTGGGTTTCCAGATCGTTTTCGGCGCAGAGATAGATTCCCAAGCGATCGCAAAGGGCGGGCAATTCGGGAGAATTGGGATAATGACTGGTGCGAACCATGTTCATGTTGTTCGCCTTGATCAGCAAAAGATCCCGCACCATGTGATCATAAGGCACAGCCGCTCCCAGATAAGGGTGAGAATCGTGGCGATTCACGCCCTTCGCCTTAATTTTCTTGCCGTTAAGCCAAATTACACCGTTAAGGATCTCCAAGCGGCGGAAGCCCACGTCCAGAGCGAAATGCTCCTCGCCGCACTGCAGAAGCAAACAGTAGAGGGTTGGCGTTTCATCCGACCAAAGAGAGGGCGACGAAAGCCGAAGTTGCAACGCCCCCTGCCCATCCTTTGCCAATACGCTTCCCTCCTCCAGCGTCTCTCCGTTGGGAGACAGCAATCGGAAGAACACCTCACCCGCGCCGTTGAGGGTCAGCTCCGCGGCAAGCGTTCCGCTTTTCAGATCCTTTGAAACGGTTGGGCGGAGGTAAACGTCGGTGATGGCGATCTCGTCCCGCTCCAGCAGATAAACCTCGCGAAAGATCCCCGAAAGACGGAATTTGTCCTGATCCTCCAAATAGCTGCCATGGCACCATTTGAGAACCGCGATACGGATCACGTTAACGCCGTTGGTCAGATATTCGGTAACGTCGATCTCGCTGATGCAATGGCTTACCTGACTGTACGCCGCAAACCGACCGTTCAGAAAGAGATAGAAGCAGGAATCCACCCCCTCCAAGCGGAGCATGGTACGCTTTCCGACCCGATGGGTGTGATAAAATTCCCGTTCGTAAATTCCAACGGGATTGTGGCGAGGAACCCAAGGCGGATCCACGGGAAAGGGGTAGCGCTGGTTGATATAATCGGGGGTATCGTACCCTCTCCCGAGCGCCATCTGCCAGCTCATGGGAACCGAGAGCCTTTCCTCCCCCAACTCCAGCGTTGCCAGCGCCTCAACGCCTCCAAGCGCCGATAAGGAGGGCGCTCGGAGGAATTTCCAATCGCCGCATAGAGATTGGAAAAAAGAGGACTGTCCCCTTTTTCCCTTGCGCGCCAGGGCATCGGTGGGATACGGCATCAGATAAGCCGTGGGCTCCTCACAGCCAATGTGCAGGGTTTGGAGATCTGCGTGATAGTCCTTTAAGATATGCGACATTTGAAAGTCTCCCTTCGCAATAGAGCCGTTTAGAACCTCTGAATGCTTTGATCGCGAAGTTTTCAGAGGTCTCTTGATATTATACCATATTTTCTCGCGGATTGCAAGAATGAAACCGAGGCAGGATCAACAAACCGTTTCCAACAGCCGTTGATCCTGCCCGATCGTAATTTAACCTTCGGTGATCACACCGTGGGGGTTAGTCTTCTTTTTTTCTGCGAACGCAGAGGCACACGGCAGTAGCCATGCAGGGAATCAGCAGGACGCAACCAACAGCAGCTCCGCAGCCCTTCTTATTGTTTTCAACGGGCGTGGTGGGAGCCTGCGTGGAGGGTGTGGTGTCCTGAGGCTTTGCGGGAGCGGTAGTCACCTGGGGAGCGGGCTCTTGGGTGGGCTCATCGGTGGGTCCCTCGGTTACGGTAGGCTCAACGTAGAGGTCATCAAGAATCGAGCCCTCACCATTGATATCGTCATAGCCCGCGGGAACGTACTGCCCCGCGTACACAGCGAAATCGTCCACGTAGAAGGTTCCGTAGCGGAAGAACACGCCAATGCCGTTGCCATCGGTAATGTAGGGCACGTTATCGGGCTGCAGGATTCCGTTGATGTAGGAGCGGATACGTCCTTCCTCGGTAACCACCATTGCCAGCTCGTATTCCACCTGCTGAGCAACCGAATAGAACTTGCCGTTTCTGGAGCTTCCGCCCTCGGGATTGGTTTTGTTGGACACCCACTTATCGTTCACCTGACGGGTGAAGTTATAGGTGCCGTTGGAGCGCAGGGAAAGATTGCTCCAGTTGGTGGCGTCCTTAATGGCGTATGCGGGTCCAACCAGGCTCTTCTCGGCGCCCTCATCGAAAATGTCAACCTTCTCAAGCATTACCTTGGTAACGATGGTGAAGGACTTTACGTTTGCGGGTAGCTCATAGAACTGCAGGGTTACCTGAGAAGCCGTTCCCGTGGTAGCCTCCAGCTTCAGCTTACCGTCCACAACGGAAACCTTCAAATCGCTGGCGGCGCTATCCTTCACAACCGTATATTGGAAGCTCTCGGTGGTAACCTCGTTGAAATTCTGGCTATACAGCACGGTGCCTGCCTCGGGAGCGGGCTCAAGATGCTGGTCGGGCGCGGGAAGCACGGGAGAGGGCGCAACGGTAATGGTGGGCAGCGCGGGGAGAGGAGCAAGACCTGCGTCGCCATCATATGCGGGAGCGGTCAGCGCATCGTAGCCTTCGGGCAGGAATGCCTCGCCGTAAACGCGATACTCGTCGATGCAAGCGCCTGCGTAGGCGCCGTAGATACCAACGCCTCTGCCATCGGCAATGTAATCAATGGAGGTGGCTCCTTCCTTGTTGGCGGGAATCAGCTTACCGTTGATGTAGGAATAGATCTTACCGCCGCTCACAACGATCGCCATCTCATAGGTGGTGGCGCCGGTGTTATCAAGGGTCATCTTATAGTTATTCTCGGTGGAACCCTCATCCACACGGTTGGTGGAGGCGGTATCGTTCTCGTCAACCTGGCGGCAGAGGTTCACGAAATTGTTGGTGTCATCCTCCACGTTATCAAAGCGAAGGCTCTGATAGGAATAGTTCCCCGCATCCTTCACGGCGTAGGCAAGACCCACGCGAGAGGTTCCCTTGGTACTCCAGTTGGTGCGATCGGGATCCAATCTCACGCGCATGAACACCGAGAAATCGGTTACCGTTTCGGGAAGCTCAAACAAACGGAACACGGTCTGGCTTTCATTGTTCTTGTTTCTGGTAGTGAAGTAAAGCTCCTGATTGCCCTCGCCGCGGATCTCAACCTTCAGGTTGGCGGGAGAGTTGTTTTTTACCAGGATCTCACCTACCTGAAACTCGGTGGCTGCTTTGCCGTCGAAGCTCTGATAGTAGATGGGCTGGGGTACGGTGTTCTCCGCATCTGCCGCAAAGCAAGCAATGCTTACGCAAGAGAGCAACAGAACAAGGCTCATGATGAGGCACAGTGTTTTTTTCATGGTACATTCTCCTTTTTATATTTTTTTAGGGAATCCGTGATTGGCTGGCTCATGAAAGCTGATCGCAGATGCGGGTAAGGTAGGTATTCCATTGACCTCTGCAGCTGGCAATGTAGGTGAGCCAATTTTTGTTTCCGCGAACCGCGTCGCGGAACATGGTGTCGGGAATAAAGCTGGGGTTAAAGCTGAGGCGATAGAGACGCCCCATATCGAACTTCACGCTATCGTGAATGATCTGATACATTTCCGCAACGGTGGGGTTGACCGAATACTTCAGCTTGAACGCCATTTCAAAGATGGCAGGCGCCACGTTGCGATAGCCCGCGGAAGCAAGCGCCTCAATCACGGCGCCCGCGCGGTTGGCTTCCTCGGTATTCAGGCATACAGGGATACTGTAAACCGAGAAATTATGATTCATGGTGGTGTAGTATTCCTTTTGGGCGGTGTTGAACTTGGGCATGGGAAGCACGCCGTAGGAGAAGGTGGAATTGGTGAGCTTGGTAATGCACACCTCGATCTTGGCATCCATAAACAACGCCTGACCCGTGGGGAAGATTCCCGCATAGTTACTCGCGATAATGCAATCGTCGGTCTTCAGGAATGCTGCCAGCTGAGAAACCAGACTGTCGCATTGCTGACTGAAGAAGGTGGGAGAGATCGAAATCTTATCGTTCTCATCCTTTGTGGTAATGTCGATGCCGCAGCCCTGCAGGAAGGCGTCAATAGACACGGAATTGCTGAACACAAAGCCGAAGCGGTCGCTGTCGTCCTTTTCGCCCGGGTTGGCAATATCGTCGTAAACATCCTTGGAATACTTGAACAGCTCCTCCAGAGTCCAGTTCCCTTCGGAGGCAAGCGTATAAATAAACTCGGAATCCTGATAGTAGGTTGTGAGCATATCGTTGTTCACAAGAACCGCAAACAGACCGTAGATCAGATTGGGCGAAATATCCCCCGAGGCAAAGTAGAGATTTCCGTTGATGGCAATGGAACGGCGAAGATCCTCAGGCCACCAGGGCTTATCGAAATCCACGTACTGCATCTCGTTGAGGTTGTGAAAGAGTCCGCGCATGGCGCCCGTTGCGCCGATACCGCTGTAGGCTCCAACGATATCGAAGGGATCGTCGGTGTTGGAGGCGTTTTCCACCAGCTGGAGATAGGAGGTTTGATCCTCCTGCTTGCCGCTTTCCTGCTTGATCAGAATGTCCACACCCAAGCGTTCCTCAACGCCCTTAAGCTGACGGAACATGGCATCCTCAATGAGTCCGATGCCATCCTCCTCCACCAGGCAAAGCTCATCCAGCGCGGGATTCCAGGTGAGAATCCGAATCTCCGCATCCTGATAATCCAAGGCGGGAAGACTATCGTTGAGGTACCCGTTTTCATCGTAGAGGGACTGATCGCCTCCCCCCTGCGACGAGGAATCGGAGGTGGGTAACGCTTGCGATCCAACGGGGTTATTTTCACAGGACGCGAAGCACCCCACAAGAATCAGGCAAACCATCGCAAAGCATAGCAGTCTTTTCAATTTCATTGAACGCGTCTCCTTTTCTGAAATTTTTATTACCACCGTGCATCAGCTTACACGGATCGTTTTTTTCTCCACTCCACGGCAAGGGTGATATCGTCCATCAGAATCCCGTCTGCGCCGATGGCAACGCATTTGTTCAGGGTATCCACGCTGCCCCGATTGCTCTTGCTCGCGTCCCGCGCCATAATCCAAACGTTGGCATTGGGACATTCCGCCTTGACCTCCTCGGGGGTAACCTCATCCAACCAATGCTCCCACAAGCGAATATTTCCCGCGCCCGCCTCATAGAAGCTCCGATAGTCCTTTTTCCCGGGCATGAACGCCAAAATCCGCTCGGGCGGAAAATAGCGGCTCAATTCGCGAACCATTTCCACGGAGATCGCGCCGAACACAAAGGGAACCTCGGTTTTTCGGATCATTTCAATAAAATCCGCGTCGGGAACCGACATTTTGATATGCAGAAGAATCGGCGTTTTTGCCCGATAATTTTCCAACAAATAAGAGAACGAGGTGAGCGCGTAGCCGCAACGCTTGAGATACCCCTCCATTTCGGAATAGGTGACCTCGGATACGGGAATATCCACTCCCGCCAGCCGCTTGAGGGTGTTGTCGTGATACATCACGTAGGCACCATCCTTCAGCTTGGTCACGTCGCATTCCACAAGATCCGCGCCAAGCTCTCCCCCGAAGATCAGTGCATCCAGGCTGTTTTCCATTTTCATCAGCGGCGCGCCGCGGTGTGCGATCAGTTTCATAGTCCCTCCCATACATAGCACGGTTGTTACGGTAACTCTCCGTTTATTCAAATTATACAACAACTGCCCACAAAAGTCAAATACTTATAAACAATAATGTCATAGGATAAACCTATAACGCAATTGACATTATAGACAAAACAAATACGCAAACGCAAAAAAAAGACCGCCGCAATCGACCGCAAACGGGCGAATTGCAACAGTCTTTTTGATGGCACAGATCGGGTGAGCAAGCTCACTTTTCAATCAGCGTTTGTTCCTTTTCCTTCTCCTTGTTGATCTGCTCCTGCTCATAGTTCAAAAGCGCCAGCTTCTGCACCAGATGATTGAGGCGATGCTTCTGAACCGAGCAATCAATGGATACCTGAAACAGCTTGATCACAATCATAAAGCTGATAAACAGGAACACAAAATTGGCGGGAGATTGGATATCCAGCAGCTCCGACGCCCAAATAGCGATCTGCGGGAAAATGCTCACAACCAGAATCAGCGTGGCAAAAAAAATCCAATAGATCGAATCGTCAATGTTCAGCTGGGCACGTCGGATCTTCTTCATTACGAAAAAGAAAACGCAAACCGAAGCCACTACCAGAGCAACTCTTAAGATCAAGCTCATAAATTCACCCTCCTTTTCAGCTTCAGCTTCGGGCGGCACCATTGAATGAACATAATGGAAAAGCACATATGGAGCATATATTTTATGGATCTGGAGAAATTAAGATAGCTTTCCCCCGCGATCCGCTCCCGCATCTCCACCTGCACCTCCTCCACAACGGCGCCACTGCGGATCAGGTGCGCCACCGTGTCGGGCTCGGGGCCGTAGTCCACCTGCTTTGCCATCACGCGGATGGCAGCGCGGCTGAACATCCGCATTCCCGAGGTGGGATCGTTAATGCGCTTGCCGGTTGTGAGGCGAATGGTGAAGCCGATGATGTTGCTTCCCAGCATCCGCAGGCTACGGGGCTTTTTTTCATCCACGAAGCGGGAACCGATGCAAATGTCGCAATGCTCCATCCGCGCCAGCATCTTTTCGATGTACTTGGGATCGTGCTGACCGTCGCCATCGAACTGCAACGCGTATTCGTAGCCGTGGCGATGCGCGTACATCATGCCGGTTTGCACGCCGTCGGCCAGTCCCACGTTGATGGGCATATCAATAAAGCGGTAGCCTCTGCGCTCACAGATGTCGGCGGTTTTATCCTTGGAGCCGTCATTGATCACGAGGTAATCGTATTGAGGATAGTTTTCGATCAGATCATCCACCACCCGCTCAATATTTTCCGCCTCGTTGTAGGCGGGAATGATAATCAACAGCTTTTTTCCGTATTCTCGTTTCATAGTTCTTCCTTTCGCTGTCAAGCAGTGAAGCCTTTTATGACAAATGGTTGCGTTTTCTCAGATAAACGGCAAGCAGGGACGAGGTGAGGGAGAAGCCCAGAACACCGCACACGCGGCGCACCAGCCCAACGCTTGGGTGTGTGCTTTCCCGCAGAACGTGACGATATCGCTTCATTTCGGCAACGTCGGAAGAAACTCGCTCGTCTCGCACCAGCTTGGACTGTCCCATCCACACCGCATAGGGGAAGGACAGATAGGAGATCATGGCGCGGCGCAGATCGGCGTCCTCCAGCGCCTCCGCCTCCCGCATTTGCCGCAAAAAGACGGTTTTCAGATCGTTCAGCATCCCGTAGGTGATGCGTTGCTTGGTCTGCGCGCCCTCGTGCCCCTTGCGGTAAACATAGAAGCGCTCGTTGTACCAATCCAACCGACGGGAAAGACGGAACAGATCACCGCAGAAATCAATATCCTCATTTCTCATGCCAACAGGAAAACGCAAGCCGTTCTCTCGGATGATGGAAGCGCGGATCAGCTTTCCCCACACACAGTAGGTGGAAAAGATATTGGCGCTCATCAGGTGCAAAATCGCCTCGGACGCGGGCTTGTTCCGTACCCGCGAGCGATCTGCGCAAGGACGGCTCGGCACCCTCTTATCGGTATCCTGCCAATAAACGGTGCAATCGAACAGCACCATGTCGGCATCCGACTCCGCCAGCTGCGCCACCAGCTCCTCCAGCGCCTGCGGACGCTCCCAGAAATCATCGTTATCGGTAAAGGTGATGTAATCCCCCGTGGCGCGCTCCAAGCCCATATTTCTTGCGGCAGAGGTGCCGCCGTTCGGTTGGTGAATGGCAACCACGCGGGAATCCTCCCGCGCCAGCGCGTCACACAAATCGCCGCTGCCGTCGGTGGAGCCGTCGTTTACCAAAAGCACCTCAATATCCCGATAGGTTTGGGAGGTGATGGAGGTCACACACTCCCGCAGATAGCGCATGGAGTTATAAACGGGAATGATCACGCTGATCTTCATGTCTTCGTCTCCTCTGCTTCCATCAGGGAAAGCAACCGATCGGCTGTTCTTTCCCAGGTATAGTTTTCAACCACCTCGCGGTAGCAAAGCTCCGCGGCGTTTGCTCGATGCTCCTGGCGGTCCAGCACCGAAACGATCGCATCGTACAAGCCGTTGCTGTTGTTATCGGGCAGAATGATGCCATGTGCGGGAGACTTGACGATCTCCTTGGCATCTCCGCAATAGGTTGTGATCACGTAGCATTTGCAGATCGCCGCCTCCAGCACGCTGGTGGGAAAGCCCTCGGAAACCGACGGCAGGCAGAAGATCTGACTTTGCACCAGCAGAGAGACCACCTCATCCAAAGGGATCCGCCCCACAAATCGCAAATTAGGAATTTGACGGGATTCCAGCTCCTCCCGCAGATACCCCTCGCCTGCCGCCAACAGCCAAACGTCCTCTCTCCCGATCCGCGCAAAGGCATCCGCCAGCTCGCGGATCCCCTTCTCCACCGTCAGCCTTCCTACAAAGGCAATGACCTTGGCGTTCTCGGGAATACCGTACTCGGCTCGGAAATCGCGGGTGGGCGCCGATTTCATGGCTTCGAAGCGATCAACAAAAACAGCGTTTGGCAAATCGGTGTCGGTTTGGATTCCGAAATGGCGAACCCATCGGGTTCCCTCTCTCGACACGCAGGCGAATTCCTTACAGTAACGCTTTTCCAGAGCGGTGAGAATATGCTCATACCATTCTCCCAGCTTGGTGGTGAGCCTTCCGCCCGTGTTCACATGGCTCGATCCGTGATCCATCAGAATGCAACGCACCTTCATTTTTTCCGCAAGACGCACCGCGTAAAGCGACAGCCAATAAAAGCGCACGTTCACGAACATCAGATCAAATTTTCGCTCACGGAATTCCTTGGTGAAGGTGCGGAGCGCTCTGCCCGACTTCAAAAACGGGAATCTTCCGTTCATCAATTGCAGAGACGGCAGGCGAATGATCTCCACGCCCTCCAACTCCTCGGTTTGCACAGTCTTTCCGTTGCAGGAGGTGAGAATCGTAACCGCATGCCCACGGGAGGCAAGCTCCCGAGAAAGGTTGGCAACGTAGTTCTCCACCCCACCCGTGTGGGGCAGATACTGCGCTGAAACGATGCAGATCTTTTTGGAATTCAAAGCGACCTCACTCCTTGCTTTCATGTTTTTCGGGGATAAAGATTCCCACGCAGAGAATGGCAATGGCAGGCAAAAGCGCCAAAATCAATGCATAGCTGGCGCCGTTTGGCCCCAAGCCGCGGATCATAGCGGCGGACGTAGCCAGCGTGATGGCAAAGCCCACAGCCACCGCACCGATGAGATAGCGGAAGCGGCGTTGAACCGTGGCAAGCATTGCAAACAGACCGAAATAAGAAATGATAAAATTCAAAATCAGAATGGGGTTCAGCATATACACGTAGCTCTCAATCTGCTCACCGTACACCAGCCGCAGGGCAAAGGCGCCCAGAAACTGCGCCGCGATCATCACAACCGCCGCAACGCCGAAAATGGATACCAGCAGCTTCGTGAGCAGTCTGCGGTAAGCCGAGCGATCACCCGTTCTCCGATACGCGGCAAATTGGGTTGCAAAAGGATTATAAAGATATCCCGTTGCGATCTGCAACAAAAGCGCGGGCGCAAAAATGGAAGAATACGCCCCCAAGATCTCTCCGCCGCAAGCTCGTTCCAAAATCAGCTTTGGCAGGGTGGACAGCGCGGTGTAGAGAAACAGATACACGCACAGCGGCAGTGCCTCCAGCGCCAGTCGCCCACATTCAAAAGCACCGCCCAGCAAACGGAAGGACGCCAATCGTCGCACCTGCGGCAGATCGTAGAGGCAGGTGGAGGCAACCGAAAGGACGGTCATAAGCAGAAGGCTTACGTTCAGACTGTGGGTGAACAGATAACCGCCCAGAAAGCAGATCAGCGCGCCGAGCCCCTTCATGGCGAAGGACTTGCCCGCCACGTCCAGGCGTTCGTTCTTTTGGGCAATGCCGTGGAGCACGTCGGAATAGCTTTCCGCCAAGCGGAAGAGCATAAAGAGCAGGATCGCGATCTGCTGCTCCGCAGAGTAGCCGCTGAACAGCGCGGCTCCAACGCAAAGAACCAGCGCCCCTCCGCAGGTAATGGCGCGGAGGGTGAGATAGCCGCTGTCGCTGTACTTTCCCTCCAGATCAGACACCTGAAAATTGCGGATACCGAACATGGCAAGGGTTTGGAAGGTTGCGCTGAGGGACATGGCAATCGACAAAACGCCCGCGTCCTCCAGGCCTCCCAGCACCGTAACCAGCACCGTGATCAGCCATTGACACATCAGATAAATCACGTTGCCCGCAGCGTTCCACAGCAGATTCTTCTTCATAGATGACGGTTCCATCGGTCGCCTCCGTTACGTCCAATAGCGATCAATGATCGTCAACACCGCAAGCATCGGCATGGCAACCCCCGCAACACAGGTCAGCCAGCACCAAAAATCCTCCAATGCGCGCCTAAACGGCAATCTGTCCAACAAGCCGTTGGAAAGTGCCAGTAAAACAAACAGCGCAACGGGAATAAAGTAACGCCCCTGACCGCCGTAAGCGATCTCTCCGCCAACGATCCCAACCAGCACGGGGTTCCAATTCACATACATTGCGTAGACCGTTCCCAGGAAAAAGACCGCCACGCCCAAAAGGGAAAGCACCCTTGTCTTCAAAGAAATCCCCTTTGCTCGGCAGGCATCCAACAATGCCGTGGCACCGATCATTCCAAGGAATATCTGCGTGATGAGATTTGGGAAGAAGGTATCCAACCATCCCAAAACGCCAAAGAACTGCTCCAGCCACGGTCTCCAGAAGGAGCGTAACGTTTGAAACACGATGATCGGGAATTTGTGGTAATTTTCCGCAAAATACTCCTTTTGCAGGAGCTGCAGATTGGTCTGCTCTACAACGGCGTTCGCGGTAGCAAGACCGTTGAAATAGTTGGGCAAAAGGAAGAAGATCACCCCCATCACGCCAACGGCAAGCACCGAAAGCGTCCACTTGCCCCATCCGCCGAAATGCTTGACGCCAATCGACAGCAAAACAACAATCAGCGGAACGTACGCCACCTTCACGCCGAACAGCAGTCCGCAAGCAAAGCAAACGGCAAGGAGATCGCCCATGGTGATCCGATAGTCCTTTCCCGCCGTCAGAATCCGCGTGACGTACGAAAACAGCAAAAACGCCGCGGGGATCAGCATGGCGTCGTAGGAGGTGGAGGCACCTTGAAAAAGCGCCATGGGCATAAGCGCCAGCAGGAACATGGTGAAGCGGAAGGCTCCTGTTTTGCGAATCGCCCAATGGATGGTCACCGCGTAAAACAAAAGATTCACGAGCTTGGAAAGCAGCAGCATCTGATAGGCGTTCAGCCCCCCGATCAGAAGCCGCCAAAGGGCAACCGCGCCGCCCGCCAGCAGATAGGGGGTGGGATTCAGGGTGGCATGCTCGGTTTCAAAGAAAACCAGCTCCGAAGAGGGCTCTCTCGCAAACAGCTCTCTTTGGGTGGCTCCGTTGAACCGAATGGGATTGTTCAGCCCGTTGTAGTAGCCGCCGTAGCGCAGCAGATAATCATGCTCCTCGGTTGTAAGATAGCTTCCAATCCTTCCGTTCTCCACGTCGGCAAACAAACCGCCTCTTGAAATACGGCAGATGTTGGTGAAGTGGGCATTTTCATCGGGGCAAACAAAGGGAGGCTCGAAAAAAATGAGGAGCAAGCCGAACACAATCGCCAGCACAAAAAAAAGATTGGCAAGCCTCATCGCCCTTCGGTTCTCCTCACCGGTTGTGAAATTGGTAGATCTCATTTCTGTTGTCATATCTGAACTCCTCGCCATGGGGCTGCCGCGCCTGAGGACAGGGACGACAGCCCGTTATGATGGGTCTCGGGGGTCTTAATTGTTGGAAGTCTCGGGAAGCAGTACGTCGAAGGACGCAGTATCCAGAGAAAAATTGGGATTGTAGTAGGGATCGCCCGCTTCCAGCACCTTTGCCCAGCGGTTGCGGAACCGCTCGCAGTCGCTTTCAAAACGCTTCACGTTCTCCGCAGTGTCATCCTTTCCGCGAGTCTTGGACTCATGGTGATATGCCTCCGCATAGGGAGTCCACACAATGAGCCGTCCGCTTTCGCGGATCCGCAGGCAGAAGTCCACGTCGTTGAACGACACGGGGAAGCTTTCGTCCAGTCCTCCCAATTCGCGGTAGACCGACGCCTTCACCATCATACACGCCGCGGTAACGGCGCTGAGGTTCTGGGCATAGCAGGCTCTTCCCATATAGCCCACGGTGTTTCTCGGCCATTGATGGAAGGCGTGCCCCGCAATGCGGTGAGCGCCCAGCTTCATGATAATGCCCGCGTGCTGAATGGTGTTATCGGGATAATACAGCATGGCGCCCGCCGCGCCAACGTCCTCTCGCTGCACGTACATCAGCATTTCCTCGATCCAACGCCTTGTAATGATCTGAATATCATTGTTGAGCAGAATGAGGTATTCACCCTTGGCCTCTGCCGCCGCGTAGTTGTTGATGGCGGAGTAGTTGAAGGGCTGATCATAGTGCAGAATACGGATATTGGGATGATTTTCAATGCTCTCGTAGTATTCGGTCACCGACCGCTCGGTGGAGCCGTTGTCCACGATCAGGATCTCATAATTGGGGTAGGCGGTGCGCTCCAGAATGGAGTTGATGCACTTTTTCAGGGTTTTTACATGGTTCTTGGTGGGAATGATGATGCTCACCAAGTCTTTGGATTTGATCTGATAACGGAGACGGTAGATGGTTGGGAATGCGCGGGAGCTTTCCACCTCCACCTCGTAGCCCGCCCGACGCAGGCTTTCCTTTACCGCCCGCTTCCCCGCCTCAATCGCGTAGGTTTTGGAATTGATATCCATAGCCACCGACATGGGATGGGAACGCCAGAAGTAAAGCAGCTTGCGGATATGAACGATCCGCTTGGCATTCTCGGTGAGGCGCAGGATCATATCGTGGTCCTGACTGCCGTCGTATTCCGAGCGGAACCGTCCCGTTCTCTCCAGCACCTCCCGACTGAAGGCGGAGAAGTGACAGATATAGTTGTTGGCGCGAAGGTTGTCCGCGGCAAAATCGGGCTTATAGTGGAAGGTGATGATCTTGCGGATATCGGGACTCTCGAAGGTTGCCTCATCGGTGTAGAGATAGTCGGCATCCTGCTCGCAGATCGCGCGCATCATTTCGTAAAGCGCGGAGGGATGCAGAATATCGTCATGGTCGAAGAGGGCAATATAGTTTCCCGTTGCCATATCAATGCAGGCATTGGTATTCTCGGAAATGCCCATATTCTTTTCCAGCTTCCGATACTTGATGCGGGGATCTCTCTGCGCCCAGCGCATACATTCCTCGCCCACCTGCGAATGCGCCTGATCGCTTCCGTCGGCAAGGCAAAGCTCCCAGCCGCCGTAGGTCTGCCCCACAACAGAGCCGATCATCTCGTTGAGAAAATCAATGGGCGTGTTATAGAGCGGCACCAGAATACTGAAGCAAACGTCGCGGTCGAACAGAACGGCGCTCTCCGCGGCTCTTCTTTCCTCGGAGATGCGACTCAAATCCACCTTGCTCTGCATCCGCTGACGCTTTCTCTCGGCAAGGTAGAACCTGGTTTTATGGATCGCGCCGCGGAAGCCGCTGGTGCGAACGTAGAATACAAATTTTTTTAACAGCTTCAGGGGCCCTCTGCGAAACATTCCATGCTTCAAAAAATCCAAGGTGGAGCGCATGGGCTTGGAAATTTTCCAAACGGTGGAGTTGGAAATACAATCGTATTGCTCCTGCAAAAGCTCCTTCTGGCGGCGCAATTCGTCCCGCTCCTCCACAACGTCGTCGTAGAGCTTTTCCATACGGCGAAGCTGACGGAGCGTGCGTTGCAGATCCGCGCGAAGCTTTTCCTCGCGTGCCCCTTGGTTTCCCTGATTGCTTGACTTTTGATCCTTGTTATTCACCTTTGATACTCAAACGGCTCTCGGGAGAGCCGCGCCTTTCTCATCTTTCGGATAGCTTATATTGATCGCAGACCTCTTTGGTGGTTCCGATCATTTTCGTAACACCATGCTCCAGCCAGATCACGCGGTTACAAAGTCGCTCGATCTGCTCAATGGCATGGGAAACGATCAGCACCGTGGTGCCGCCGCTCATCAGCTCGTTGATCCGTCGCTCGCATTTTTGCTGGAACAGAAAATCGCCAACCGCCAGAATTTCATCCACAATCAGAATATCCGGCTTCACCAGCGTTGCCACCGCAAAGCCCAAGCGCGCGATCATACCCGAAGAAAAGTTTTTGATCGCCACGTTTTCAAAGTCTCTCAGCTCAGCAAAATCCAGAATTTCATCGTATTTCGCCTTCACAAATTCACGGTCGAAGCCCAGCACCGAGCCATTGAGGAAGATATTTTCCTTGGCGGTCAATTCAAAATCAAAGCCCGCGCCCAGCTCAATCATGGGGGAAATGGTGCCGTAGGTACGAACGCTTCCCTCGCTGGGATCAATAATCCCCGAGATCAGCTTGAGGAGTGTGCTTTTTCCCGAGCCGTTAAGCCCAACGATTCCCACAACCTCTCCGCGATAAACCTGCAGAGAAACGTTGGAGAGCGCCACAAATTCCTCATAGCGAACCTGATGCTTCATCACCTTGATCAGGTATTCCTTGAGATTATCCACCTTTTCCTTGGGCATATTGAAACGCATGGTCACGTTCTCAACGTCCACAATGACGTTGTCGTTTGTCTTTGTTGCTTCCAAAATGTCCTCCGTTCTTAGATATAGAAAATAAATTTGTTCTGTTTTTTCTGGAACACCACAATACCCACCAGCAGGAAGATAAAGGAATATGCCAGACACGCAAGATTTTCACTCAGCGAGGGGAGCGTTCCGTACAGCGTGACCGCACGGAAATACTCCACGTAATGGGTGAGGGGGTTTAATCTTACAATGCTTTGCATCCACGCGGGCAAAACGTTAATGGGATAGATGATGGGCGTGAGATAAACCCAGAGCGTGATGAACACGCCGTAGAGATACCCAACGTCTCTGAAAAAGGTGTTCATGGTGGCAAGAATCAAGCTGAAGCCGAAGTTGAAAATAAAAAGACAGAGAATGGGGATCGGGAACAGCAGCATTGTCCAGCTGGGAGTAACGCCAACGATCAGGAACACGATCACCGCGGCAATCAGCGAGAACAGCAGATTCACCAGCGAGAACAGGCATTTTTCCAAGGGGAAGATCACCTTGGGAATATACACCTTCTTGATCAGACCCGACGCGTTGATAATGGAGGTCATAGAGAAGGAGGTCGCCTCGGAAACAAAATTGAACAGTATATAACCGGTGAGATAGTAAACCGGGAAATCGTTGATGTCGTAGCGGAAGATATTGGCAAAAACAGCCGTTAGCACCAGCATCATGAGCAAGGGGTTCAGCACGCTCCACAGAATGCCCAACACCGACCGACGGTACTTGGTTTTGATGTCTCTGGACACCAGATCGTAGAGCAGACAGCGGTAGTGCTTCAACGTGGTTGCCATTTTGATATAGCCCTCCCGCTCATAGAGAAACTCCACCAAAAACAGGATCACGCTGAAGGGGAAGAAAAAGGACAAAAGAGCGGTTTGAACGTTCAGATTCAAGCCTCTCGGATTCAGCTCAATGCGGTCAAGCTCCAATTCGCAGCCCGCCTCATCACAAATTTCAATGGTGAGAGAAGCGACCGTTGCGTCGATCTCCAAATAGTAATCGTTGTTCTTGATGGTAACGGGCGCCTGCTTGGTCTGCATCTCTCCGCCTACCTCGGAGGTGTACTGAATTTCAACGGCAGTCAGCGTTTTATTGAAGGAGCCCTCAATCAGCAGATTGTTCACCGCAACGGGACGGCTGGAGGACACCGACACCGTGCAGGGCTCGTCCGATGAAATATACCCGAATTCGGCACTGCTCCATCCGGAAGTTGAGATCTCGGCAGCGGAAAACACCATATTGTCGGCTTTTTTTACATAGTTTTCTATATTGGAAGCACTGAAGCGTACTACCGAAAAATAAGAGCTGATCAGCAAGCAAAGCAGAACCGCGGCAAAAAGAAGCCACTTTTTCTTTCTCAATGTCAAAATATGCACTCTCCGTTTCTTAAAAATACCTATAGTTAGCCATTGTCTGTTTTATTATACCACTTTCAAGGTGTCTTGTCAACAAGTTTCAGGATTTTTATTCGTATTCGCCGTCATATCCCGTCTGATTTCGCCATATCTCGCCCATCGGGAGTGTGGATCAATCAATCGAATTGCTTGGATCCTCACGATCTCGGCAAAATAAAAAACTTTTTTCGCAAAACCTCTTGACAAATCGGTCTACATGGTGTAGAATAATATCAGAGTCTACAACCTGTAAACCCAAAAATGAAAAGGAGGACCTTATGAACGATCTGCAATTGGGTGTTGTGGAGGGGCGCTTTGCCGACATCATTTGGGAGAATCAGCCCATCTCCACCACTGAGCTGGTAAAGCAATGCGCCGAGCGCCTTTCCTGGAAAAAGTCCACCACCTACACCGTTCTGAAGCGCTTGTGCGACAAGGGGATTTTTCAAAACGACAACGGCACCGTTTGCGCCCTGCTCTCGAAGGATGAGCTTCACGCGATACAGAGTGAGAGGTTCGTTGAGGAGACCTTTCAGGGCTCCCTCCCCGCCTTTCTTGCCGCCTTCACCGCCCGCAAGCCCTTAACCACCGAGGAGCTGGATTGCCTGCGGCGAATGCTGGATGATACCGAGGAGCGCTGATATGGGACAGCTATTCCTATCACTCTTCAATCTCGGCGCGTCCGCAAGCTGGGTGGTGCTTGCGGTTTTGCTGCTCCGTATCCTATTTAAAAAAGCCCCCAAGCGGGTGCTCTGTATCCTATGGGCGTTGGTTGCCGTTCGTCTTTTGATTCCCGAGCTTCCCCAAGCCGTTTTCAGTCTGCTCCCCTCTGCCGAGCCTCTGCCGCAGGAGATCCTGCTCTCCCCTGCCCCCACCGTGAACAGCGGAATTTCCGCTTTGGATGAGGCGATCAATCCGTTTTTCAGCCAATCTCTGGCACCAAATCCGGGGGACAGCGTAAATCCGTTGCAGGTGTACGCCGCGGTTGCGGGCTGCCTGTGGCTGTTTGGGATGATCGGAATGCTGATCTACATGGCAGTCAGCTACTGCCGCGTGCTTCACTCGGTTCGGGAAGCCATCCCCTCGGAGAAGGGTATGATGCTCTGTGACCGACTTTCCACTCCATTTGTGATGGGGATTCTCCGCCCCCGCATCTATCTTCCCTCCGACCTTTCCGAGGCAGATACCGTCTACGTGCTGGCGCATGAGCGAGCGCACCTGAAGCGGCTCGACCACGTTTGGAAGCCGCTGGGCTTTCTCCTGCTCTCGGTATACTGGTTCCATCCCCTTTTGTGGGTTGCTTATCTGCTCTTCTGCCGCGACATTGAGCTTGCCTGCGACGAGACTGTGCTGGCGCGTCTCGGCAAAAACGAAAAAAAGCCCTACTCCGAGGCGTTGATCCGATGCAGTATGCCCCGCGGCAGACTTTCGGGATGTCCCCTTGCCTTTGGAGAATTGGGCGTAAAAGAAAGGGTGAAAAACGCAATGCGCTACAAAAAAACGCCTGTTTGGCTGATCATTCTGCTTTCCGTTGTCATTTTCATCGCGTCCTTCTGCTTGCTCACCAATCCAAAAATCGTTCCTCGCGAGCCAAGCTATCCCATCCCCTACCCTCATTCCACCGCGCTTTCGGGTGTAGATGAGGACGGACACCATTGGATGCTCGCCACCGTTTTGGAGGATCAGGGTGGATTCCTTTTGGTGCGTCCCCATTCCGGCGAGCTTCCCGAAAGCATTTCGGTTTCCAAAAAACTGACGTCGAAACGGTTCTTCCCCGAGGACATTGCGGTTGGCGACACGGTGAAGATTCTCCACAATGGGCAAATGACCCTCTCCTATCCCCCCACGCTCCACAATGTTTACGATATCCTTGAGATGAGCCCCGTGGCGACTCAAATCTACACCCGTTCCGTAGTCTACGGAAAGGTTCCCGACAAGTTCAACATCACCCTCTACAGCAACGGCACCTTCTCCTTTTACGAAACCATGCTTTCCTCCTATATGGGGCATGGTACCTATCGGATAGAGGATGGGATCCTCATCATTACCACAAATGACGGCAAATTTGTCAACCGCTTTCGCGTGGAGAACGACTGCCTGATCTTTCTTGCGGAGGGCTCCACCAATTTCCCGTACATCAAGCTGACGGACGGCGATCGCTTTCAAATCGTTTATTTGTATGGGTGACCGTCCCCTGCCAGCAGATCGTACAATTCCTCCGTTTCTCTTGTCATCCGTTCAGCGGTGAAACGACAGCGGTAGCTCTCCAGCGCCAGACGGCGCAGCTCCGCCTCCAGGGCGCTGTTGGTGAGGATCTCCTCCAATCGCTCCGCCAGCGCCTTGGCATCCCCCACGGGATAGGAAAGCCCGCCGCCCTCGATCATCCCGCGGTTTCCGCCGTAGTCGGAGGCAACCGTTGGAAGGGCGGCGCTCATCCCCTCGGATATGGCGAGGCAGGAGGTTTCCGTGCCGCAGGAGCAATTCACGTTGATCCGCAGCAAGCGGTAGATCTGCGCCATATCCTGCACGAAGCCCGTGAAGATCACCGCATCCCTCAATCCCAGCCAATCGGCATACGCCTCCAAGCTTTGCCGCAGGCTACCCTCCCCCACAATGAGAAACCGCAAGGGCTCGTGGGGGAGGCTTTTTTTCAGCCTTGCGGCGGCATCCAGAAAGGTACGGTGTCCCTTACACGCCTCCAAGCGGGCGCAGATGCCGATACACCGCTCTCCCTCTCGAATTCCATACCGCCGCCGTAGGTTGGCAAGCTCCTCCGCATGAATCTCACGCACGGGATCGGAGCCGTTAAGAATCACCCGAATCGACCGCCGCGGAAGCCCCAACGCCATGAGATTTTCCGCAGCCGAGGGCGCCGTTGCAATGGCAAGATCGGAGAGCCAACGGTTCCCCATCCGTTCCAGAAGCTGACGCGCGCCTCCTCTGGGCGCCTCCGAGGGAAAATAACAGTGCCTTGTGTGGATCACGCGGCAGCCGCAAAGCTTTCCCGCCATTCTGGCGGATACCGCCGCGTTGGCGTGAACAATATCAATCCCGCGGGAACGAATGATCGCCTTGATTTCCCGCACCGACTCCGCCAAAAGACGGTCACACGGGTGCGCAAGCGCCACCGTTTCCACCCCCATTGCCACCAAGCGTTCGGTCAGCTCCGCTCCCTTTGGGAGCGCTACCACACACGCAAAGCGCTCTCGGTTCAAATGCCTGAGCAGGTTGCATAGCTGGATCCCCGCTCCTCCGATATTGGTATCGCTGATCACCTGCAAAACACGAATCATGCGCTCGCCTCCCATCAAAAAAACGTCTGCGCCAACAGTATGCGCAGACGTTTCATATTCCATTCCAAAACCACAAAAGATCCCCCAGCGGATCGAAGGCGCAAAAAATCATCAACAAATTTCTGAGAATCCCGAATACCGCCAGCGCGGTTACGGCAGTAATCCACGTCCAATGTGGGACGGCAAACAATTTTTCCTCACCGCGCCTCAATCTCACCCACGCGCGCACATACAGCACCGCGGCAATGGGAACAGACGCAACCACAAGCGCGTTTGATCTCAGCGCTTCCGCAAAATCCAATCGAAGAAGCGCCGCAGCCGCGCGGGTACCGCCGCAAAGAGGACAGTAAAGCATCAGCCAATCATGCAAAAAGCATCCGCTCATAAGGGTTGGCAAAAAATTTCTTCCCCAAGCGGCAAGCAAACGGTAAATGGGAAAGAGCAAAATTGCGGCAAAAACCGCCAAGTGCAGCACCAGCATGGTTTTCTTTGCCTTTGAATTCATTTTGTCCTCCTTTTTTCTGAAATCGGTTGCGTTTTTCCCGCTTTTGTGCTATAATGAAGACAAATACGCGGAAAGAGGTTTTTTCATTATGAATGATTCCTTTGGATACTCGGACTATCGGGCGGATTACGCACAATCGGCATCCGCCACGAAAGGCAACAACGCGCAGGGAATGTCCACCGCGGCGTTAACGCTGGGGATTCTTTCGGTCTCTCTCACCTGCTGCTGTTGCTGTTTGCTCCCCATGAACCTGATCCTCGGCGCGCTTGCCGTGGTCTTCGCCTTCCTTTCCAAAAGTCGAAACGGCGGCAAGCTCAACGGAAAAGCCCGCTGGGGCTTGATCCTTGGCATCCTTGGTATTCTTTTGTTCGTGCTGATCATGGTGATTGTGTTCTCCGGTTCCCCGCTCTCCACACTCTTTGAGGACGCGGAAGCGATGGAGGACTGGATGGAGCAGGTGGAGAACTACTATCAGCACCCCGAGGACTATCCCAACGGAATTCCCCTGCCTGAGGGATTTGAATAACACAATCCGCTGTCGGATCTACAGTCTCAAAGGACACAGGCAATTGCCTGTGTCCTTTTCTGATGATTAAACGGAATGTACGCCCAGCTTGGGGTCCGCGTTGTCGGCATCCAAGCCGTACTTCTTTGCCTTGCGGAACTCAAAGAACTTCTTGGACACGTCGGGGAACAGCGCGTAGGAGAGAACGTCCTCGTCCTGCTCCAGATAAGGAGCGATCTCCGCGCGAAGCTGCTCCAGCTCGGGCTTTAGCTTGTCGGCGGGACGGCAGGTGGTGGGCTTCTCATCGCCAATGATCTTCTTCACGAAGGCGGGATCAATCGGAACCGCGGTCTTGCCGTAGTCGCCTCTCACAATGCCCTTAAACTCCTTGGTAACCGTTTTATACCGCTCCCCCATGATCACGTTGAACACCGCCTGGGTTCCAACGATCTGAGAGGAGGGCGTTACCAGCGGAGGATAGCCAACGTCGGCGCGCACTCTCGGAACCTCCTCCAGCACCTCGGTGAGCTTATCGGACTTTCCTGCCTGCGCCAGCTGGCTCATCAGGTTGGAAAGCATTCCTCCGGGAACCTGATACATCAGCGCGTTCACGTCTACCTTCAGCGCCTTGGGATTCAGAAGACCGTCGGCAAGATATTTCTCACGCAAGGGCGTGAAATACTTGGTAACGGTGTCCAGCGTCTCCAGGCTGATGCCCGTATCGTAGGGCGTTCCCTGCAGAGCGGCAACCATTGCCTCCGTGGGAGGCTGAGAGGTTCCCAGCGCCATGGGGGAAATTGCGGTGTCAATCACGTCAACACCCGCCTCCACCGCCTTCATCAAGGTCATGGAAGCCAGACCGGAGGTGTAGTGGGTGTGCAGCTGGATCGGAATGCGAACGCTTTCCTTCAGTGCCTTCACCAGATCATACGCGTCGTAGGGCTTGAGAAGACCTGCCATATCCTTGATACAGATCGAATCGGCGCCCATACCCTCCAGCTCCTTGGCGTACTTGGAGTAGTACTCGAGCGTGTAAACGGGACCTGTGGTGTAGGAAAGAGCTGCCTGCACGTGTCCCCCCTCCTTTTTGGTAGCGCGGATGGCGGTTTGCAGGTTTCTGGTATCGTTCAGCGCATCAAAGATGCGGAGGATATCGATACCGTTTGCGATGGATTTCTGCACGAAATACTCCACCACGTCATCGGAATAATGACGGTAGCCCAGAATGTTCTGCCCTCTGAAGAGCATTTGCAGCTTGGTGTTCCGAACCTTATCCTTGATCTTTCTCAAGCGCTCCCAAGGATCCTCATTCAAAAATCTCATGCAGGCATCGAAGGTTGCGCCTCCCCATGCCTCCAGAGAATGGTAGCCGATCTGATCCATGGTTTCCAGAATGGGAAGCATTTCCTCCGTGGTCATTCTGGTTGCGATCAGCGACTGGTGGGAGTCTCTGAGAACGGTTTCTGTAATTTTCACTTTTGCCATGATATGACTGTGAATCCTTTCTTCAAAATTTCAATCTACCGCGGCGATCAACCGAAGTAGGACAGCAGCACGCCTGCCGCAACGGCAGAACCGATAACACCCGCAACGTTGGGGCCCATTGCGTGCATGAGAAGGAAATTGCCGGGATCCGCCTTTTGCCCCTCCTTTTGCGCAACGCGCGCCGCCATGGGAACGGCGGAAACGCCTGCGGAGCCGATGAGCGGGTTGATTTTGCCACCCGTCAGCTTGCACATGATCTTTGCGGTGATCAAACCTCCGCAGGTGGAAACGCAGAACGCCGCCAAGCCAAGACCAATGATCAAAAGGGTTTCAAGGCGCAGGAAGTTCTCGGCGCTTGCAGTGGCGCCTACCGAAATTCCAAGGAAAACGGTTACAATGTTCATCAGCTCGTTCTGCACCGTTTTGGAGAGACGCTCGGTGACACCGCACACATTGAGCAGGTTACCGAACATCAGACATCCCACAAGAGTGAGCGCCTCGGGCAGGATCAATCCAACCACGGTGGTTACCATGATGGGAAAGACCAGCTTTTCCAAGCGGGAAACCTTGCGAAGCTCGGTCATGCGGATCTTGCGCTCCGCCTCGGTGGTGAAAAAGCGCATGAACGGAGGCTGAATGATGGGGATCAGCGCCATGTAGGAATACGCCGCAATGGCAATGGCGCCAAGCAACGGGGGAGCCAGCGTTTTGGTGACGAGGATCGCCGTGGGACCGTCGGCACCGCCAATGATACCGATGGCTGCCGCCTCATTTCCTGTAAACTGTCCCGTCATCAAAGCAAAGGAAAAAGCGGCAAACACGCCCAGCTGTGCGCCCGCGCCAATCAGCAAGCTCTTGGGGTTGGAGATCAGGGGGGAGAAATCGGTCATCGCGCCGATACCGATAAAGATCAGGCAGGGATAAATTCCCAGCTTAACGCCGAGATAGAGCAGATCCAGCAATCCGCCATCATGTAACACCTGGGCATACTTAACGTCCTCGGCAATAAAGAAATCCAGATGGAACATTCCCGCTCCGGGCAGGTTGGTGAGAAGCATTCCCACCGCAATGGGGAGCAGAAGCAAGGGCTCAAACTGCTTACCGATGGCAAGATAGATCAAAACGCAGGAAAGCGCCAGCATGATCATCGACTGCCACCAAAGGTCGTTGAACACCATCGAGCCGTCGGCTTGCTCCTCATAGAACAGCTTGTAGATGCCCGTCGACTCCAAAAAATTCAAAATACTGTCAACCATGGTATGTAGTCCTTTCCGTTATATGGATAAAGACCTTAGTTCAGGGTGACAAGAACAGCGTCGGTCTGAACAGACTGACCTGCGGAGGCATCCACGGTGGCAACGGTGCCATCGGCGGGAGCCATGATATCGTTCTCCATCTTCATAGCCTCCAGCACGCAGAGAACGTCGCCCTTCTTCACGCTGTCGCCGGGCTTCACGTTCACCTTAATAATATTTCCGGGCATGGGCGCCTTCACAGCGGTGGCGCCTGCGAGGCCTGCTGCCTTGGGAGCAGCGGGAGCGGCGGGGGCGGGAGCAGCTGCGGGAGCGGGAGCAGCTACGGGAGCGGGAGCAGCAACGGGAGCCACGGGTGCGGCATAGGTAACAGCCGCGGGGGCGGCACCAAGCTCCTCAACAACAACCTCATATGCAACACCGTTCACGGTTACGCGATAACTTTTCATTTGATTCACCTAAATCCTTTCTGATTTTTGTTTAACGTCTGCCGACTCTGCGGTCGGAGGCTCTCTTAAAGGACACCACGCGGAAGCCGCCTGTGTAGCCATCCTCCGCCATTGCGGCACTGATTGCCGCTGTGATCGCCGCGATCAAGGCTCCGTTGTCCGCAACGGGGGCGGCGGGAGCGGCGGGCACATTCTTTTTCGCTCTTTTAGCGGGCTTTTCGGGCTTTTTCTCTGTCTTGGGTGCAGGCTCCTTTTTGGGCTCGGGACCAACGATCATTCTGTGAGAGATCTCGATCACCAGCCACATGAGAGCCAGCACGGCAAAAATTGCGCCCATACCCAAAAGGGAAACGGTTCCCGCCTCCTTGGCATTCTCCACGAAGGTGTTGCCGTTGGCGGTCAGCGCATATACAAGATTCATCATACCGCGCCTCCCTTTTTACAGCGGGAGATTGCAGTGCTTGCGCGCCGTGGCGTTACCGCTCTTCACCAGAAGCATATACACGGCAGAGCAAATGCGAGATCGAAGCTCGGCAGAGGAGATCACGTCGTCAATGCTTCCATCGGCAGCGGCAGCCTCCGGAGCGGCGCAGGTGGCGTTCCACTCCTCAACCAGCGCGGCTCGCGTGTTTTCCTCGGTAATGCGATCGTTCCAAAGGAAAGCAACCGCCGACTCAGGCGCCATCACGCTCACGGAAGCGGTGGGAAGCGCATACACAAGGTCGGCACCCAGCCCACGGGAGCCCATCAGCGTAAACGCCGCGCCCCATGCCTTGCCGGTTACCACGGTGACCTTCGCGGTGTCTGCCGTGGCGTATGCCATTGCCAATTTACCAAGCTGAGCCGCCAGAGGACTTCCCTCCTCCTCGGCACTCACGGCAACCCCTTCGCTGTCAATCAGCGTGACAACGGGGATCGAAAAGCTATCGCAGAAGGAAATGAGCCTTGCCGCCTTTTTGGCGCCGTCACCCGTCAGCACGCCGCCGTTCACGCTTCCGTTGCCGGCAACAAAGCCGCAGCAAACGCCACCAACCTTGGCAAGCCCCGTCACGGTTTCCTTGGCGTAGCACTCGCCCATTTCAAGGAAGCGTCCGCAATCGGCAACCGCCTCGCACAGCGCGCGACCCGTCAGACCGTCCACAGCGACCAAACGGTTCACGTCGTCCATGGGATCGTCGGCATACGTTCCCTCCTCACAGTTGGAGGGGAGCATGGAGATCAGCTCTCTCGCGATGGCAAACGCCTCGTCCTCGCTCGCCGCGCTCACGGCAGCAAGACCGTTCTCCGCAGCGTACTCGGCGGTTCCAACCTCGCGTCCTACCAGGAAGGGAGCGTTCACAAAGAGCTTGGACACCTCTTTCACCGTGATCACGGCATCGAACATTGCCGCGGCGGTTGCCGCCATGCCCGAGCAAACTCCACCGATCACGGCGATCTGGGGAACCGTTCCCGAAGCGCGGCTCACGCAGGCAAGCAGCTTGCCGTAAGCAGACAGCGCGCCGGCGCCATCGGATACGTACGCGCCGATGCTGTCGAACACGCCGATCACGGGCGCTCCGTTCTTCAATGCCATTTCATAAACCGTTTCGATCTTTTTCGCCTGCAGAGCATCAAAAGCGCCCTTTTGACGGTCGCTATCCTGCGCGAAGGCGTATGCCAGCTTGCCGTTCACGGCGCCGTAGCCGCAAACAACACCCGTCAGGTCGCCGCCCTCCCTTTTCAGGTAGGCTCCGATCTCCACAAAGGTGCCGGCATCAAACAAACCGGCAATCTTTTCTTTACCGATCGTTGTGTCTTTTTCCATTCAGACATCCTCCAATTCTGTTGTTTTTTCGGGAAGACCTCAAAAAAACCCTTCCTCCCCACTATAATAAAATTGTATCACAAAACGATCACATTGTCAACGAGGATTTCTATATTTATATGAACATTTTGTAAATACTCAAGCATTGCGTGAATTCTGCCGACAAAAGAGGCTTTGTTCACAAGCCTTTTGACGTCAGCCACCTCCAAAAAGGATTGATTGCACATTGGAAAATTTCGCAGGAGACACGATAACCGAAAAAACACGGAAAGAAAATGCAACGCACGAGCGTCTCACAGGTACGGCAGCATGGATTCCTTTCCATTTCGCGCGTTTGCTGACGGGACGCGAAGGGCGTTTGGAACTGCTGAAAAAGGCGCTTCAAGGTCACGGGGCGATTTGGGCGAGCCCGCAAGTCTCTTTCCTGTTGCGTTCATTTTGCGTTTGAAAATCTTTTTTGCAATCTGTTGGATTTTCCCTTTACAAAACAGCAACACTATGGTATAATACGATTGTCACAATCTTACAGCAAAAGAAAGGATCTATCTCATGAAGCTCAATTACAAGCGCACTCTTTTGGTTGGCATGGCATTCTTCCTGATCTCCGCGTTCTGGCAGGCATACGATGCCATTATTCCGCTGATCCTCACCAATCACTTTGGTCTTCCCCAAACGGTTTCCGGCGCGGTCATGTCCATCGACAACGTGCTGGCGGTCTTTCTGCTCCCCATCTTTGGCGCGATCTCCGACCGTGTAAGCACCCGCTTCGGAAAGCGGACCCCCTTCATTCTGTTCGGCTCCCTGATCGCCATGGTATCCTTTATTTGCCTCACCCTGATCGACAACTACCAGCTTTCCCTGCTGGCAGCCAACGGCATTCCCACCCTCAGCCAAGGGGCTATGACCGAGGAGGCGTTTGCCGAGATGGTTCAAAAAATGACAGTTGAGCTGACCGTTTCCAATCCCCTGCCCTTTATCGGCTTTATCGCAACCCTTTTGGTGGTGCTTCTGGCAATGGCAACCTTCCGCTCTCCCGCCGTGGCGCTGATGCCGGACGTAACCGTGAAGCCCCTCCGCTCCAAGGCAAACGCCATTATCAATCTCACGGGTACGGCAGGCGGCATTCTCGTTCTGGTGCTGGGCATGGTCTTTGCCACCTCCAAAAACCCCTATATGCAGTACACGGGCTACGTTGCCGCCGTGGTTTCCATCATGCTGGCAGGTCTTGTCATCTTCCTTTTGAGCGTAAAGGAAAAACAATGGGCAAAGGAAATGGAGGACGAATCCCTTCGTTTGGGTCTGGAGGAGGCTCCCGTTGCGGACAATTCCGAAAAAAGACGCCTTTCCAAGGGAGAAATGACCTCTCTGCTCCTGATCCTCGCTTCGGTTGCGCTGTGGTATATCGGTTATAACTCGATCACCAGCAAGTATTCGGTCTACGCCACCAACGTGCTGAAATTCGACTTTAACTTTACTCTGATCATCGCCCAGGCAGCCGCCATCGTCTCCTATATTCCCGTTGGCATCATTGCCTCCAAGCTGGGCAGACGCAAAACCATTCTGGCGGGTATCCTGATCCTTGCCACAGCCTTCTTTATCGGTAATTTCATCACCTCCTCCACGCCCGAGGGAATTATGCTACCCGTGTTCATTCTGGCGGGAATCGGCTGGGCAACCATCAACGTGAACTCCTTCCCCATGGTGGTGGAGCTTGCGCGGGGCGGCGACGTTGGCAAATACACCGGCTACTACTACACCGCCTCCATGTCCGCGCAGATCGTTGCCCCCATTCTTTCCGGTCTGCTCTACGATCTCTTTACCATGCGCTACGTGTTCTTCGCTTTCGGAACCGTATTTGTTGCCCTCTCCTTCGTTACCATGTTCTTTGTGAAGCACGGCGACTCCAAGCTCCTTGAAAAGAAGGATCTTCTGGAGCAGCTGGACGTGGACTGACATGACGGCGCTGATTATTTTCGCCTCGGTTGGAGGCATTGCCCTTCTGCTGCTGTTGATTTATCTGCTGGTGCTGATCCGCCCCGTTGGAGCGAAAAAACTCCCCCCGCAGCTGCTCTGTGACTATGCCCATCGGGGGCTTCACGGCAACGGCATTCCCGAAAACTCCCTCGCTGCCTTTGAGCTTGCCTGTCGGCGGGGCGTTGGCATTGAGCTGGACGTTCAGCTCTCCCGCGACGGCTGTGTGATGGTGTTTCACGACTACACCCTGAACCGCATGACCGACAGAGACCAAAAGCTCTCCGAGTTAACCGCCGAGGAGCTTTCCCAACTTCGTTTGGCAGATACCGACGAAAAAATCCCCACCCTCGCCCAGGTTCTGGCGCTGGTGGACGGTCGGGTTCCGCTGTTGGTGGAGCTGAAGGGCGAAAGCACCAACACCGCTCTTTGCGCCCCCGTGGCGGAGCTTTTGAAAAGCTATCGCGGAGACTACTGTGTGGAATCCTTTAATCCCCTATTGGTTGGCGCGATGAAAAAGCAGCTTCCCGGTGTTGTGGGCGGATTGCTCTACACCAACGTTTGCAGAGACAAGAAAAAGCGCTCGGCTCTGAACCTTGCGCTCACGGCAATGGCGCTGAACGTGATCGCCCGCCCCAATTTCATTGCCTGCAACAAGGCAGACCGAAATTCTCTCCCCGTACACCTCACCACCAAGCTTTACCGCGCCCCCCGCTTTGTTTGGACGGTGACCTCCCGAGAGGAGCTGGAGGAAGCGCATCGGCTGGGTGAGCATCCCATTTTCGAGAATTGCGATCCCTGAGCAGACATATAAAAAAGAAGTCGGTTTGAAAAGGCTGTACCCTTAAGGACAGTTTTCAAAAACACGGCATATCTCGAAAGAGGTATGCCGTGTTTTGCATTTGTGTCCACAAATGC
>SVSC01000010.1 GCA_015064525.1 Oscillospiraceae bacterium
GGCGGATTTCTCCATGAGGACGAGTGGATCTTTGAGGAGGATATGATCACCGACCAAACCCAGCGTCAGATGGCATCCGAAATTATCCGCGAAAAGATCCTTCGCAACGTTGACCGCGAGGTTCCCCACGGAATTGCCGTGGTGATCGAGGAATACAAGGAGGAGGAGACGCTTGTCTCGATCCGCGCCGAGATCTTTTGCGAAAAGGAATCCCATAAGGGGATCATTGTTGGAAAGAACGGCGCAACCCTCAAGCGCATCGGCTCTTATGCCCGTCAGGATCTGGAGGAGCTTCTGGGGGTTAAGGTCTATCTCAATCTTTGGGTAAAGGTCAAGGAGAACTGGCGGGATACCCAAAGAGGTATTCTGGGCTTTGGCTACGGCGAAGGCTAACGCCTGAGGAGCTTTTTCCATGTCACAGCATGAAGCCATCGACGGCGTTGTGGTTCGGGTGCGGGATATGGGCGATTGCAACCGCTATCTGCAGGTCTTGACCGCGGAGCGGGGGCGCATCACTCTGCTTGCCAAGGGAAGTCATTCCATGCGGAGCCCGCAGGCTGCCGTTAGTCAGCTTTATACCTACGCCAATTTTGAATATTACAGAAAGGGAAGCGTCAATATTCTCAAGGGAGGCTCCTCAATCCGCCCCTTCTACGCCTTGAGCGAGGATATTGACCGCCTGAATCTGGCATCCTATCTATGTGACGTGATCTGCGACGTGACCGACGAGGGCGTGGAAGCATCGGAGCTTCTCCGTTTGCTCCTCAATTCGCTTTATGCGGTCAGCGAGGAGCTTCGTCCGCAGGAGCTGATCAAGGGCGCCTTTGAATTGCGGGTTGCCGCCATGTCGGGATACGAGCCTGCGCTTTCCTGCTGCACCGCTTGCGGAACGGGGGCTGCGGAACTCTTTTATCTGGACGTGATGAACGGCGCGTTGGTTTGCGACGCGTGTCACGGAAAGCGCCAACGCCTGCCAACACCGCAGCACGAGGATTTGCGGGAGGCGGAGATCATTGGCATTTTATCCGCTTCGGTGCGGGAAGCCTTTCGCTACTGCGTCGGCGCGCCGCTGGAGCGTTTGTTTTCCTTCGAATTGAAGGAGGCGGAGGATCTGCGGGGTTTCTCCAAGCTGGCGGAAACCTATCTTTTGTCCCATTTGGGGCATGGGTTTGATTCGCTGAATTTCTATCATACCATGAAAAATACGCCTGCCGTATTTGATATCAACAAAAAGGATTTGAAATGAGCTTTTCCGAAAAAACACTGATAACCTTAGAATTTGATAAGATCTGCGGGATGCTGGCGGAATGCGCCGCAACCGAGGGGGCTAAGGGACGGGCTCTCTGTCTCATGCCCACCTCCGATCCCGTTGAGATTGCCCGACGCCTGGCGCGCACCACCGATGCCCGTAAGCTCACCGACGTGAAGGGAATGCCTCCCTTCGGAACGGTGCGGGAGGTGACCGCTGCTTGCGAAAGGGCAGAAAAGGGTGCTATGCTGTCCACAAGGGAGCTTTTGGACGTTGCCGCCCTGCTGCGATCCGCTCGGATGCTCACCGACTATAATAAGGTGAACCGCACCTTCCCAACGTCGCTGGACGAGATCTTTGAGCGGTTATTGCCCAACCGAACGCTGGAGGAGCGGATCAGTCGCTCAATCCTATCGGAGGATCTGATTGCCGACGAAGCCAGCCGCGAGCTGGCGGAGATCCGCAGAAAGATCCGTGAGGCGAATAACCGCATCAAGGAAACTCTCCAACGGTATGTCAGCGGCTCCTATTCCAAGTCTCTGCAGGAGAACCTGATCACCACCAGAAACGGGCGCTACGTGGTTCCCGTGAAGGTGGAGCATAAAAACGAAATCAAGGGGCTGATCCACGATACCTCCTCCTCGGGTGCCACCATTTTTGTGGAGCCTATTGCCGTGGTGGAGGCGAACAACGAGCTGAGAATGCTCCAATCCAAGGAGGAGCATGAGATCGAGCGGATTCTGTTTGCGCTGTCTGCCGACGTCAGCGCTGTGGCGCATTCTCTTTATCTCAACTATCTCAACGTCACCGAGCTGGCGTTTTGCTTTGCCTGCGGGGAGCTTTCCTCGCGGATGCGTGCCGCCGAGCCGATTCTCTCCAAGGACGGGGTGATCGACCTCCGTCGGGCAAGACACCCCCTGATCGACCGCAACCGAGTGGTTCCAACCAACATTAAGCTGGGCAACGGATGCGACACCATGATCATCACGGGTCCCAACACGGGCGGTAAAACGGTTACCCTGAAAACCTTGGGCTTGTTTTCGCTGATGGCGCAATCGGGGCTCCACATTCCCGCCGAGCCCGAATCGTCGGTTCGGATCTTTGATAAGATACTGGTGGACATTGGCGACGAGCAGAGCATTGAGCAGTCGCTTTCCACCTTCTCCTCCCATATGGTGAATATCGTTTCCATCATGAAAGAGGTGAACCGTGAAACGCTTTGTCTCTTCGACGAGCTGGGCGCGGGAACCGACCCCGTGGAGGGGGCAGCGCTGGCGGTTGCCATCATTGAAACGGTGCGGGAGCGTGGCGCTTACTGTGCCGCCACCACCCACTATACCGAGTTAAAGACCTTTGCGCTGAATACCGACGGTGTGGTGAATGCCTCCTGTGAGTTCGATGTTACCACCCTCAAGCCCACCTACCGTCTCATCATCGGCACCCCCGGAAAATCCAACGCCTTTGCCATTTCCTCCAAGCTGGGATTAGAGGATTCCATCATTGCTTTGGCAAAGCAGCACGTGAACACCGATCACAAGCAGTTTGAGGCGGTGATCGAGCAGCTGGAGGAGGCGCGCCTGGTTGCGGATCGAAATCGAGAGGAGGCAGAGCGCCTCCGCGCTGACTACGAAAGGAAAAGTCGGGATGCCGAGGCGGAGATCGCGCGGATGAGAAAGGATGCCTCCCATGAAATCGAGCAGAACCGCAGGAAGGCGCAGCAAATGCTCGATAGCGCCCGCGCCTCCAGCGAATTCATCTTTGCTCAGCTGGAAAAGGCGAAGAAGGCGGAGGAGGCACACCGACTTTCCGAGGATCTGGATGCCGCGCGCCGCGCGGTACGGGCAGAGTTTCGGAAAAACGATGACCGCGTGAACCCCGTTGAGGAAAAGAAAAACGCCAAATACGTGCTTCCCAGAGCTCTTCGGAAGGGAGATCGGGTGTACATTGTGAATATCGACAAGGAGGGAACCGTGCTGGAGCTGCCGGATAAGAGCAATTCGGTGCTGGTGCAGGCGGGGATTCTCAAAACACGAACCAAGCTGGCAAATCTCCAGCTGATCGAGGAGGAAAGCAAATTCATCAGCGGAGGTACATCCGCTCCGGCGGCAGGCTACCGTATGCAGGTAAATCGTGACTTCCGTGACGAGATCGACCTGCGGGGAATGCTTGGCGACGAGGCGTGGCAGGCGGTGGATAAGTATTTGGACGAGGCCGTTGTTGCGGGCTTTTCCAAGGTACGTTTGATCCACGGAAAGGGAACGGGCGCCCTGAAAAACGCGCTCTGGCAGTATTTGAAGCGGGATCGCCGTGTGGCAAGCTATCGCATCGGGCAGTACGGCGAGGGCGACGGCGGCGTGACCGTTGTTGAGCTGAAATAAACCGAAAGAGGTAGAACCATGAGTCAACGGATGAAAACACGGTGCGCCATTGTGTTGGCGCTGATGATTCTTTTGTCCGTTGGCTCGTTTTTTCTTCTTCAAGCAACAGAAGGCTCGCTTCTGCTGTCCTTTTTGCAAGCTACCAACATGGAGCGTCCCGATTCTCCCAAGGCATTTGGCGCCTTTCATTTCGGGTGCTTGGCGGGATGCCTTTTGCTAACACTGCCAACCTGTGCGGTGGCATGGCGGTTGTCAAATGATCGCCGACGCGCCATTACCGACGGCGTGGTGTTTGGCGCGGGGGTGCTTTTTGCCTGTATGGAGCTTTATAAGCAGCTTCTGTGCTTTTTTGTAATCGGAAACGGGCAATACGATTTTTCGATCTTTCCCTTTCAATTTTGCACGCTGCCTCTCTATCTTTGTCTTGTGGCGCCGCTGATGGGGGAGGGAACTGCCAAGCGCGCCTGCTATGGCTTTTTGGCGCTCTACTCCACGGTGGGAGGCTACCTTGTGGTGGGATATCCACGCTTTTATCCCCAGTTTACGTTGTGTGTGCACACCATGATCTGGCATTCGGTGATGATTGCGCTGGGAGGATTTTTGCTGATCGCGGAGGAAATCGGAAAAGACTTCCGCGAGGATTTGCTTCATCCAACGGTGATGCTGGGCGGCTCCATGGCAGTGGCAACGGCACTGAATTTGTTGCTTAGACCGCGCGCAAGCAGGGCGGTTGGCGTGCTGAATCTCTTTTATCTCAGCCCCTATGAAAGAACCTACTTTTGGGGACTGAGGACGATCCAGGATACGCTGGGGTGGCTTCCCATGTTTTTCTCCTATGGCGTTGCTTTTTTTGTGTTGGGGGCGATTCCGCTGTGGTTTTTGGGGCGTTTTTTTCTGAAAATGCGTTTTCGCAAAAACAAACTGTAAAAAAAAATGACTTTTTCCGAAAAAAAACAAAAAAACTATTGCAATTTCGGTTAGAATATGGTAGAATATATGAGTATGAAAGCCGTTCCGTCTATTGATCGGAGACGGAACATCAAATAATCGGAGGTTAAGTATGAACAACTTGATTGCATCTCTGTCTGTGGCATCCGTTTTCACTTGGATCCTCGGAATCGCTCTGTGTCTGTTGGCAGGCGTCATTACCGTTTTGGTATCTCTGCAGAACACCAACGAGGGAGGTCTCTCCGGCACCCTTGCGGGCGGCAACAGCGACAGCTTTTTTGGAAAGTCCAAGACCATGACGAAGGAGCGCCGTTTGGATCGTTGGACCCTGATCGGTTCCATTGTTTTCGTGGTTCTCGTTCTGGTAACCGTGATCCTGGTTTCCGCAACCTACGGAGCTTGATCAGACAAAAAACAACCGTTGGCAATTGAGCCAACGGTTGTTTTTTTGTCAAAGAGCGCCCGTCGCGTTCGCGACGGGCGCTCCTTCAATTTCTATTCCATCAACCTTCTGCTTCGTTTACGTCAACCTCAATGGATGCGGTTACAATAAAGTTCTTTACAGACTCAATGATCTTCTCACACTGGGGCTTGTTGTCGTAGGATTCGCCGATGAAGCTGGGGGCGGATCCAATGTTCTTCAGAACGTAGCGGAAGTTTCCGAACTTGTCGCGATCTACGTAGAAGTTGCCAACGTAGGCGGCACGCTTGAAGGACTCAATGCCCTTGCGGCAGGCAGCCTCGGTTGCGTAGAAGCGGCTGGCGTAGAGAATTTGACCGTTGCTGGCAAGGAGATAGAAGCTGTATTCGCCGTTTTCCTCGCGGCTGATCTCAAACTTCCCCTTTTTAGCGGCGGTAGCCTCTGCCTTGGCGATGGCGTTCCAATCCACGTCATCCACACCCTTCTTGGTCACCTTTGCGTACTCATAAGCGGCAAGAGCCTCCTTGTCGGGCTTGTAGCGGATGATGCGGGCGTTGTTTGCAAAGTTGCGAACCGACTCGGCAGACTTCTGGCACTGATCCTTGGTGGTATAGTTCTCACCGTAGTATTTGTTCACCAGAATAAAGCGGTAGCGGTCGTATTTATCCTTTTTAATGTCAAATTCCGAGGTTGCAACGGTCTTTTTGAAGGTTTTGATGCCGTTCAACGCGCCCAGAAGCGTGGTAAAGCTGGGGCTATCGAACAGAACCTGACCGTTGTTGGCAATGAGGCAGAAGTGGTAGCCATCCACCTCGAGAGAAAATTCATATTTGCCGATTGCCTTTGCGCCGTTCTTGGCGATTTCAGCCTCAGCCTCCTCAATGGCAGCGTCGAACGCGGCGCGGATATCCTCCTCTGTGGTTGCAAAGAAGGGACGACCGGCGGGGGATTTGGCTGCAGCCTTTTCGGTTGCGGGCTGGCTTGCCAGCTTCACAGCGGCGGGAGTTGCGGTTTTGGTTGCGGGAGCAGCCTTGGTGGCAGGTGCCTTGGCGGGAGCGGCAGGAGCCTTCGCAACGCCTGCGGGCGCCTTGGCGGGAGCAACCTTCACGGTGGACTTGGGAGCGGTGGAAGCCGATCCTGCGGCATTGGTCGCCTTTGCGGGCGCCTTGGCGGGAGCCACCTTAGTTGTAGTTGTTGGAGTGGGAGCCGCTTTCGCTGCGGGAGCCTTTTCCTTCACTGCGGGCGCTGCCTGAGCCGCCTTCTTTTCAGGTTCGTCCTGCTTTTTCTTGTTACGATTCCAAAATGCCATGATTAGCCTCCATATGTATATATATTTCCATGTTTATTGTAACACATTTTTGCGGGAATGTCAACGGTTTTTCAAAAATGTTTCACAAATTTCCTTTCGTTATCCATGCTCGCGAGGCGATTTGGGTGGGTTAGCGAGCCCTTCGTATATCCATGGGGAGCGCGCGTTGACGCGCTCCTCATGGAGCTCCGGGCTTTTATGAGGAGTTGCATCCTCACTGCCTCTTATTTCACAAAATTGTGATCGGAAAATTGCTCGTTGAGCCAAGCGATGCGTTTGAGGAGCCACTGATAGCATTTCGCCACCTCTGTGATACGGTCGGATACTTCCTCGGGGAGATCCTCCTTGCGATTCCACATCTCGGCATCAATGCGCAGGTCTTTCTCATAGTTTCTGGTAATTTGGAGCATCATGTCCAGCGTTGAGTCGAATCCGTTCGTTCCGTAGTAAACCTCTTTCCAGATCTCCGTAATTCGTTCGCGGATAAAATCGTGGTTGAGGAGCATGACATACCACACGTTGCGACATGCGGCAAAGTATTCCTCGGTATCCGCATATGTGTAGTATTTCCAACGGTAGAAGGCATGGTCGAAATCCCATGGGCAAGAGAAGGTGAAAAGCCCCGTTCCGCCTTCCGAAAAATCGACGTGTGTATAGTAGCTCTTTTGTCTGTCATCCCAGTTGCAGGTCAGCTCACTGTGGATGTATTTGCGAGCCAAGGAGTCAACGTCAATCAAAGCGCGAATTGCTTCCTCTGCGGTTTTGGCATCGGATGGAACAAGATATCCGTTTTCGTCAATCGCCATATAACAATTCTCATATGTTGCCATATGGATTGCTTTAAACACATTTTGAAAATAACGTTTCGCAAACGCCTCCTGCTCAGGGGTTGTGTCATCGTTTTTTAACTCGAAATGAAAATACCGAACGTGAGGAACATAACTTTCTCCTAAAAAGTTGGTGTACTGATAGGATTGAACGTCAATCGTCAAAAACGGATCCTCTGAGCTGTTTTCCTGCTCAAAAAAATATCCCGACAGAATGTTTTCGGTATCCGCTCCCGCTTCCTCAATGTTAACTCGGTTCTCGTTGATCTGGCTCTGCTCGGCAAGCAAATATACGCCTTGATAAATGCCGTCGATATATACATTAACGTATCGCCAGTCGGAGGTGTACTCAGTGAGAATCTCCGAAGCCAAGCTAAGCGAGGTGGAATTATGGATCATGGAGGCATCAAACCACTCGGCAAGCAACACCCAGCTTTTGCACTTTGCCCCCTCGTTCATACCAAGCAGATTGCGTTTGGAATCAAACTTAATGCGGTAGGGCTTTTTGGGCTTTGATAAGGTGGAATTACCACGAAGTCGGATTCCTGCAGCCGCGTTTTCAAAGCAGTATTCCTCATTGGAGGTGGTCATAGACACGGTGCAGTCCACATATGTTTCCTTGGAAGTGATGGATTCGCCTCCAACATTCAGGTTCAAAACAGGCAGTGTTTTGGGTAGCACTCGAACGATACAGCTGCTTTCTCCGCCACCCGACACAATGGAATATCCTTCTCTTTGGGCGTAAACCACACCGTGTTCCACGATCACGCAATCATTGGAGGAACTCCAATTCACCGTTCCCTCGGCATTTTCGGGAGTATGAACGCTGAAATTGAGCAATCGCAATTCGCCTTCAAACATATAAAAGATATTATCGGTAATCTCGGCAAAAGGACGTGTAACATTCTCGTTTTGCGCGGGAGCGTTTTCCGTTGTGGCACCGGTGCCGAGAACCGTTTCTTCAGGCGAGCCATCAGAAGCCTGACGGTTGCAGGCAACAAGCGATACCGTTATCCAAAAACATAAAAACAGGCATAATATTCGTTTCATAGCACAGTTTCCTTTCCGTGTTTTCCTACTTTTTCTTATTATACAGCATACTGAGGTGTTTGTCAACTGTTTTCCCAAACAGCGGTAAAGAATATGTGTTTGGGGTTAGAGCACAAGGCATAACAAAAGGGGAGTAAGCTTTTCCTTACTCCCCAAAAAGAACTCATTATTTACCGAAGTATCTCTCAAGCAGACCCGCGAATGCTCTGCCGTGGCGAGCCTCGTCCTTTGCCATCTCGTGAACGGTATCGTGGATGGCGTCGAGGTTCAGCTGCTTTGCCATTTTTGCAAGCTCAAATTTGCCTGCGGTTGCGCCGTTCTCGGCGGCAACGCGAACCTCAAGGTTTTTCTCGGTGGAATCAAACACGCACTCGCCCAGAAGCTCGGCAAACTTTGCGGCATGCTCAGCCTCCTCCAGAGCGGCTTCCTTCCAGTAGAGCGCGATCTCGGGGTAGCCTTCTCTTGCGGCAACGCGGGACATTGCCAGATACATACCAACCTCGGTGCATTCGCCCTGGAAGTTTGCGCGCAGACCCTCAATGATCTCAGCGGGAGCGTCCTTGGCAATTCCAACAACGTGCTCGGTAGCCCAAGTCATGCCGGTTTCCAGAACCTCCTCAAACTTCTCGCCGGGAGCCTTGCAAAGGGGGCATTGATCGGGTCTGACGTCGGATTCAACAATTTCTCCGCAGATAGTACATCTCCATTTTTTCATGTTCGTGTTCTCCTTGTGATATATTTTTAGGGATTTTTGCTGCATCGGCAGGATGCGCCGCAACGGTGACGCTTTGCGCAGGTGCTTACGGATTCCGAGGCGCATTCCGCGCCGATTCTGCAAACCACGCATTTCCCATGCTCAAAAACGATCTGCTTGCCGTTTGTCAGGGCATCCGCCAGCTTTTGGTGGGCGGAGTTCAGCATTTCGGTAACGGTTGGGCGCGAAATCTGCATTTGCAGGGCGGTTTCCTCTTGGGTGAAATGCTCCAAATCATGAAGCCTGAGAACCTCAAATTCATCGTAGGTTAAAACTACCCGTTCGGTTGCAACGGAATCCATTGGAGAAAAGCGACGAAACCGAGGCAGAGCGCATATGGTTCGGATTTTTTTTGTTCTTGCCATATTTTGTTCTCCTTTATTTTCTCCACGGGTATTATACCACAATTCCTGACATATGTCAATAATTTTTTGAAAAAAAACTTCGAAAAAAATTTGGAAGCAAGAAATCGAAAACAAACTGAAAATTTTTTGGCTCCGTACTTGACACAGCTTGCTTTTTCGGGTAAAATTTAAGAGGTAGACCACAAATTGGAGGATGCTCATGAAGAAGGAACAGATGAAAGGCTATTCGGAGGAAACGTCGGGCGTGATGGTTGCGCTGTTTGCGGTGATCGCCATTTTTTTGGCGGTGCTGGTTTGCGTAACGGTAACGGTTCTAACCGTTGGCGACCTTCCTATCATTGATCATAAACCGTCCGAGTCCACGGCGAACGGAACCACCGATCAGCAGCCGCCGGAATTTGACTCCACTCCCGTTTTTTCTTCCTCCTCTGTTTTTGTTCGTCCCTATTCCACGGAGCAAACGGCTGCGGCGTCTGTGCAATCGGGCTATGCCGTTCTGGTAGATGCCGAAAGTGGCGAGATCCTTGCGGGAAAGAACAGCGGACAGCGCATTGATCCCGCCTCCATGACCAAAGTGATGACCCTGATCGTTGCCTGCGAGCGCTTGAAGCAGGGGGATCTGACACGGGACGTGACCTTTACCGATGATATTCAGAATTTTGTTCGACCCGCGTCGGGGGGCTACAAGGGCTCTGCCTGCCATTGGAGCGACGTTGGCGACGGTGCCTCTCTCCTGGATCAGCTCTACGGGATCGCCGTGGAGTCGGCGGCGGATTGCTCGGTGATGGTGGCTTGCTATATCGTTGGAAAATCGGCGGCGGAAAGCGAGGCGCAATTTGTTGTCTGGATGAATGAGACGGCGGCGCAAATGGGGCTCACCAACACGCATTTTGATAACATCATCGGCTATCAAAGCGAGGGGAATTACTCCACGGCAGAGGACATGGCGGCAATTATGATCCGCGCCCTGCAATGCCCCTTGATCGTTGAGCTGTTGTCCACGCCCACTCGCACTTCTACGGCTTTCGGTTACCGTAAGGATGGCACCTTTAACCCCGCCTTTCCATCCTATTTTTACAGCACGCTTTTCAATGCCAATCCTCAAAAAAGCAGTAGGATCAAGTCCTATGAGGAGCGATACGGCACCTTCAAGCTGGAGTCTCTCGTTTTTGGAGGCGGCAAGACGGGATCCCTGGAGCAGGGAAGCAATAGCTGGACCTATTCGTTGGTTTCCTTCGCCAAGGACGCAAATGGAAAATATTACGTTGCGGTGACCGCGGAGGTGACAGCGAGCCACGGGGTTATGAGCGACGCCAAGCTACTCTACGATACATACGCGAAATAAAATGGAGAGAACTATGAAACTGATCTCATGGAATGTCAACGGCTTTCGTTCGGTTCTGGGGAAGGGCTTTGCCGAGGTATTTGAAGCGCTGAACGCCGATTTCTTTTGTATTCAGGAAACCAAAATGCAGGAGGGGCAGGCGGAGTTTGCTCCAAAGGGCTATCTGCAGTATTGGAACAGCGCGGAAAAAAAAGGCTATTCCGGAACCGCGATTTTCACAAAGCATCAACCGTTTTCGGTGCGCTATGGCATCGGGATTCCCGAGCATGACACCGAGGGGCGCGCCATTACGCTGGAATATGAGCGCTTCTACCTGTTGAACGTATATACCCCCAACGCGCAGAACGGATTGGCGCGGTTGCCCTACCGCATGGCGTGGGAGGACGCGCTGCGAGCATACATTTGTGAGCTGGATTGCCAAAAGCCCGTGATCTACTGCGGTGACTTGAACGTGGCGCATGAGGAGATCGACTTGAAAAATCCCAAATCCAACCGTATGAACGCGGGCTTTTCGGACGAGGAGCGCGAAAAATTTACTGCGTTGCTGGAAAGCGGCTTTACCGATAGCTTTCGTTTTCTGTATCCCGACACCGTGAAGTATTCCTGGTGGAGCTATATGCGAAACGCCAGAGCCAACAATGCGGGCTGGCGCATTGACTATTTTGTGCTGTCTAACCGTTTGCGGGAGCTGCTTGCGGACAGCTTTATTCTTAATGAGGTGATGGGAAGCGACCATTGCCCCGTGGGAATTGAGATCAAGCTTTCATAAATACAGAAGCGCCCCCGCCGATCGGCGGGGGCGGTGTCATTTTCTTCTCCGGTTGCATACACTAACGAGGAAAGGGAGGGGATTAAATGATCGTTGAAAAGGCATATCAAAGAGAGAAAGCCGTGGAGTATGCCCGCAGATGGGCGCTTTCTCGCAACCCACTGTTTTTTGATTTCACGGGGATCGGCGGAAATTGTACCAATTTCGTTTCCCAATGCGTGCTGGCAGGCTCCTGCGTGATGAACCGAACGGTGGATTTCGGCTGGTACTATTTTTCGGAGGAGGATCGCGCGCCCGCATGGAGCAGCGTGGAATACTTTTACGATTTTCTAACGGGGACGCCTGCGTTTGCCTCGCGCAACGGCGGGATTGGACCCTACGCCAAAGAGGTTCCCATGCGTCAGGCGGAGATCGGTGACGTTGCGCAGTATGCCGACAGAGAAGGGGACTGGTATCACACGGTGATCATCAGCAGGATCGAGAATGGCGAAATCTACGTTTGCGCCCAATCCAACGATGCCCTGGACCGTCCGCTTTCCGACTACAATTTTGCGGCGGTGCGCTTTCTGCATATTCAAGGGGTACGGTTCGATCTGAACGACACTCCTTGTTTTTCGTATTTAATCAGCGGAGGTGAAGCGCTCCCCGAAACGGAAGAACCGCAGCTGCCATCGGAGCCTATGCCGCCGCGGGAGGAGCCGCAACCGATGAACGAGGCGCCCGCAGCTCCCTCCGACGCAAACGCTCGCGTGCCTCTCACTGAGGCACCGCCGCCGTTGGGCGATCGTCCCGAGGTGGTGGAGGGGAGCTGATGCTGCGTACAATTTGTATGCCGGCGGCGCGGAGGTGTCGATAACCCGTTTGACCGAATTGATTGCTTATTTATTGGGAAAATTATTTTATTGAATGCAGTAAAAAATGAAAAGAGGCTGATTTTTGCCGAAACGTTCTCTTTTTTTCGATTGCTTGAAAGGAACCTGACTTATTTATACAGCTTATACTTCAGCCTCAAATTATCCGCAATCATCGCGATAAACTCCGAATTGGTGGGCTTTCCTCTGTTGTTCTGAATGGTATAGCCAAAGTAACTATTCAGCGTATCCACGTCACCTCTGTCCCACGCGACCTCGATGGCGTGGCGGATGGCGCGCTCCACGCGGCTTGTGGTGGTCTGATATTTCTTCGCGACGCTTGGGTAGAGGACTTTGGTGACCGAATTGATAATATCGCTGTCGCTGACCGTGAGTAGAATCGCCGTTCGCAGATATTGATATCCTTTGATGTGGGCTGGAACGCCGATCTGGTGGATGATCTGCGTGACCTGCGACTCAATATCGGGAGCGTGGTCGGTATGCACCGTTGCCGACGCTGCAATCGCGCGGGAATCGCTCCGCCCATCGGTGAGGCTTTGAATATGCTCGCAAAGGCTGGCAATGTTCACGGGCTTCAAAAGGCACATGGCAGCGCCCGCCTCGGTTGCCTGAACAAAGGTGTTTTGCGCGGATGCCGAGGAGATTACAATGAAGATCGGCGCGTTCTCCTTGCCCCAATCCAGACTGCGACAGTTTCGCAGAACGCCAATGCCGTCCAGCTTGGAAAGCCAAACGTCAATGAGAACCACGTCGGGACGGTGGGCGGTGATTTTCAACAGCGCTTCTTCGCCGTTCACCGCCTCCTCCACGTTTCGATAGCCCGCGCGGAGCAATCCGTCGCGAACGGTGGAGCGGGTAGCGGGGCTTTCGTCGGCAATGAGTATTTTGGTATGATATTCCATCTGAGCTTCCTCCAAAGGTATAATTTGATTTGTTGATTTCAGCAGGAATATTTTACCATAATTTTCCAGTTTTTACAATCCATAAAGTTGACAAAATATTCTGTCGATAACTGGTAAAATTTTACAGTTATGGGAATATTTGTTAATTATGGGAATGCTGGCAGGGATGAAGGAAGAAATCTGTCAGATCAATTTCCCATCTGCCGTCTGAATTTCGGGAAAAACCGATGGATTTGATCAAATTTTCGTTGGAGCAATCGGCGTCGAAAAAAGCGGTGTGAACGCCGCACAGGTCGATAAAGTTCAATGCGGCTCGTCCCATCACGAACATTGGCTCAAACTCATAGTGGTTGGGAAGCGCGGCAAAATCCTGAATTCTGCCGCCGTTTCCGTCCATAGTGAACTGGCAGATCCCCTTTAATTCACCGTCTACCGTTGCCTGATAGGCAAGACTATCCACGCGGAAGGGGATGCCGCAGAGGGCGCAAAGCTCCTCTTGGCGCTTTTTTTCTTGAATGGGTAATACTTCTAACATTTTATCTTCCTTTCTGTTATGATTGGCGTCCCATCAGGTAATCTACCTCATCGGGGGAAAGCTCTCGCCATTTGCCAACAGCCAGATCTCCCAGGGTGATTTTTCCAATGGCAACGCGGGTTAATCGAGATACCCGCAAGCCAATCGCTTCACACATACGGCGGATCTGTCGGTTTCGTCCCTCGTAAAGCCGCATTTCCAGCTCATCGGAGCTCAGCTGTTGAACCTCAACGGGAAGAAGGGGGTAGCCATCCAGCGTCATGGGGGAGGAAAGCGACTTCAGCTGCTCTGCGGTTGGAGCGGGAGCAACCTTCACGTGGTAGATCTTGGGAATCTGATGGCGAGGATGGGTGAGATGATTGGCAAAGTCGCCGTCATCGGTCATCAGGAGCAGACCATCGGAGTCCATATCCAAGCGTCCAACGGGATAGAGACGGGTGTTCGGGATCGAAACCAGCGAGGTAACGGGGCGCCGTCCCTTTTCGTCTCTTGCGGTGCAAACGATTCCACGCGGTTTGTTGAGCAGGACGTATCGGTAGGCTCGTTCACAGCGGGGAAGAACGGGCTTTCCGCGAAATTCCACCAGATCCGTGTCGGGATCCACGCGATCGCCCAAGGAGGCAACCCGACCGTTTACCCGCACGTTTCCCGCCAGTATTTCAGCTTCCGCGGCGCGGCGGGAAAGGACCCCGCAATCCGAAAAAAATTTTTGCAATCTGATGGGTTCAGCCATTTTGTGGTATTCCTTTCCGATGGATGAGGGAGGACGATTCACTCCCGTGATTGGTTTTGATTCCAAGCCATTCCAAAAGCCTTTTCCAAAGGCTTTTTTCCTTTTTTTGGAGGGGAACGTGGGTTTGCGCCGTTAAAACAGCTTCGGCAAGGATTTCCTTACTGCCATCGCCGTTCAGATCACAACGGTAAACCACACGCCCAACCGTTTCTCCCGCCCGAATCGGGGCATAGAGAAAGCGAGGTGCCTCAACCGTTGCGGTGATCTCGCCGTGGGAGAGAGGGAGCGCTACGGCGCATCCCTCGGGGTTGCTGACGTTCACGCTCGTTTCAAGACCGTTGACAACGGGGAGCGCACGCAAGGCATCATGGGGATCGCAGAGCTGCTCCTCGGTCATCAGGGAAAAGCCGTAGTCCAGCAGAGCGGCGTGATCCGACCAATCATCCGGAGCGTTGAGCGTGACGGCGATCAAGCCAACGCACCCCCTGCGCGCGGCGGAGACGAGGCACCGTCCGCTTTTCTTGGTAAAGCCCGTTTTCACACCCACGGCATCGGGATAGAACCGCAGGAGCTTATTATGATTCATCAACAGCCGAACGCCGTCCTTGCCGTTGTGGGGGATCGTGGCTTTTTTGGTGGAAACGATCTCAGCGATCAGGCTGTTTTCCAGCGCGGCGCGGGTGATGATCGCCAGCTCTCGCGCGGTGGTATAGTGTTCCTCATGGTGCAAACCGTGGGGATTTTCAAAATGCGTTTGGGAAAGCCCCAGACGCGCGGCTGCTTGATTCATCAGCGCGGCAAAGCCCTCCACGCTTCCGCCGATTGCCACGGCAATGGCAACGGCTGCGTCATTGGCGGATTCCAGCAAAAGAGCAAGCAGAAGCTCGCGCAACGTCAGCCGTTCTCCCTCGCACAGATAGATCGAGGAGCCCTCCACGTTGACCGCCTCGGGGGAAACGCTGATCACCGCCTCGGGGGAGGAATGCTCCAGCGCCACCAAAGCCGTCATGATCTTGGTGGTGCTTGCCATGGGAAGGACTTGATCGGCATTTTTGGCGTAGAGAACGATTCCGTGGGTGGTGTCCATCACAACGGCGCTTTGCGCCGAGATCGACGGCTTAGCGGCTGTTTCGGCATGGATGTGACCTGCAAATTGTGATGTCAAAAGCCAAAAAGAGAGAAAAAAACAGAGAAAACGCTTGGATCCGCGCATAGCAAAAAACCTCCGGGAAATTACAGATTCATTCATCTATATTTTCCCGGAGTTCGGTTTATGTCAGCCGAGGCTGATTTTACGGCGTGCTATGGGATTTCGATGGGGAAGCCTTGATCAGTCCTTCTTGTTCTTCTTTTTCTTGGACTTCTTAGCGTTGCCCTCGTTATCAAACTCCAGTTCAGCGATGTCCTCGTCCTCGGCATCGTCATCGCCTGCGATGGCGCTTCTGATTCTTCCGATGATTTCGGGAGCGCGGGTGATCATATCGGCAATCTGGTCAACGGGACCCATTTCGGTGGGCGCCACGGGGATCACCTCGATTCGGGTGTCGGGATAGATGGTGAGGAAGCCAACGGGAGTAACGGTCACGCCGGTTCCGCCGCCGCCGCCGAAGTTCTTGTGTCCGTCATACTCGGATGCGGGGAGATCCAAACCGCCGGAGGCGAAGCCCATTGCCACCTTGGAGATCGGGATGATCGTAACCCCGTTGTCAAGGCAGATGGGATCGCCCACGATCGTTTCGGTGTTCATCACCGTGCGGGCATCCTTGAGTGCGTTGGAGATCAATTCTTTGATGGAGTTCTGGTTTTCCATGATTTTCAATCCTTTCGTTTATGTGAAAAAATTTGATTACTGATTTGTGAAGAGGGAAGCGTTAAGCCTGCTCTGCGGCGGCGCGTTCCTCTCGTTTTGCCCGAGCGGCTGCTCGGCGTTCCTCCCTTGCTTGCTTTGCGGCAAGGCGTCGGGTTGCTCTGAAGATGGCTTTTTCCTGCTCCTCGCGGTAGGCGTCGTACATATGGAAAATGACGATCAGCGCGTGGAAGAGGGACATTTTCAAAGCGATATCAACGTCGGCATCGGATTGCCCCGTCACATAGTCGGGCGTAACGGTAATGGCTTTCTTGTGCCGTTCAATGGGAGCAATCTGGGTGTGGATCCATTGCATAATAGAGGCGGTGATCCCAACCGTGGCGCCGTAGAGAAGGGCAGTTTGCGCCGCGTCGCTTGCCGCAACCCGAAGGTGGAAGCGGTGAACGGTGATGTGGAGCTTTCCGCCAACGTGGTCTCTTGCCTGTTTGATCAGAGAAAAGACGGTTTGCAGATTGTCCAGCATATTCGGCACCGGTTTTCCTGCCGCTCTGTCGGCTTGGTTCTTTTTCTTTTTCTGACGTCGCTTGGCAAGATTTTTCTTGATCCAGCGTGCCTCTGCCTGGTTTTCCGCGGCGTCGTATTTCATGGGATAGAGCCAGAATCGAATCCCGCCAACCGAGAACACCACCTTAACCGTGTTCTTCACGCGGATCTTGATTCTTGCCTTACCCAGGAAAAGCACCGCCAGAAGGATCACAAGCAGGGCGGCGAGAACGCCGAAGATGATCCAAAGTGTTTTCATAGCTGTTTCTCCTTCAGATGTTGTTCGTTCATGGCTCTTCGGAGCCTGCGTGAGCGGTTGTGAGGGTTACGGTGTCCGCATCGGTTGGAGCGGCTCCGTTCTCAAAGATCACGTTGGTTTCCTCGGTGTCCACCGCCTCGGTATATTCCTTGCCTTCCGGTTCGGGTTCCTCCTCGTTGGAGGGAAGCTCCAGCTCCACCTTCAGCTGCTCTGCCTGTGCGGCGGTGCTGAGCGCTTCGGTTTCTGGAAGCTCGTCCAGCGAATTGATGCCGAACACCCGCAGGAACTTATCGGTGGTAACGTAGAGCATGGGGCGCCCGGGGGCATCCAGTCTGCCTGCCGCCTCGATCAAGCCCTTGTCGAGCAGAGAGTTGACCGCGTAGGAGCTGTCCACGCCTCTCACCAGATCCACAAAGGTTCTGGTTACGGGTTGGTTATAGGCAACCACGGCAAGCACCTCCATGGAGGATGCCGAAAGGTTTCCGCCTCTTCGGATTCCCAGCGCCTCACGGATGTAGGGAGCGTATTGCTCCTTGGTGCAGAGCTGACAGGTGGTGGGGTAGATCATGAGCATGATCCCCGAGGGGATTTCCTCGCTCTCATATTTTTTCGCAAGCTCCTTTACCATGGTTTTCACGTCCTTCACCGAGAGACTCAGCACCTCCGCAAGCTTGTCATAGCGAACGGGGTAGCCTGCGGCAAAGAGGATCGCCTCAATGGCTTGATGGATCTCACGGGCGCTCTCAAGGGGCGGCGTGAGGGTTGATTGCTGTTTTTTTTCTTCCATATATAGTTACGGTTGTCCTTCGTTGGATTTGTTGTTTTCGGATTGTCGATCGGAAAGCTCTCTGGAACGCTCTGCCATGTGGGAAATGATTTCGGTCATGTCCAAGCCGATGTCATCCAGCAGATCCTCATCCTGCTCGGAAAGCTGATCCTCCAGAATGGCGGTGATCTTGTCCTCCTCGTCCAGATCGGAGTCGTCGTCGGGGATTTCGGATCGGATCAAAAGCTCGTTCTCCTTGGCGCGGCGGCGCTCCTCAGCGCGGCGCGCGCGTTCCTCGGCGCGAAGCCGTTTCTTTTCTGCCAGCTTCTGCTCGCGAATGATCCTGCGCTGCTCGCGGTGCATCTCCGCCTTGGAGGACAGAGGAATGGGCTCGTTGGGATCGTAGACCTTAGGCTCCCGAGGCTTTTCGTCCGCGGGATTGTCGTTCACCGAGAAGACCGTGTTGGTTCCGTGAACGGCGTCCTGATAGTCGGATTCCTCGATGAGAATTTTTCGCACCTTCACCAGCTCCAGAATCCCCAAAAAGATGGCGATCAGGTCGGGAAGGGAGGTGGCATCGGAAAGAATTTCCTTCATGGAGGTGGCAGGCTTTTTTTCCATGCGGTGCAAAATGCCAACGATCTTGATCTCAACGGGAACGATTGGCTTTGCGATCATGGGAGCAAAGACTGTTTTTTCCACCTTCGGGCGGCTTTCGTTGGCTGCGATGATTCGCCGTACCGCAAGACAAAGAGAGGTGACCTGCTGATCCGCAACGTAGGAGGTGTCCACCGAGATTTCGTCGGTATCCTTTGCCATACGTCCGCTGAAGATCTGATAAAGCTCCGACATTTTTGCGGCAGCTTGCTTTGCCTGCTGGAAGCGCAACAGTGCGTCCGCCAGCTCGGCGCGAGGATCCTTTTCCTCCTCCTGAGGACGGGGCAGGAGCATCTTGCTTTTGATCCGCATCAGCTCGCTTGCCATCACGATAAACTCGCCCGCGATCTCCATGTCCATGCTCTGCGCCATGCGGAGATACTCCAGATACTGGTCGCAGATCAGGGCAATGGGAATGTCCTGAATATTCACTTTGTTTTTTTGGATCAGCGTGAGCAGAAGATCCAGCGGACCAACAAACTCGAACTGCTCCAATCGGTATGTGAGGGCTTCCATGGAGACTCCTTGGTGAAAAAAGTTGTTTTATCTGATCATCTGAAAAACCAGCCTTACGATGGGGTTGATGATCGAGGACGACAGCCATTCGGCGGCAATTCCAAAGGGGGAAAGCCCGAAGCGGGAAAGCACCACCATCAAAATCAGCGTGCCGTACATGATCTCGCGCTCGTAGCGCATGATCCCGAAATAGTATTTGTCGGGGAGGAACGCGAACGCCACGCGGGAGCCATCAAAGGGGGGAATGGGGATCATATTGAAAACGGCGTAAAGGAAATTGATATAGCCGCTGAACTCAAAGGCTGTGTAAAGGATGCTCATGAGAGAAACGGCTACCCAAGAGCCTCCCGCAAAATAGGCGTTGCCATAGAGATCTGCGTGAATTCCGCCGCAAATACCTGCCAGCAGGGAGAAAAGCACACCCAAAAGAAGATTGGATAAGGGACCTGCCAGCGCCGTAATTGCCATGCCTCGCTTGGGATCGCGGAAATAGCGGGGATTCACGGGAACAGGCTTTGCCCAGCCGTAGCCCACCAACAGCAGCATGATCAAACCAACGGGGTCCAGATGGCGGATGGGGTTCAGCGTGAGTCTGCCCAGATTGTGGGCGGTGGGATCGCCGCATTTCCACGCGGCAAAGCCGTGAGCCGTTTCGTGAACCGAAAGCGCCAGCATCATGGCGGGTACCACAATGATCAGGGAAAGCAGGATCTCAAATGGGGAATTGCCCGATTGCAATAGGGATAGGATCATACGAACGCTCCTGTTAAATTTGCTTTGGCTGCTTGACTCTCAGAGCTTGACACCCGTGTACGCCGAGATCAGCTTCCAAAGCTCCTGTCTACCCTCGGTTTTCAGCGAGGAGTAGAAAAGAACGGGGGTTTCTTTGGGAATCAAAGGGTGATTGGCAAACAGCTCCTCGGATTTTTTTCGCTCGGTAGCGTTGAGCTTGTCGGCCTTGGTTGCCACCACGAAAAAGGGAAGACCCGTTTGGATCAGGTAATCCAGCATCATCTCGTCGTCTGCCGTGGGGCCGATGCGGCTGTCGATCAGCTGGATCACGGGACCCACGCGGTCGATGTTTTTGTTATCGGTGAAATATCCGTCGGTCAATTGTGACCAAACTGCCTGATCCTCCGCGCGACGCTTGGCAAAGCCATAGCCCGGGAGATCCACGAAAAAGAGCTTTTTATCAATTTCGTAGAAGTTGACCGTGATGGTTTTTCCGGGAGCCGCGCTGACTCTTGCCAGCGATTTCCGATTGAGCAGGGAATTGATCAGCGAGCTTTTGCCCACGTTGGACCTGCCCGAAAAAGCCACCTGCGGAATGGGGTCGCCCGGAAACTGACGGGTGAAGCCCGCGCTGATCCGCAAGGATACGTTGTTCAGATTCAGTGCCATAGGATGCCTTTCTATGTTGGGGATCCGTTGTTTTCAGCCTTGGGAATGGAAATGGATCCGCGTGGTTTGGGAGGCGGAATTGGGCAGGTACACCGATGCGGCAACCGCCTTTTCGGATTCGGCGGTGGCGGTAGGTTGCGGCACCAGCGCGTGATTCAGAACCTCCTCAGCCCTTTTGCAGGGAATAAAGGTGAGGTTTTCTTTTGCCAGCGGGTCGATTTCCTCCAGATCCCGCAGATTTGCCTCGGGGATCAGAACGGTGGTTGCGCCCGCCGTGTATGCCGCCATGGTTTTTTCCTTCAAGCCGCCAATGGGAAGTACGTTTCCGCGGAGGCTGACCTCTCCCGTCATGGCAACGTGAGAGCGAACGGGGGTATCGGTCAAGGCGCTCACAAGCGCGGTGACCATGGTAACGCCCGCGGAGGGGCCGTCCTTGGGAGTGGCTCCCTCGGGGAAGTGGATGTGAATATCCTTGGTTTTATAGAAGTCGGTTGGAATGCCGTAGCGAGCGGCAATCGACCGAACGTAGCTCACGGCGATCTGCGCGGATTCCTTCATCACGTCGCCCAAAGAGCCGGTTGTCTCGATCTTTCCGCTTCCCTCCAGAACGGCAACCTCCACCTTCAGGAGAGAGCCGCCCAGCTCGGTGTAGGCAAGCCCGTTGACGCATCCAATCTGATCGTCGATGTCAACCGTTTCGGGCAGAAGCTTGCGAACCCCCAGATAGGATTCCACGTCGGCGGCGTCGATCACCACCCGACCGCAGTCCTCGGCAAGCAATTTTTTTCCTGCCTTGCGGCAAAGGCTTGCGATAGCGCGCTCCAAATTACGAACGCCTGCCTCGCGGGTGTAGTAGTCGATGATCTCTGTCAAGGCTGCCTCGGTGATCCGCAGGGTTCTGCGACTGAGCCCGTGGCGCCGCAGCTGCTTGGGGATCAGGTGATCCTTGGCAATCTCCAGCTTTTCTCGCTTGGTGTAGATGCTCAACTGAATGATTTCCATTCGATCCAGAAGAGGGCGGGGGATATTTTCAAGTGAATTGGCGGTGGCGATGAACATACAGTGAGAAAGATCGAAGGGAAGCTCCACGAAATGATCGCGGAATGCCTTGTTCTGCTCGCCGTCCAGCACCTCCAGCATGGCGGAGGTGGGATCGCCGTGACCGTCGCGGCTCATTTTGTCGATCTCGTCCAGCAGGATCATCGGATTTTTCACGCCTGCTTGGGTGAGCGCCGAAATGATCCGTCCGGGCATGGCGCCGATATAGGTTTTTCTGTGACCGCGAATGTCCGCCTCGTCCCGCACGCCGCCCAGAGAGATTCGCACGTACTTGCGGTTCATTGCCTTGGCGATCGACGCGGCGATGGAGGTTTTTCCCACGCCGGGAGGGCCGACCAGACAAAGAATCTGGTTTCTTAATTCGGGGTTCAGCTGCTTTACGGCAATGTACTCAACGATCCGCTCCTTCACCTTTTCCAGTCCGTTGTGGTCGTTGTCCAGCACCTTTTGCACGTTGGTGAAGTTTACGCGGTCCTTGGTGGTTTTTTTCCAAGGAATATCCAGGCAGGTGTCCAGATAGTTGGCGATCACGGTTGCCTCGGCAGAGCCGAAGGGTGCCTTTGAGAGACGGTCAACCTCCTTGAGCAGCTTTTCCTCCACCTCTTGGGGAAGGGCTGCTTCCAGAATTCGATGGCGGAACTCTTCCACGTCGGAGCCCTCGCCCAGCTCCTCCTGGATCACCTTCATTTGCTCCCGCAGGTAGTATTCCTGCTGGTTGCGGTTCATGCGGGCGTTCACCTTGCGGCGAATGGATGCCTCCTCCGCAAGAATGGCGGATTCCTGCTGCAGCATCAATAAGAGAACCTCGGTTCTCGCGAAGGGATCGAAGCATTCCAGAACCGTTTGCTTGTCGGGCGTTTTCACCAGGAGATTTCCCGCGATAAAGTCGGCAAGGAGCGCGGGATCCTCCAATTGCTTGGCGGAGGTGACCAGATCGGCGGAGGCGGAGGGGAGAAAGTGGAGATTGCTTTCCAGCGCGTCCAGCAGCTCCCGCACGCAAGCCGTTCCGCGAACCCCGCCGTTGTCGGGGAGATAAACGCTTTTGCAAATCAGATCCGCTTCCAGCAAATCTCCCGTTTTATGAAATTCCGTTACCACCGCGCGGGTAAACCCTTCCGCGATCACGCGGGTGTTTCCCTCGGGGGTTCGGAGCATTTGTTTAATCTTCGCCACGGTGCCAACGCGATAGAGCTGATCCTCGCGGGGGTTGGCGCTGGCGGACAGGCTTTCACAAGCCGTTACCAGAAACAGCAGGGCATTTCCGATGCTTGCTTTTTTCAGAGCGGCGGAGGAGGCGTCGTCCGTAATCTCGAAGTTAATGGGAATGGACGGGAACGCCACGGTGTCACGAAGAACGGCAACGGGAAGCGTGATCTGTTCGGCTTTTTCGATATAAGAGGGCATTTCGGATCCTTTCAGGGGAATGTTTGGAATCAAATTCCATAGTCAATACAGTATTATAACACACTTTCGAGGAAATTTCCATAGGTTTTGCAAAAAAAGTTTTAAAAAAACAAAAAAACTTCAATATATATTGGAAAATCGTCCTGAAAATCAAAATTGCACACCGATCCTGCCGATTCCGCGCGGGGATGTCATGAGCTTGACATTTCGCAGAGCCGAGCATCGCAGTGTGCAACAAAGGGAACCTGCCGACGATTGCCGACAGCATAACTATTATACATCATCGGCGTCGATTTGTAAATTATCAATTGTGACGAATTTCCACGATTTTTTTTGTGAAAAAACATACGTGTAAAAAATAAGGCTCAAAAACGGAGATTTTTTTGTTGGTTTTTTCGATAGACATCATGTCGCTCATCCGGTGTGAGTCGACGTTTTTTCAATGAACAAAAGAAAAAATAAAAAAAATTCAAAAAGCCCTTGACAAAGCGGGGTGTGTGTGGTATAATAACCGAGTAAAACGAAGCAGAGCCTCTCCGCTCTCACCTTGGCGCAACGGCGCGACCCGGGTTGATATGGCTTGATCCTGCCTTGGCAGGAGTATTCCGTGCGGAGACTTTGTCTTTGTACGGTATTTTTTGTTTGGAGGTGTTGAACTATTAGCGCAAAAGACAACAAAGAAACCCTGCTCAATGAGGATATTACCGCGAAGGAGGTCCGCTTGATCGGCCCCACCGGAGAAACCCTCGGTATTATGAGCTCTGCCAAGGCGCTGGAACAGGCGTACGACAGAGGGCTCGACCTGGTCATGATGTCCGCACAGGCAACCCCGCCCGTTTGCAAGATCATGGACTACGGAAAGTATTGCTTTGAGCGCGACAAGCGCGAAAAGGAAGCCAGAAAGAAGCAGCAAACCGTTGAACTGAAGGAAATTCAGCTTTCCTGCAGAATCGACACGCACGATTTTGAAACCAAGGTGAGGCACGCGTTGCGTTTCCTCTCCGATGGCAACAAGGTTCGTGTTGTGATGAAGTTCAAGGGGCGTGAGATGAGTCACACCGAGATCGGTCGTGAGGTTCTGGCAAAGTTTGAGGAAGCCTGCTCCGAATCGGGAACGGTTGACAAGAAGCCCGTGCTGGACGGCAGATTCATGAGCATGGTCATCTCGCCTGTCAAAGCGAAATAATTCGGCATATCCCCGCAAAGCCCTTCTTTATGGAAGAAAGGCTATCACACAAGCTCTCCCGTGGGAGAGAAAAAGAGAAAAGGAGTTTTCAAAATGGGAAAGATCAAAACACATAAGGCATCTGCCAAAAGATTCTCCGTTACCGCAAACGGAAAGGTAAAAATGTTCCGCGCTTCTCACCGTCATAACACCGGTAACAAGAACGCAAAGAGACTGAGACATCTCCGCTCCAGCGATATGGTGCAGGGCAAGATGGCTGAGAACATCAAGGCAATGATCTGAGTAAAACGAAACGGAGGAAATAGAAAATGGCAAGAATTAAAGGCGCGCTTATGACTCGCAAGAGAAGAAAGGCTACTCTGAAGGCAGCGAAGGGATACTGGGGCGCAAAGTCCAAGCATTTCAAGATGGCTAAGGAAGCCGTGATGAAGAGCGGTAACTACGCTTTCGCCGGCAGAAAGATGAAGAAGAGAGATTTCCGTACTCTCTGGATCGCAAGAATCAACGCGCAGGCAAAGGTGAACGGCATGAACTACTCCACCTTTATGCACGGTTTGAAGAAGGCAGGCATCAACCTCAACCGTAAGATGCTGGCTGAGATCGCCGTATCCGATAAGGAAGCATTTGCAGCTCTGGTTGCGCAGGCTAAGGCGGCTCTTTGATCCGAACAATCGAAAACCCGATGGTTACATCGGGTTTTTGTCATAGATAGCGTACTTCAGGCAAGGGCGGAAGTCCCTGTCGAAGGGGCTGAAAAGGAGGAAAAAATCGTGGAAATTCGACCTGAGATCATTCGATCGAGGCAAAATCGAACGGTGGTTGAGGTGGCGAAGCTGACAGACCGAAAGGCGAGAGAGGCCACAAAAAGCTTCCGATTCGACGGTATCAAGCTGCTGTGGGAGGCGATGAAAAACAGACTTCCCCTGGAAACGATTCTCTTAAAGGAATCCAACGGAGAGGCGCTTTTGCGAGAGCTGATGGCGGAATTCGGAGAGGTGGCAGCGGCTCTTTGCGGTCGGGTTTTAACCCTCTCGGATGAGGTTTTTGATAAAATTTCCGAAGAAAAATCCCCCGAAGGCGTAATTTGCGTTGCAAAATATATTGACAAATTGCAAAAAATCGTTACAATATATAATGACGGGAACTTTTTAACCGACGCGGAGGAGCGAATCGTTCTTCTGGAATCGGTGCGAGATCCCACCAACGTTGGAGCGATCGTTCGCTCGGCGGCGGCGATCGGCATTGATCGGTTGATCCTCAGCGCCGATTGCGCCGATATCTATCATCCAAGGGCGGTGCGAGCCTCCATGGGAACGCTGTTCAATCAGCGGATCGACCGTGTTTCCGATCTGAGCGCCGCGATCCGTGCGCTTCGCGCGTCGGGCAGACGGGTGTTTGCGGCGGCGTTGGATGAGGAAGCGTGGCGCTTAGGCGACTTTGCGCGTCGGGGAGGCGATTGCGTGGTCATCGGCAACGAGGGACACGGGCTTTCCGCCGAGGTGCTGGAGGCGTGCGACCGTGCGGTCTATATTCCCATGAGCGGAAGGGCAGAGTCCTTCAACGCCGCAGTGGCGGCATCAATCCTCATGTGGGAGTTTTCAAAGTAAACATGACTGAAGTTGGGAAAGGAGGATGCCCATGGATCGAGAGGATCTGATCTTTTGGATATGGCTCGCCGAGGCTGTGAGAGGCTCGTCCTACGATTTTCGCCCTCTGCTGGAGGCGTACGCCTCGCCGTATGAGATCTATCATGCCGAGGAGGATGAGCTGCAATGCTTTCCGAGGATCCCCGACCGACCGCGCATGGCGCTTCTGGATAAGGATCTGGGGCGCGCGGCGGAAATTTTGGATGCCTGTCAGCGGTTTGGCATCGGGATCATGACCTACCAATCCCAGCTTTATCCATCCCCTCTTAGGGAACTGAGAGATCCACCCGTTCTGCTGTACTATGCGGGTACGGTGCCGAGCTTTGAGGATCGACTTTGCGTGGGGATGGTCGGAACGCGAAAAATGAGCGTATACGGAGCTGAGACGGCGTATAAAATATCCTACGAGCTTGCGTTGGCGAACGTCGTGGTGGTGAGCGGTCTGGCGGCAGGCATCGACGGTGTCAGCGCCGCCGGAGCATTGCGCGCGGGCGGCGCAACGGTTGCGGTTCTTGGGTGTGGCATGGATATCACGTATCCAAAGCACCACGGAAAGCTCATGCAGGAGATCGCCGATAAGGGCTTGATCCTGTCGGAGTATCCTCCGGGAACACGCCCCGTCAGTTATCATTTCCCAATAAGAAATCGGATTATCAGCGGTCTTTCCCACGCGGTAGTTGTGGTGGAGGCAAACGTTGGAAGCGGATCCCTGATCACGGCAAAGCTGGCGGTGACTCAGGGGAAGGACGTTTTCGCCGTTCCTGCCTACGGTGACGGCGTTGGCTATGAGTCTGCCAACGGATTGATGCGCGACGGCGCGTTCTTTGCCGCAACCGCCGCGGATATCCTCAATCGCTATCGCTACGTTTTCCCCTCGTCGGTTCGGCAGGAGGCTCTGCAGGGAGTGGGGAAGCGATCGGCTTGTGATTACGAATATTTGATCGGAATGGGGGTTCTGAAACGCGGCGAGGTGTCCAAGCAGCCCACGCCCGCAGAGCCCGCGCAGAACGATCGGACAATTGAGAAGCAGCCTCGGCAGCAGTTATCGGAAACGGCTCGGAGGCTTCCGTCGGAGCGGACGGAGATCCCGAAAACGGCGGTTTCCGAAGCTTGGCCGGAGAATGACGCTTCTCCTCAAAAACAGAAGGCTCGGACGCCGGACGATATATTACAGTCGCTGGATCCCGTTGGACTGGCGATCCTGCAGACAATTCCCGATGACCGTGCGATAACGGTTGACGAGCTTGGAAATCTCGGTTACGCATCGGGAGAGATCATCACGGCTTTAACCATGCTCGAATTGATGGGCTTGGTGCAAAAGCTCCCCGGTGCATTGTATAGAAAGGCATAAACAGAAAGGAACCTGACATGGCAAACAATTTGGTTATTGTGGAGTCTCCCTCCAAGGCACTTACCATCAAGGGCTATCTTGGTAGTAACTATAAGGTGATCGCGTCGATCGGTCACGTTCGCGATCTGCCCAAAAGCTCTCTCGGCGTTGACATAGAAAATGATTTTGAGGCGCATTATATCAGTATCCGCGGAAAGGGCGACCTGATCAAGGAGATCCGCAAGGAGGCGAAGGCGGCAAATAAGGTTTTCCTCGCAACCGACCCTGACCGTGAGGGCGAGGCGATTTCCTGGCATCTTGCCGCAACGCTTGGGATCCCCATGGAAAAAACACTTCGGATCTCCTTCAACGAGGTTACCAAGTCGGCGGTGAAGGCGGCGATTAAGGCGCCCCGTCAGATCGACATGAATTTGGTAAACTCTCAGCAAACCCGTCGAATCGTGGACAGAATCGTTGGCTATAAGATCAGCCCCCTGCTGTGGAAGAACGTGAAGAGCGGTCTCAGCGCGGGACGCGTGCAGTCGGTGGCAACCAGAATTATTGTGGAGCGAGAGGCGGAGATCAATTCCTTTGTTCCCGTGGAATATTGGACGGTGGAGTCTCTTCTCCATGCCGATGGCGGAAAGAGCATTCCGGTTCACTTTTGGGGAACTGCCGACGGCAAAATGAAATTGAACAACGAGGAGGAGGCAATGCGGGTGGTCAACGCCGTTTCGGGCAAGGACTATCGCGTGTCATCCATTAAAAAGGCGACCCGCCACAAGGCGCCCGCTCCGCCCTTCACCACCTCCACTCTCCAGCAGGAGGCATCCCGCAAGCTGGGCTTCCAGTCTCAGCGGATCATGAAGGTGGCGCAGGAGCTTTACGAGGGAATCAATCTGGGCTCCGAGTTTGGCGGCACCCAAGGCTTGATTACCTATATGCGTACCGACTCTCTTCGCATTTCCGCCGAGGCGCAGGAGGCGGCGAGGGATTATATCAACGAAAAATATGGAGAAAAGTACTATCCCGAGTCTCCCCGCGTTTATAAAACCAAGAACGGCGCGCAGGACGCGCACGAGGCGATCCGCCCCGCAAGAGTGGATCTGGAGCCTCAGAAAATTCGTAAGATGCTCAGCGGAGAGCAGTTCAAGCTCTATAAGCTGATTTGGGAGCGCTTCATCGCCAGCCAGATGGAGTCGGCGCTCCTGGATACCGTTTCGGTGGACTTTGATTGCGAGGGCTATCTCTTCCGCACCAGCGGCTATTCGGTATCCTTCCAGGGCTATATGGCGGTCTATGAGGAGGCGGAGGAGGAAGCGCAGAACACGGCGGATAATCCGGGTGAGGTGAAAAATATTCGTCTGCCCGATCTGAAGGAGGAGCAGAAGCTCTCCGCCGACGATGCAATCCCCACCCGTCACTTCACCGAGCCGCCCGTTCGCTATAACGACGCGTCTCTCATCAAGATGCTGGAGGAGCAGGGTTTGGGACGTCCCAGCACCTATGCCACCATCATCACCACCATTCTTGCCAGAAACTACGTGAAGCGCGAGGGCAAGGCGTTCGTCCCCACTCCCTTGGGCGAGGTGACCACCACCCTGATGAAGGAGCATTTTTCCACGGTTGTGGACTATGGCTTTACCGCCGATATGGAGGATGAGCTGGACGAGATTGAAAACGGAAAGGCGACCATGCTGGAGGTTCTGAAGTCCTTCTGGGCAGATTTCTCCCTGCAGCTGCAGAAGGCGGAGGAAACCATCGGTCAGAACAGCATCGAGGTTCCTCCGGAGGAAACCGATATTCTTTGCGAAAAATGCGGACAGCGTATGGTGGTTCGCAACGGTCGCTTCGGAAAGTTTGCCGCTTGCCCCAACTATCCTGCCTGCCGAAGCACCAAGGCACTGACCGCAAGCCCCGCCGAGGAAGAGGAGGAGACCGAAAAGAAGCAGCCCGTTCCCACCGACATGAAGTGTGAGAAGTGCGGAGCGGATATGATCCTTCGTTCGGGCAAGTTTGGTAGCTTCTATGCTTGCAGCAAGTATCCCGAATGTAAATTCACCAAGGCGCGCACCAGAGATACCGGCGTTTCCTGCCCCAAGTGCAATGCCAAGATTGTTACAAAGTACGGTCGCAGCCACACGGTGTTCTATAGCTGTGAGCGCTATCCCGATTGCGATTTCTCTTCTTGGGATATGCCCACCAATGAGATCTGCCCCAACTGCGGCAAGCTCCTGTTCCGCAAAAAGGGGAAGAATCTGTTGGTTTGCCATGAAGCCGATTGCGGATATTCCCGCGAGCTTCCCGAGGCGCCCGCGGCAACCGAAAATCAGGAGTAAGAACGATGACGAAAAATTACGTCAACGTTTACGGTGCGGGTCTTGCGGGCTGTGAGGCGGCGTATCAGATCGCGCAAAGCGGCGTTCGGGTGCGGCTCCACGAAATGAAGCCCGTCAAGTACACCCCCGCCCACCATTCCGAGAATTACGCGGAGCTGGTTTGCTCCAATTCGCTCAGATCCGACAGCGTGACCAACGCGGTGGGGCTTCTTAAGGAGGAGCTTCGCCGCGAGGGCTCCCTGATCATGGAGGCGGCGGACGCCACAAGAGTTCCCGCAGGCTCGGCGTTGGCGGTGGATCGAAGGCTGTTTTCGGAGTACGTGACCCAAAAAATCCGTGAAAATGAGTTGATCGAGCTTGTGGAGGGGGAAGCGACCGAGATCGAGTCGGATGCCGTGTGCGTGATCGCAACGGGGCCTCTCACCTCGGATGCCATGGCAGAGTATATCAGCCGTGAGCTGGGCTGCGGAAGTCTCCATTTCTTTGATGCCGCAGCTCCCATTGTGGATTTTTCCACAGTGAATATGGAGATCGCCTATTTCGCCTCCCGTTACGATAAGGGAGATGCGGACTATCTGAACTGTCCGATGACGAAGGAGCAGTACGACGCCTTCTACGATGCGCTGATCACGGCGGAGGAGGCAGAGCTGAAGGAGTTTGACCGAAGCAGCCAGAAGAAGCTCAAGGTTTTTGAGGGCTGTATGCCCGTGGAGGTTATGGCGAAGCGAGGGTACGATACCCTGCGCTACGGCCCCCTGAAGCCGGTGGGCTTAAAGGATCCGCGAACGGGCGAGGAGGCATACGCCGTGGTTCAGCTCCGTAAGGAAAACGCGGAGGGAACCATGTTCAATTTGGTCGGCTTTCAAACCCATTTGAAGTTTCCCGAGCAGAAGCGGGTCTTTCGCATGATTCCGGGCTTGGAAAACGCTGAGTTTTTGCGCTACGGCGTGATGCACCGCAACACCTATCTGGATTCTCCCGGACTTCTTGCGCCAACCTATGCGATGCGCACGCGTCCCAACGTCTTTTTCGCGGGGCAGATGACCGGCGTGGAGGGCTACGTGGAATCGGCGGGCAGCGGATTTGTGGCGGGGATCAACGCCGCCAACCTTGTTTTAGGTCTGGCGGAAAGGATGTATCCCGAGGAAACCATGTTGGGCGCCATGGCGGCGTACGTCAGCCGCGGCGGTGTTGGAAGCTTTGTTCCCATGAATGCCAATTTCGGCATTCTCAAGCCACTGGGCTATAAGGTGAAGGGCGGCAAGGTCGCCAAATACGAGAAGCTGGCGGAGCGCTCACTGGCGCTGTTCGGGAATCCCGTGACAGACGAAACCGAGCGCGACGAGCAATGATGAATACAGCTTCGAGAGATCGGAGCGAGATATAATATAAGATGAAAATAATTGTTGATGTTATGGGGGGCGACAACGCTCCCGAGGAAACCGTCAAGGGTGTATGTCAGGCGGCTGAGGAATTTAACGCCTCCTACATTTTGGTGGGAGACCGAAACGAAATCGAACGGGTGGCGAGGGAAAACCAGCTGGATATCCGTCGCTTTGATATCGTTCATACCGAAACCGTGATCACCATGGAGGATGACCCCATCAGCGTGGTGAGAGCGAAAAACGATTCCTCCATGGCGGTAGGGCTGAAAATGCTTGCCGCAGGGGAGGGAGATGCTTTCGTGAGTACGGGAAATACGGGAGCGCTTTTCACCGGCGCAACCCTGATCGTTCGCAAGATCAAGGGTGTGCAGAGAGCGGGAATCGGAAGTATCCTTCCCTTTGTGACCCCTACGCTGCTTTTGGACACGGGCGCAAACGTGACCGTAACCGAAGAAAATTTGGAGCAGTTTGCCGAAATGGGCTCGGCTTATATGCATCGGATGTACGGCTTGGAGACTCCCAGAGTTGGACTTCTGAACAACGGCGCCGAGGCTTGTAAGGGAACCGACCTGCAAAGGGCGGCGTACGCGCGGCTTTCTGCCAATGAGCATATTCATTTTGTTGGCAACGTGGAGGGCGGAACGGCTGCCTACGGCGGCTGTGACGTGTTGGTTGCCGACGGCTTTACGGGGAATATCTTCCTCAAGGGCGTGGAGGGCGTTGGAAAGCTGATTCTTTCCAAGCTCAAGGAGGTTTTCTATGCCAACCCCGCCACCAAGCTGGCGGCGCTTTCCATGAAGAAGCAGTTGGGAGAGCTGAAAAAGGCGATGGATCCCTCCGAGCATGGTGGCGCTCCCATTCTGGGCATTTCCAAGCCCGTGGTCAAGGCGCATGGCTCCTCCAATGCCAAGGCGTTCAAAAACGCCATCCGTCAGGCGATCAGTTTTGCCGATTCCGAGGTGATCTACGATCTGGCGGAGTGCGCTAAGCGTTTTTCGGAGCGCAAAAAGGCGGAAAAGGAAGCCGCCGCAAGCGCTGAGAAGGAAGCTCAGCAGACGGAAAAATAAATTGCTGTCAAAAAGGAGGTGCGTCGGCAATGTCGTCCACAACACTGCAGGAGCGGATCGGATATCGCTTTCATAACGAAGGGCTGCTGGAACGCGCGCTGACGCACTCCAGCTATGCAAACGAAACAGGGGAGAGAAATCACCACCTGTGCTGCAACGAGCGTCTGGAATTTTTGGGTGATGCGGTTCTGCAGCTGCTTTCGGGGCGTTATCTCTACGAGCGCTTTCCCATGCTGCCCGAGGGAGAATTGTCTCAGAAAAGATCGGAGCTTGTTTGCGAGGATGCTTTGGCACTCTTTGCGCGGGAGATCGGTCTCGGAGGATATTTGCTTTTTGGTAGGGGAGAGGCACAGAGCGGAGGTGCCGAAAAGTCGGCGATCCTTGCCGATGCCTTTGAAGCGTTGGTTGCAGCCATCTATCTGGATGCCCAAGAGAACGGCTTGCGCGCCGCTTCGGACTTTGTGCTACCGTTCCTTGAAAAAAAATTGGAGCAGATGCCTGAAAACGAGCTGGATTGCAAGACCCACCTGCAGATGTTCTTGCAAAGGGACGGAAACGTTCGACCCGTTTACAAGGTGGTGGGGCAGGACGGTCCCGACCATGCCAAGATCTTTTCTGTGGAGGCGTATCTGGATTCCAACTGCATCGGCAGGGGAACGGGAACCAGCATCCGTCGGGCAGAGCAGGCGGCGGCGGAGGATGCCCTTCGCTTGTTTGGTGTTGTAAACTGATGGCGCACCGAAACATTCCGCTGTTCATTCCCCATATGGGGTGTCCTCATCAATGCGTTTTCTGCGACCAACGCGCAATCTCGGGACAGGAGCGCTTTTGCGAGGACCTGATCCCGCAGCAGCTGGAGCGAGCGGTTTCCACCGTATCCTCCGATGACGATTGCGAGATCGCTTTTTTCGGGGGCTCCTTCACGGGGATTGACCGAGGTCTGATGATTCGGTTGCTGGAATTGGCGGAGAGCTACGTTCAGCGCGGCGTGGTACAAGCCATCCGCCTTTCCACGCGCCCCGACATGATCGACCGTGAGATCCTTGCAATTCTCGGGCGCTACTCGGTTAAAACGGTAGAATTGGGACTGCAAAGCATGAATGATCGGGTTTTGATCGCCTCGGAACGGGGGCACACCGCGGAATGTGGCGCGCGAGCCTGCGAAATGGTTCGGGAAGCGGGCTTTTCCCTGGTGGGTCAAATGATGATCGGCTTGCCCGCATCAACCGTAACCGAGGAATTGGAAACGGCGGAGCGGATCTGCTCGCTGGGAGCGAATGCCTGTCGCGTATATCCAACCGTGGTGTTTCATGGAACCTCCTTGGCGCGGATGACCGAGCGGGGAATCTATCGTCCCCTCACCTTAAACGAGGCGGTGGAACGCTCTGCCCGTGTGGTGGAGGTGCTGGAGAAAAACGGCGTTGGTTGCCTGCGCGTGGGGCTTTGCGCCTCGGAGGAGTTAACGTCGGAAGCCCGCGTGATGGCGGGACCCAATCATCCCGCGCTGGGAGAATTGGTTTGGAATGAGATCTTTTACCAAAGGCTTTTGCGGCTGGTTACCGAAAACCGACTGTTGGGAAACCTGCTGGAGCTGAGGGTGACCAAAAAGGATCTATCAAAGGCAGTCGGACAGCATCGGTGTAACCTGGAGCGCTTGGAGCGTGAAACGGGAGCGCGGGTGCAACGGATTTGCGGTGTGGAGCAGGCGTGCGTTCTGTCTCTTCACCGCATTGAGAAGAAACTGTACGAAGGAGAACATCAAGCGTGTATCTGAAATCATTGGAAATGCAGGGCTTTAAGTCCTTCCCCGATAAGACCCGTCTGCTCTTTGACAGCGGCGTGGAGGTGGACGTTGCCAATATCGGCGATGCCCACGGCGTTACGGTTATCGTGGGACCCAACGGATCGGGAAAATCCAATATTGCCGACGCCATGCGTTGGGTTTTGGGAGAGATTTCCTCCAAAAGCCTGAGAGGAAGCAAAATGGAGGACGTTATTTTCGGCGGCGCCGACAGCAGACGTCCCATGGGCTACGCAGAGGTGTCGGTTACCTTTGATAACCGAGGAGAATTCGCCAAGCTGGATTGCCCGTACGATGAGGTTACCGTTACCAGACGGTATTTTCGCGCAGGAGACAGCGAATACTTTATCAACCGAAAGGCGGTTCGCCTGAAG
>SVSC01000011.1 GCA_015064525.1 Oscillospiraceae bacterium
CTTTTGCCTCACAGGTCCAAAGTTTGTGGCACACATGGAAATCACTACATCCCTCATCAAAAATCGAAAGTAATTTCTCGTGTGCGCGGCACCAAGATAGCACCTTCTCATATTCTTTCTGTTCAAGTAAGGCTATTCTTTTCAGTTCGAAAAGTTGATCCATTATCCAATAGCAGTCCAACAAACTGTTTTCCGTAAACCTTGCGTGCTCTAAATAATCCTTGCGGTATTCTAATATTTGTGCTTTTCCAACTACCTTTTGTCTATAGCTGGTTGCACTGATTTTTTCCACTGCATCAACGGCTTTTTCATATTCGCCTATTTCACAATATATTCTCCGCAACATATTAAGAGCACCGTCTACCTTTTTGATATCTCCGCAAGTATTTACGACCTCATTACACAGCTTAATAGCTTTTGCAATAGCTTCTTTTCGTTCTTTTTCGTCCTTTGAGAAGCGATTTACCATAGACAAAGAAAACGCAAGATAAATTTTCAAATCAGGACTGTTTGGATATTTTTTCAAGCCCTCGCTGATAATTTCAATTTCTTTATATGTGTCCATGCTATCGTCGGCAGCCTTCATAATTGCTTCCACATCGTCATTATAACTGCTTGTATGATATCCAAAAAGACGATCTATGGAGACGCCAAAAAATTCTGCGATGATTGGGAAGAGACTAACATCGGGAGCGCATTGATCATTCTCCCATTTTGAAATAGCTTGTTCCGAAACACCAAGCTTTTCGGCAAGCTGTGCTTGAGTAATTTTCTTCTCCTTGCGGAGCGTGTATATATTCGTACCAATATTCATAAAATTATCTCCTTAAAAGTTTTTCGTGATCACTGTAATAATTATATCACAGTTTTTTACAGCTTCCAACATACTAAAAAGAGATTTTGAGTGAAGAAAAGTCAACTTGAGGTTGGATTTAAGAAAAACAGAACGGCATAACCATTTTTAGGTTATACCGTTCTACCTGCTTTATCGCAGGCGTCCCAAAACCGTCTTTTTTTGCAAATTCGCTTTTGGAGGCGATCAAGCCGTGATCACGGTTGAAAATTGATGCGTAGGCTTGGGGAATCGGGTTCTTACCCGTCCGCCAGCGCCCGCGATGCCCGTGCCAGGGCAAGAATGCTTTCGGCGGTGGCGTTCGGAGGCATGGCGCAGCCCGATCCAACGGCAAAGCGTCCGTTGTTTTTTCTGCCCGCCAGAATACAAGCGCGCGCCTCCTCCTCCACCTGCTCCGGGGTGCGGTTCAGAAAGGAAAGGGTATTCATGCCGCCCATCAGCATCACGGAGTCCTCCGTTACGCGGCGGATCTCCTCAATGGAATTTCCGCCCAACGGGTCCAGGGGCGCAATGCAATCCAGCCCCGTTTCCACCAGATCCCGCAGAATGGGCATCACGCCGCCGCAGATGTGGCAGTAGATCCTTGCCTCGGGGCAAAAGGCGTGAACCTCCTTGCAAAACCTTGTAATATGGGGCTTGATGAATTCCCGCCAGCAATCGGGGGATATGACGTTCATGTTGGCGGCGGAATCGTTGTAGCGCAGAATGCGGATTCCCTTGGAGATCAGAAATTTGGCGGTTTGAATACTGAGATCAATGCCGCGCTCCATCATGGCATGGAGCAGCTCGGGCTCGTCGTAAATATCCATCAACGCCTTGGACATTCCGTTCATGGCAACGCAAAACGCCAGCGTTCCCGAATTGCAGTCGCCTGCCAGATCCAGCCGTCCCGCGGCGCGCTGTTGGCAAGCCTCAACGGTTTTGCCGAACACCGCCTCGTATTCTGCCGGGGTGGGGATGCGGAGCCGTTGCACGTCTGCCACGGTGGGCATGAGGGGCTCCCGACATTTGTAGATGTTGTAATGAATGGCGGTGGCGGGATCGGAGAGATCCAGATCGGCGGGATCGGAGAGAAGGGTGGCGCAGCCTCCGCGCGCGTCCACCTTACCGATGACGCGACCGTTTCGCACGTGGAACGCGCCCTGCTCGGTCACCTCGATCTGACGGGGGGCGAACAAGAAAAGCCGAGAGCAATCGTTTTCGGTGCGTATGGCGGCTTCAACCACCGTTTCTGCCGCTGCGGCGGAATCGGAAAACAGGGGCAACGGTGCTTTTCCCGTGAGCTTTGCCGCCAGATCCAGCCAGATTTTTGTCATCACGGGCGCTCTGTTGGTCTGCTTGCCGTTGATTGTGTCGAAAAAAATACCCATTTTGATACCTCTGTTCTACTCCTCCGCGGGGACTCGGTGGGGGAGGAGCTTTGTCTCATTGCTTTTGTTGGCTCGGAACTGGGAGGGCGTGAGCCCCGTGTGGCTTCGGAAAATATCCAGAAAATGACGGTAGTCGTGAAAGCCCACGAAGGTGGCGATCTGGGAGATTGAATAGTTGGAGGAGCAAAGCAGGGTTGTTGCCGCCTCGATGCGATATTGGATCAGATATTGCTTGGGAGAAACGCCCAGCTTCTTTTTGAAGAGCTTGCGGAAATAGAGGTCGTTGAGCCCGATGGCGGGACCGATGGATTCGATCTGAAAGTCAGCCTCTCTATGATGCTGTTGAATATAGACCAGCGCTCTGTCAATATGCTCCTGGGAGACCGACTGTGGTGGCGAGGGTGGGTCGGCGGACTCCTCCAAGGAGGGAACCGTGAGGGAGAGGAGTCGGAAAAAGCAGGATTCCAAAAAGAAATCGGTTTGATGCTTGGGATGCTCGTTGTAGATCATATCGTAGAAGATTTCGCAAACCTCGCTGAGATTCTCGGTGTGAAAGATCATATTCTTCTGAAAAAAGCCCGACTGCTGCAGCAATTGGCTGCACTCGGGACCCTGAAAGGTAATCCACGCGTAGCAGCAGGGGTCTTGAAAATCCGACGAAAAGTTGTGAACCTGATCTCTGTCAAAAAAGATGACGTCTCCCGCGCCAACCGCCCTTTTTCCAACCCAGCCCTTGCCGCTCAGAACGTAGTGAAGACTGTATCTCTTGGAGATGCGGTTGAAAAAATGATAGTCGGGGTAGCAATGCCGCACGCCCACCGTTTTCACAAAGCCCTCATAGGGCTTTTTCTTTTCGCTGCGGTAGATATAGTCCTCAAAGTAGCGGTCGTGAAATTGCCAAAGCTCCAGGGGAGAGGTGTAGGAAGGGGATAGGATATCGTAAACACGGTGCTGCCAATAAAAGGGCATGGCATTTCCCTCCTGCTGCGATTTGATTCTATGGTGTTGGTATTATAGCATAATTTATATAAAAAGTCAAGTGGAAAGGCGGTCGGATTTTGTCATGAAGATGAAAAACATACCAAAAAGCGGATAGAATGATTACAGAAACCGTATTGTTATTCCGAGCATTGCCGTGATATAATTAAGATGTCTTACCATCGTTATATTCGACCCCGAGGGGATGACGGAAAGGAGCATCAGCGTTATGAAAGATTTGAAGGTTATGAGCTTTAATTTGCGGATCAATTCTCAGGGAGATGGAATCAACCGATTCTTCAACCGAACCCATCGCGTGCTGGAGGCGATTCGCGGAGAGGATCCCGATCTCATTGGATTTCAGGAGGCGAGCGACGCCATGCGGGCGTTTTTGCGGCGGGAGCTGAAGGACTATACCGTTCTCGGCTGTGGCAGACACGAGGCATACAACGGCGAGGGGATTCCCGTTGCCTACAAAACCGACAAATTTGAGCTGATCGGTTTTGAAACCAAATGGCTTTCCAACACCCCCGAGGTACCCGCCTCCCGCTTTGCGGATTCCGACCAGAGCAAATGTCCCCGCATCTACCATTGCGTTCAGCTGCGGTGCTTGGAGAACAACCAAGTGATTGTCCTTGTGAACACGCACACCGACCACACGGGCAAGGAGGCGCAGGTTCTGGAGGCGCGCCAATTGGTGGAGCGGATGCGTGCCGTCCGCGCCGACGGATTGATCCTCACGGGAGATCTGAACGCTACGCCCGAGAGCGAAACGGTTCAAACGCTGCTGGGGGATCCCGCGCTCGGTATGAGGGATGCCACCGCGGGCATTGCGGGAACCTTCCACAACTACGGCAGGCGTATTCCCATGCTCAAGATCGACTACGTGCTGTCCAACATGGAATGCGCGGCTTGCTATTGCGTGGAGGACACCCCCGTGGACGGAATTTATATTTCCGACCATCAGCCCACCCTTGCGATTCTTCACATGAGGGACGGTGAGGAGGCGTGAACGGGAGAGAGGTGCGGCTGAAAAAGCCCTTCTGCGGCTATTGCGTCACCAATGTCTCCGCGGAATATCTGGAGGAGAACCGCGCGTGGCAGGGCGCTCCCTGCATTGCTCGCACAACAGGGGGGAGATTGTATCTTTCCTTCATGACAGGCGGCATCTACGAGCCGGACCCCCGCAATTATCGCCCTCATTACTATAGCGACGACAACGGCGAAACCTGGTCCAAGCCCTTTATGGTGCTGGAGAGTGATCCCGCCAAGCGGATGCGGGTGAGCGACGGAGCGCTTTGGACGGCGCCCGACGGAACCCTTTTCATTGTCTACGATCGCGAGCGGAACAACAAGGTTCGCAAGAGCCTTGTCACCCAAAGCTCCGAGGCGGCAAAGGAGATCCTTTTTGCCCGCGTTTCCCGAGGTGCTGTTGAAAGCGGCGTTTTGGATGAGGAAACGGTGCGGGCAAGGGTGATCAGCAAGGCAAAAATCAACGAGCTGAACAATCGGTTCGTCAATGATAATTAAATAAAGGAGGAATCAAAATGAACAACACGCGTCTCGCAAAATCCCTTTTGTGTGTGATGCTGGTGCTGCTGATGCTTGCTTCCGCGGTTTCCTGCGACAAGGGCAATCAGCCTGCCGATCCCACGCAAAGCGGAGCCACCGCCACCTCCCCCGCGGGAAACAATCCCGGAGGCAACTCGGGCAATTCGGGCAATGAGTTGACGGAGGAGGAGCTTTACAAGCCCGAGAGAAAGGACTATGACCGCGACCTGAATATTTGGGTGAATCAGAACGGCGGCGACATCAACTTCTACTTCTGTGAGGCGGAGGCGTACACGGGCTCGATCGTAAACGACGCCCTCTACCGCCGCGAGCTTTTCATGGAGGAAAATTTCGGTGTTTCCGTGGAAATGAAGGTGGAGTCCGATAAAATCTACGATAAGCTGTCGGTTCCCCTGAGCGCGGGCGAGTACGTTTGCGATGCCGCTATGCTCACGGGGGTGGAATCCTTCAAGCTGGCGCAGAACGGTCTTTTAAAGGATCTTGCCCTTCTGGAGGAGCTGAATCTGTCGGCGTCCTATTGGGATCAGCGTATTCAGAGCGAATATGCCATCGGCGACCGTATTTTTATGCTGGAGGGTGACTACACCATCTACGATGAGATGAGAACCTACGTGGTGCTGTATAACGATACTCTCTACAGCAAGTACGATTATTACACCACCTACGGCACCCCCTACGAAATGGTTGAGAGCGAAACCTGGACGCTGGAGAAGATGCTGGAGATGGCGAACGGAATGTACGTGGATAACAATACCAACCAGATCCCCGACGAGGCGGATACCTACGGCATTGTTGGAGAGCTGACCCTCCCCTTCTATGCCTTCCTCGGATCGGGCATGAAAACCATTGCCAACAACAACGGCAAAATGACCCTTCTGATCAAGGACAGCACCATGTATCAGCTGATCTACGATACCTTTGAGGATACCATGCAGATCGCCTTGGATGAGGATATTCTCATGCCGCAGCTGTTAACCGTGGAGGACTATTGGACCGCTGCCTCCAACGTGTTTGAATACGGAAGAGCCTTGTTCCGCACCACCTCTCTTTCCGCCGCGCTTCGACTTGGCAATATGGAGTCGATCTTCGGCATTCTCCCCATTCCCGCCTACACCGAGAATCAGGGCGGTTACTACTGCTGGGTGAGCGGAAACAATCATTCGCCGATCACCATTCCCCACACCGTTGCCGATGCCCATGAAACGGCTGAAATTCTGGAGGCGTTCTGCTACTATTCCAAGTATATGGCAAACGGCTCTCTCTACGATGCGTTCTTTGAGGAATTCCGCTTGGCAAAGCTTTGCCGCACCCCCGAGGACGTTGCCATGCTGAATCTGGTGTTCGATTCCAAAACCTTCGATTTCGATCAGACCACCAAGATCACGGGAATCGAGTCCGCTCTGTATTCCATGGCGAAGCAGGGGGATCTCACAACCCTTTCCTCCACGCTCTCGGGCTTGCGGGAGTCGGCGCAGGCAAAGCTCAACGAGTTCCTTCTGAAAATGTCGTAATTCCATTTATGAAAGGAGAAAACCCACATGACGAAAGCGAAAAAGCTGTTGGCGCTCCTGATGGCGCTGGTCCTGCTGCTCTCCATGGCTGCCTGCGGAGATGAGCAGCCCCCCGTGAGCGGAACCACCGCGCCGCCCGCCAACGTAACCACCCCCGAAACGCCTCCCGAGGATCGCCCCGAGATCTTTCTCATCTCCCAGATCAAGGATTTCAAGATTGCCTATTCCACCGAGGTAAGCGACGCAACCATTGCGGCGGCAATTGATCTTTCCGATCGCATCAAGCAAAAGTGGGACGTGAAGATCCCCGTTACCAGCGATTTTATTCTGGAAAGCAACAAGCAGCAAAAGGAATGGGAGCATGAAATTCTGATCGGTGAAACCAACCGCCCCGCTTCCGCCGCGTTTGGCTCCAAGCTCCGTCAGAATGACTACGGCTACGGCTTCGTTGACGGTAAGATTGTGATCTACGGCGGCAACGACACCGCGATTCAGAACGCCATCACCATGTTCGCGCTGGACATTGTTGTGAACCCGCGGGCGGAGGGCGTCTTCTTCCAAAGCGATTGGGAGAAGATCGAGCGCTATACTTATGCCACCGAGGGGCTCACCGTGAACGGCGAAGCCATCGACAGCTTTGAGATTATCTACGCGGCAGGCAACACCATGTTTGAAAAGGCAATGGCAAGCCGCCTGCAGAACTACATTGCCGACAGAACCGGCGTTAACCTTTCCATTCTCACCGACGAGGGCAGCCGCACCGAGGGCAAGAATGCCTTCCTGATCGGAACAACCAAATTCGCCGCCAACGCTCCCTCCGTTTCGTTGGAGGCAGGCGAGGGCTGTGTGGTTGGAAGCGGCAAGGACGTTGTGGTGCTTGGAAATGACGTTGAGGGCGTTGTGAACGGCTCCAAGCTGCTCACCGAGCTTCTTTTCCCCGCCAACGCCGAGGCAACCCGCAACGTGGAGATCACCACCGCCCAAAAGTCGGTTGACACCGAGGGCTTCTCCGCCATGACCTTCAATCTTTGGGTCAGCAACATGACGGGAGACCGCGTGGATCGCGTGATGAACACCATTTATAAGTATATGCCCGACACGCTGGGCATTCAGGAGGGAAGTCCCGAATGGATGAACAAGCTCACCGAGAACCTTTCGGGCTATTATGGCATCGTTGGCGAGGGTCGTGAGGGCGGATCCAAGGGCGAGCATACCGCGATCCTCTATGCCAAGGAAAAGTACAATCTGATCGAGTCCGGCACCAAGTGGCTCTCCAACACTCCCGATAAGGTTTCCAAGCCTGCCGACGCCGAGTATTTCCGTATCTTCACCTACGCGCTCCTGGAGGACAAGGAAAGCGGCGTTCGCTATCTCCACCTGAACACCCATCTGGATACCGCCGGCAGCTCGGTGCGCTCGGCAGAGGTAAAAATCATCCTTCAGTTCCTGCAGGAGTACAACAACGTTGCCGTTGTGATGACGGGTGACATGAACTCCCGCATCACCTCCGCTGAAATGCAGCTTTTGATGAAGCACGGCTTTGACAGCGTCACCGATTTTGAGGAGCTTAAGGATATGACCGTGATCGGTCAGGGCGCCAGCGTGATCGACTGGATCCTCGTAACGCCCACCTGCATGACCCTCACCTACTACACCACCGATAACAGCTACTACAACGGCGAATACGCCTCCGACCACTTTGCCTACTACGCGGAATTCACCGTAAAATATCCTGCCCAGGGAGAGGTGAACAACGGCTGGGACGGTGAGATCAACGATTATCCCGACGAGTGGCTGAACGTGATCCCCGACGGCGAGGGAAGCGAATTCGGTGACCTCCATATGAACAGAAGATAACTTCAAATTGAACCAAAAGGAGAAAAACAATGAAACGCAACGTAAAGCTTTTTTCCATAATTCTTGCGCTGATCTGCGCGTTCTCCACGCTTTCCATGATGGCGGTGTCGGCTGAGGCACCCGCCTACGTTGAAATTCCCGAGGGCGCGGAAACCGTGACCGTTGACGGCGCAGAATATACTGTCATCCGCACCGCCGAGGAAATGAACGCCAACGCGGACGCGAAGATCAACCTTATTCTTGCCAACGATCTGGACTATACCGGTCTGGAGTTCAAAAAAATCAGACTGAACGGCACCACCGTCAATGGCAACGGCTATGCGATTTATGGCTTTAGCCTTACAGGCACCAATGATATTAGTGCGTTCGGTGCAGACAATGCGGCAGGCTTCAACGTGATCAAGAACTTGACCATTGGCCAGCCCAACAACAAGGTTCAGATCAAATCCGAAACCAGCGGCAAGTCTGTAGGCACTATTCTCGGGTATTCCAATGCGAAGCATACCATTGAGAACGTTACCGTTTATGCCGATATCAGCACCGTGAACGGCAACACGGGAGGCTTCGGTGGCAATATCAAGGGTACTCTGAATATGAAAAATTGCGCCTTCTACGGCACCATCACCGATAAAAGCGGCAATCCCAACGGCGGCTTAATCGGTAAAACCAACAGTCTTGTGCTGACCATGGAAAACTGCTGCAATTACGGAACCATTGATTGCAGTGCGGATGCTGCGGGCATCATTGCCAAAACCAGCGGAACCGGAATCCACACCTTAACAAATTGCGCCAACTTCGGAACGATCAAGGGCAGCTCCGCCGCGGGGATCATCGGCTCCCACGGAACCAACAGTGAGGTAACCGTTGAAGGCTGCTTGAATGCGGGCACCGTCAACGCAGTTAACAATGGCGGCGGTCTTTTGGGTTGGTCCCATGCGGATAGAACAATCTCCTTCACCAACTGTGTGAATATTGGTGTTATCACCTCCAATGGTAAGGCAGGCGGTCTTGGTGCTTTCTCCTACCAAAAGCACTCCTATAACAACTGCGGCTCCTTTGGCTCCGTTGCTTCTGCCGGCACCGAGTGCGGCGTATTCTTCGGTCAGAACGATGCAACCACCGGCACCGCAACCAACCTGTTCTACACTCCCATTGAGAATACCACCAACTCCATTCTCGTTGAGGGGGCAACCCAAAAGACACTCGCCGAGGCAATTGCTTGGACGAATGAGCTGATCGGTGCAAATGTTGGTAATCTTGTTCTGAACACCGCGGGCAACGGCGCGGTTCTCGCGGCTCCCAAGTTTGCGGGTGTGCAGGAATCCGCTGTGGCAGAGGGAACCTTCGACGTTCGTTTTGTTGCAACCCTCAACGATTCTCTCAACTATTCCGCGGTCGGCTTTGAAGTTGCACTGGTTGGCGGCAAGACCGTTACCAAGGAGTGCGGCAGCGTTTACGGCAAGCTCCTCAGCACCACCGAGCAGGGCTTCGACGCAGAGGTAACCGCCGCTCAGCTGCAGGGAACCTATCTGTTCGCGCTGGCAATCGAGAACGTTCCCGCAACCGGCACCGTCACCTTCACGGTAACTCCTTACGCAAAGGCTTTGGACGGTACCACCGTTTACAGCGGCGCTTCCTACAACGTAACCTACGCCAACGGCGTGTACGTTGGAATCAGCGCTTGCGTTTGATTATGTGAAATTTGATTTGGGAGGTAACAGTATGAAATACGTAACACCCTACCTGGAGCTTCTCGCCATGGAGGAGCAGGATATTCTGACCTTCAGTGTTCAGGAGGCGGGCAACGCCGATAACGACGTGCTTGACTTTGGTGATCTGCTCGGCTAATAAAAATCGGCTTTGCCGATCTAACGGTCGGCGCACAAAACTACGATAAGGAGAACAAGAAAATATGAAACGCAACGTGAGACTCTTTTCCGTGATTCTCGCTTTGATCTGCGCGATTTCCATGTTCCCGGCAATGCGCGCAACGGCGGCTCCCGCGCCTCACGAGCAGATTGATCTTCCCGACAATATGGAGACGATCATGATCGAGGGTGAGGAATATCGGATCATTCGCACCGCCGAGGAAATGAACAACTATGCCGAAGCAAGGGTGAACGTGATTCTTGCGGCAGATCTGGACTACACGGGTCTGGATTTCAAAAAGATCAAAACCGCGGGAACCACCTTCAACGGCAACGGCTACGCAATTTACGGCTTCGAGGTGGGAGGCGATGGCAATCCCTCCGTATTCGGATGCGACAATATGTCGGGCACCGACGATTTCAACGTCATTCAGAATATTACCGTTGGTCTGCCCGATCGGAAGGTTAAGATCAGCTCCGAGCTGAGCGGCAAATCGGTTGGAGCCATTCTGGGCTATTCCAACGCAGAGCATACGCTGGAGAACATCACCGTTTACGCCAACGTTTCCTCCAAGGGAGGCACCACGGGTGGCATTTGCGGAAACGTGAAGGGCATTCTGAACATGAAGAACTGCGTCTTTTACGGCACCGTAACCGAAACCGACGGCGGAACCGTTGGCGGTCTTTTCGGAAAGGTGAACAGTCTTTCCCTCACCATGGAGGATTGCGTCAACTACGGCGCGGTCAGCGGAACCAACGATGCGGGCGGCATCATTGCCTCCGTAACGGGGAATGCCTCCGCTCCCAGCACGGTTGTGATTCGGGGCTGCGCAAACTTCGGCATGGCTGCGGGCTCCTCTGTTGCGGGCATGATCGGCTCCGCGGGAACCAATGGCACCATCGCCATGGAAAACTGCCTGAACGTGGGCTTGGTTGATGCCAAGAGCAACGGCGGCGGACTTTTCGGCTACTTGAAGAACTGCGCCTCCGTTGAGGTTTCCAACTGTGCCAACGTGGGCGCCGTGAATTCCAAGGGCAAGGCGGGCGGTCTTTTTGCAATGACCGTTCCCACTCTGAAGATTGATAACTGCGGAACCTTCTCTCTGGTTTCCTCCACAGGCACCGAGTGCGGCTCTCTGGTTGGTCAGAACGATGCAACCGTGGCGTCGGCAACCAATCTGTTCTACACTGCCGCAAAGACTACCACCAACACCCTTCTCACCGAGGGGGCGACCCAAAAAACGCTGGAGGAGGGCATTGTGTGGACAAACGCTCTGTTCGGCAAGACCTTTGGAAACCTGATTCTGAACTCCGACGGAAATTGCGCTGTTCCCGCCGATCCTCAGCTGGTGGGTGTTCAGGAGTCTGCCGTTGCGGAGGGCAAGTTCAAGGTTCGTCTGGTTGCAACCTTGAACGACTCTCTGCGCTACAGCGCCGTGGGCTTCACCGTTGCGCTGGAGGGCGGCAACACCGTTACCAAGGAGTGCCAAAGCGTTTATCGCAAGCTGATCTACACCAAGGCGGATAACACCACGGGCGAGATCACCGCGGCGCAGCTGGACGGCACCTATGTGTTTGCCCTTGCCATCGACAACGTCCCCGCAACGGGAACAGTTACCTTCAAGGTAACCCCCTACGCAAAGGCTCTGGACGGCACCACCGTTTACAGCGGCACCTCCTACAACGTAACCTACACCAACGGCGCGTACGTTGGCACCCTTGCTTGTGATTGACCCGCAGGTTGATTACAAGGTGGCAGACACAATGAAATACGTACCCCCCACGCAGCCCTTTTCTCCTCGGAGGCTCAGGATATTCTAACTCTCAGCGTACGGGAGGCGGGCAACGCCGATAACGACGTTCTCGACTTTGGAGAGCTGCTTGGCTAAAAAACAAAGGCGGCGTCATTTTCGGATGGCGCCGCTTTCGCGTTCTGTAAAGTTCGTTTTGGTTGGAGGGGGGATTTTGGAACCTTCTTAGGGGAAGTTAGTTTGGAAAGGAAAGGGTGGATTGTGGAACCTTCTTGAAAGAAGGTTCCACACCTCCAAGAACTTCCTCAGGGGTTGTTTTGGAGTTTGTTGTACATGGCGGCTCGGTCTATAGTTTTATGTCGCCCATCTGCTGTACGCTGATCGAGCAATAGCTCCCGCAAGCGGCTGGGTCCCGCCACCCCATCCGCTCCATGATGTTAGTTTGTTTGAACTGTTTTGGAAACAGATAAAATTTCATTCTCGGGGACGGAATAATCAAATTTTAACTGAACGAACGTCGATCCTTGAAAGCGGGCTTGCCCGCCCGCCACCCTAAACGCTCCATAAGGTTAGATTGTTTGAACTGTTTTGGAAATAGATAAAAATTCATTTTCGGGGACGGTATCAAGGAATTTATTCTATACGAAGGTCGAGTTTGGAAAGTGGGCTTGCCCGCCCTTCTTGAAAGAAGGTTTCAAAATCCAATCTTCCTTTCCCAAACCAATTCTCCAAGAAGGCTCCGCGAACCATGCTTTCCTTTCGAAACGAGCCTCTCAAATCCAAATACGGTTCTGATAGTCGGTGGGGAGTCCCTCGCGGTAGAGGTGGGAATCGTTGGAGAGCTGAAGCACCTTTGGAATCGAAATTCCGTTGAGATTTTCCAGCTCGATCACAGTCACACCCGAATGTCCCATATCGAAATGCGAACAGATCATGGGGAACGGAATGTCCAAAAGGCAGCTCAAAAAGATCAGACCAAAGCCCTGATGGGCAAAGAGCGCCACCCGACCGGTATTCTCTTTTTCCACCTTGTAATGTCCCTCCTCGGCGCAATGACGGTATCCCAGCGACGCCATAAAGCGATCGGTTTCGGTCTGCACTCGCGCAAGTCCCCGCTCGCAGGAGCCCGAGGCAAACGCCTCGTGGCGATACCACTCCCGCCCCAGCCCTTGGACGGCAGAGGAGGTGAGCAGAGGGAGCAGCTTTTCGTCCTGAAAGAGCCAATGCCGATGGCCTTGGTCATCCACTACCGAAAAATCACGGTAGGCGTAATGCTCCTTGCACCAATCGAGAACGGTGGGCGTGAGCCCCAGCGCCTCGCAGGTGGGCTTTGCGGTTTGTTGGGCGCGGTTGGAGGAGGAAACGTAAATTTCGTCCAAGCCGTATTTTGCCAAGCGGGGCGCCAATGCCCGCGCTTGCTCCTCGCCCTTTGGGGTAAGAGAATCGGGGTTATAAATGGGGTCGCCGTGGCGAACGTAAAACAGCAGCATACAGAATTTCCTCCTCAGTTTTGAAAGAACGGATCGCGATCCAAGCCGAAATAGCGGATGGAATTGCGATAGCAGACGTCGCGCACGACCTCGCCAACTGCCTTCTCGTCCGACGTCATCTCGCCGCGGCTCATCATGCCGCCCAGATAATTACAGAGAATACGACGGAAATAGTGATGGCGGGGATAGGAGAGGAGAGAGCGACTGTCGGTGAGCATTCCCACAAAGGCGGCAATGTGACCCGTGGCGGTGAGATCCTCCAAGTGTCGCTCCATGCCCACCTTGTTGTCCAGGAACCACCAAGCCGCGCCGTACTGGAGCTTGCCCCGCGCCTCGCCGCTTTGGAAGCAGCCGATCAGCGCCATGATCTCGGCGTTCATTTTGGGATTCAGATTAAAGACGATGGTTCTGGGAAGCGCGCCCTCGCTGTTGAGACGGTCGAACAAGCGGGACATCAAGGTGATGCTGTTGGCATCGGAAATACTGTCGAAGCCGGTGTCCGCGCCGATTTTGGAAAGCATCACGGCGTTGTTGTTCCGCATGGCGCCAACGTGAAGCTCGGTGGCGAGATTGTGCTTGGCGTAGAGCTTCATCAGAAAATAGGTGAGATAGCCCTTGAAGGTCTCTGCCTCGGCGGCGGTGGGGGCTTGTCCGTTCAACACCGTTTGAAGCACGCGGTCTGCCTCCTCCTCCGAGGGGATGGCATAAACGCGCTCCACGGAAATATCGCAGGCGCAGGTGCCGCGCTTCCGAAACTCCAGCAGGCGAAGCTCCAACGCGCTCTCCAGATCCTCTAACCCCTTGATGGGGTGGGTAAGCGCCGCCAAACGATCAAGCTGGGCGCGATAGTCGGAAGCGTCAATATTCATGATCTTATCACCGCGGAAGGCAGGCATCACGCGGAAGCCGTAGCCATTTTCGGCAATTCTGTCAAAAACAGTAAGATCGTCGAAAACCTCGTTGGTGGTGCAAAGCGCCCGCACGTTGGAGCGCTCGATCAGCTTTTGGGGTGTGACGCCGTTCTCCCGAATATAGGAATTGCATTGCGCGAGAATGGCAGGGGCGTTTGCCTCGTTGATCTCCAGCTCACAATCGAAAAAGCTCTCGATCTCAAGCTGCGACCAGTGGTAGATGGGATTGCCGTAGGCGGTTCCCAGCACCTTGCAAAAGGCGACAAACCGCTCCTCCGGGCTTTTTTTGCCCGTCACGTACGCCTCGTCGATGCCATAATTTCGCATTAGCCTCCATTTATAATGATCCCCCGAAAGCCACAGATCGCAGAGATCGGCGCAAGGGAGATTTTCCAAGATCTGCCGCTCCGGCAGGTGACAATGGTAATCAAAGATGGGCATATCCTTGGCGTAATCAAAATACAGCCGCTCGGCGGCGGGAGTTGACAGCAAAAAATTCGGCTTCATGTAGCTCATCAGATAATCCTCCTGTATTCGCGCACTGACCGACGCTCATCCAACGGTCAATCCTTCATTCTACCTACCATTATACAACAACCCCCTCGAAAATGCAAGCAAAATTGCAAAAAAACAGCGCCGTCTGTTCCCCTGCGCGCTTCATGGAAGTTAGTTTTGAAAGGAAGGGGGGATTTTGGAACCTTCTTGAAAGAAGGTTCCAAGCCTCCAAGAACTTCCTCAGGGGTTGTTTTGGAGTTTGTTGTACATGGCGGCTCGGTTTATAGTTTTATGCCGCCTATCTGCGGTACGCTGATCGAGCAATAGCTGCCGCAAGCGTTTTGGTACCACCACCCAAAACGCTCCACAAGGTTAGCTTATTTGAACTATTTTGGAAACAGATAAAATTTCATTCTCGGGGACGGAATAATCAAATTTTAACTGAACGAACGTCGAGTTTGGAAAGCGGGCTTGCCCGCCACCCAAAACGCTCCATGATGTTAGTTTGTTTGAACTGTTTTGGAAACAGATAAAATTTCATTCTCGGGGACGGAATAATCAAATTTTAACTGAACGAACGTCGATTCTTGAAAGCGGGCTTGCCCGCCCGCCACCCAAAACGCTCCATGATGTTAGTTTGTTTGAACTATTTTGGACACAGATAAAGTCTCATTCTCGGGGACGGTATCAAGGAATTTAATCTATACGAAGGTCGAGTTTGGAAAGTGGGCTTGCCCACCGGGCTTGCCCGCTCGCCACCCTAAACGCTCCACAACGTTAGATTATTTGAACCAAAAATGCGTGACGCTCTTGTGAGCATCACGCATTTTGTATTATTTCAAGAAGAAATACATGAGAAGAGCGGCGGCAAGGAATGCCACGAGAACGCAAAGGAAAAGAGGACCGTAAACCGAAAAGGCGGCGGCGATCATGGCGCGCCGTTCGCCTCTCGACCAGAAGCCCTGTTGCTTCCGCTTGCGATCAAATTCCTCTTGCTCCTCGGGGGTTCTTCCGTCCAGCGCTGCCATGGAATAAATGGTCTCGCCCTTGTCCTCAAGGTAAACGACCCGAGGCTTACGCTTCCGCTTCATGGCTGTTCATCTCCTCGGGAGAGAGGTGGCAGGCAACGAAATGTCCCGGATGAACCTCGCGCAGAGCGGGCGCCTCGTCCTTGCACTTTTGGGTGCAGAACTTGCAACGGGTGTGGAATTTGCAGCCCTTGGGGGGATTTGCGGGGCTGGGAAGCTCTCCCTCCAGCGCCACAGGCTCAGACTTTCTGTGGGGGTTCGCAACGGGAACCGCAGAGAAGAGCGCTTGGGTGTAGGGATGGCGGGGGGATCCGCAAATATCGTTGGTGGATCCGGTTTCCACAATGTTGCCGAGATACATCACGGCAATGCTGTCGGAGATGTATTTCACCACCGAGAGGTCGTGGGAGATGAACAGATAGGACATCTCCTCCTCGCGCTGGAGCTTCTTGAGCAGGTTGATGATCTGCGCCTGAATCGAAACGTCCAGAGCCGAAACGGGCTCGTCGCAGATCACCAGCTTGGGCTTCACCGCCAAGGCTCTGGCAATGCAGATTCTTTGGCGCTGTCCGCCCGAAAATTCGTGGGGGTAGCGATCGAAATGATGCTCCTGCAGTCCGCAACGCTTCATGACGCCGCGAACGTACTCCCGAACCTCGGCGTCGGGAACGATGTGATGCACCCGCACAGCCTCGCTGATGATCTCGCCAACGGTCATACGGGGAGGCAGAGAGGAATAGGGATCCTGGAACACCAGCTGCAATTCGGTGCGGAGCTTTGCCAGCTCGCCGCGGGAGAGGGTTGCAAGGTCGTAGTCCTTCACCTCGCCGTTTTCCTTTTTGGAGGTGTAAACGGCGGAGCCCTCGGTCACGTCGTAGAGGCGGAGGATGGTTCTGCCCAGGGTGGTTTTGCCACAGCCCGACTCACCAACAATGCCAAGGGTTTTTCCGCGCTCCAGCTTGAAGGAAACGCCGTCAACAGCCTTGAGGAAGGCGGTGGGCTTGCCGAACAGATTTTTTTGAATGGGAAAATGTTGCTTGAGTCCGTCCACCCGGAGGATATAGTCCACACCCTCGGTGGGCAGGGCGATTTTTTGATCTTCCATGCTCATTCTCCCTTCTCGTTGTCATACAGGTGGCAGAACACGCTGTGGGTTTCGGTGATTTTGATTTCCTTGGGATATTCGCCCGCGCACTTGCCGCAGCGCTTGTCGCATCTGCCCTTGAACAAGCATTCGTTGGGAATGTTGATGGGGTTTGGCACGTTGCCGGGAATGCTGTAAAGCTCGCCGGAGGCGTTGGAATCCAGAGAGGGCTTTGCCTTCTGGATACCAATGGTGTAGGGATGGAGGGGGTTATCGAAGATTTCGTAAACCGTACCCTTTTCCACAATCTTGCCTGCGTACATAACAACAACGTAGTCAGCCATTTCGGCAACCACGCCAAGGTCGTGGGTGATGAGCATAACGGATGCGCCGCAGTCCTTCTGTACCTTTTTGAGGAGCTTGAGAATCTGGCTTTGAATGGTAACGTCAAGAGCCGTGGTGGGCTCGTCGGCAATGATCAGCTTGGGGTTCCCTGTGAGGGCGATTGCGATCATCACCCGCTGTCTCATACCGCCCGAAAGCTGGTGGGGGTAGTAGTCCACAATGGTTTCGGGCATGGGGATTCCAACCAGCGAAAGCATTTCAATTGCCTTGCGGCGGGCATCCTCCTTGGTGGCGTTGGGGGTGTGGAGCAGGTAGACCTCCTCGATCTGGTAGCCCACGGTGAACACGGGGTTCAGGCTGGTCATGGGCTCCTGGAAGATCATGGAAATGTCCTTGCCGCGAATACGGCACATATCCTGGGTGGGCATTTTCACAATGTTGTAGCAGCGGCTTCTGCCCTGCTCGTCCTTGCCCAGCTCGTCGGACTGGAAGCGGATCTCGCCGCCAACAACCTGACCCTGCGGCGCCTGCACCAGCTGCATGATGGAAAGGCTGGTAACGCTCTTTCCGCAGCCGGATTCGCCCACCAGACCGATGATGGAGTCCTTGGGAACGTCGAAGGAGATCTTGTTCACCGAGCGAACCACACCGTTGTCGGTGAAGAAGCAGGTTTCCAGATTGTCGATCTCCAGAATGTTGTCAGGTGACTTCATTACGGTGGTGAACTGATCGGGGGTGAGCTTGGCTCTTTTGAGCTGCTCCAGGCGCTTCATCTCCCGAAGATTGCTTTTGATAATGGCACGGCTCTCCTTAATGGTGAGCGTGTTGGGATTTTTACGGTGCTTGTTCATTCCTATCACCTCTTAGATTTGGGATCCATCGCGTCGCGCAGACCGTCGCCAACGAAGTTGAAGGACAGAACGGCGATCACGATGAGAATGCCCGCGGGGATCCACAGCGTGGGATAGGACGCCATGGTCACGGGATCGGTGGAGGAGGAGATCATCGTACCCCATGCGGCATAGGGCAGGGGAATACCAAGACCCAGATAGCTCAGGGTGGATTCATAGAGGATGATGCTACCAAGACCCAGCGTCATGGAAACGATGAGCTGAGGCATAATGTTGGGAACCAGGTGCTTGAAGATACGGCGCCAGGTGGGAATGCCCATCACCTCGCAGGCAACGATATATTCCTGCTCGCGGAGGTAGAGGATCTGACCTCTCACCATGCGGGCGGTGCCGCTCCAGCCGAAGATGGTTAGGATCACCATCAGGTAGTAAATTCGCATTTGCGCCTCGATCTGCCAGGAATCCAGCACAGCGGAGGCGATCAGCAGGATGGGGAGGGTGGGGATACAGTTCAGAATATCCACGATACGCATGATGAGCTGGTCCACCTTGCCGCCGAAGTAGCCCGAGATACCGCCCATCAGGATTCCCAGAAGGGTTTCCAGAATCACAACCACAAAGCCCAGCGTCAGGGAGATGCGTCCGCCGTACATCAGGCGGATAAACACGTCCAAGCCCTTTTCATCGGTGCCGAGGGGGTGAGAGGCGGAGATCGGTGCGTAGGCGTTGATACCAACCTCCTCCTCGATATACTGATAGGTGGAGACCTTGTTTCCGTTGGGATCGGTCCAATCCACCCAGTAGCCCGCCCGCTTGAGGGTGGGGGTCAGGTCGGTTTGGGTCTCCTGCCATTGATAGCCCAGCAGATGCATCACGGGGGGGCCTGCGAAGGAGAACACAAAGAGAACGATCAAAAGGATCAATCCCACCAGAGAGAGGCGGGAGCGGAAGAACCGCCGCGCCACCATTTGCGCGGGGGACATCTCTTTGTAGTAAACCTCCTCGGTTTCCTCGGGAGCCTGCGCGGGCTCTAATTTTTTGTCCATTGTTTCGTCCATAAAACTCTCCATTTTCCTTGCTCGACAGGCTTACTTCGAGAGCTTGACGCGCGGGTCAACCACCGCGTACATCAAGTCGGAGAAGAGCGTGCCGATCACAGTTAATACAGCCAGGAACATATTGTATCCCATGATAAAGGGAATATCTCCCTGTTGGAGCGCCTTGTAGGCAAGGCGACCGATACCGTCGATACTGAAAACCTCCTCGGTGATCATGGCACCGCCGAACAGAGAGGGCAGAATACCCGCCAGAAGGGTCATCAGAGGGATCATGGTATTGCGGAAGGCGTGCACGTAGATGACCTTCTTTTCGGAAAGTCCCTTGGAGCGCGCGGTGCGGATGTAGTCGGAATTCAGAACCTCCAGCATATTGGTTCTGGTGTAGCGCATGAGACCTCCGATGGAAAGCACCACCAGAACCACCATGGGAAGCACCATATGCCAGAGAATATCCAATGCGTGGGCAAAGCCAACGCTGGCGGAGCCGCCGCTCACCAGACCCGAGGCGGGGAACCAACCCAGCCAGCTGGAGAAGATCTTGATCAGAAGGGCAGCGAAGAAGAAGGAGGGAAGCGAAATACCAACCATGGTGATCACCGTTACGGTGTAATCGCGGGCGGAATACTGGTGCGTTGCGCTGGTGATACCCATGGGGATGGCGATGGCGAACTGCAGAATCAGAGCCACAAAGGAGATGATGAAGGAGGTCCACATATGGTCCGCGATCACGGCTCCAACGGGCTTGTTGTGAATAAAGGAGTCACCCATGTCACCCTTCAGCATATTTCCCAGCCAGGAGAAGTAGCCCGAAAGGATGGCGGAGAGCTTATTCCAGAAGGTTGCCTTGGTGTAGGTAATCTCGGAGGTAAAGTCGGCGGTGCCTTCCTTCATGCGAAGTCCGCTCTCATCAGCGGTAAAGAGGCCCGATGCCAGGGATTTGGTTTCGGTGAGAACGCTTTTATCCAGCAAGCGATAGGTGCCGTCGTCCTTCAGCTCCAGCACAATGCCCTCGCGGTCACAGGTGTAGGTGCCTGCGTAGAATTCGGCATAGGAGAGGAGCTGCGTTTCCAGCTCCTCCAGCTTGGATTGCTTTGTGTCGGCTTGGAATTGGGTTCCGGACTCCACACCGCCGCCCATGGTAAGCGTCAGATAGGCGTCGGGCATATAGAGACCGTATTTCTTTCGGAAATTATCCAGATCCTCTTGGGTGAGGGTACCCTCTCGCAGCTGAGCCGAGAACTTATTTTCCAAATAGTCCGTCGGCATCAGTCGAACGAGAAAGTAAATGATCACGGAAACACCCAACAGAACGATAATGGATAAACCGATTCTTTTCAGTATATATTTAATCATTCCGTTTGTTCCTCTCAAAAAGGATGATTATGCGGTTTCCTTCAGACCAACCTCCCAAATTCTGCTGAGAGGACCGTTATAGGGGGTGAGATCCTCCTTGGGAGTGAGGGTGGAGGTGTCGATGATGTTGGAGTTATAGGCGAACAGGTCACTTCTCTGGTAGGTGGGAAGCTCAACAGCCAGCTCCATCACCTTGTCAAGGGCATCGGCATAAAGCTCGGTTCTGCGACCCTCGTCCAGCGTTTCTCTTGCCTGGTCGATGATGTCGGAAAGCTCTCTCACCAGCTTCTGCTCGGCTGCATACTTGCCGGTGGTGTCCTTGCGGATTGCGCGGTAGCCCCAGTTTGCGGTGGAGCCTGCGGTGGAATCAATGTGGTAAACCTGATACATATCGGGGTCAACGCCTGCGCCCCAAGCGGCAGCCCAAACGGTGAGGTCGCCGTTGTTCAGCTTTGCCAGCGCGTTGATATCGGTTCTCACGTCAATGTCGAAGCCGTGCGCGTTGAGGATCTCGGCAGCGATCTTCAGAGAGTTGTAGGCAGGGTGGTCGGTGGTGTCGCCCGCGATGGTGAAGGTGTATTTGCAAACGTCGTTGCCCTTCTGGTAAACGCCGTCTGCGTTCTTGGTGTAACCGGCGTCCTTCACCAGCTGCTCGCTGATGGCGCCGGTGGAGTCAAACGCGTAGTACTGCTTTTGCTCCACGTCCTTGGGATATGCCCAGGATGCCATGGTCATGGGGCGGTAGATGCTGTAGGAATAGCCCATGTAGTAGTCAACGGCGTGCTGGGTGTTGATGGCGTGCATGATGGCGCGTCTCACGGACAGGTTGGGAACCTTCTCGGCGTTGATACCGATGTAACCGTAGCCGTTGGTCATCACGAAGGAGCTTTCAAAGCCCTCGGACTTTCTGGACTCCAGATTGTCGATGTTTTCCTGCTTACAAGCGGGCTCAACGAAGTGAACGCCGCCGGAATAGAGGGTGTCCAGCATGAGGTTGGTGGATACCACCTGATAGTTGATGTACTTGATCTTAACGGGGAACATGAAATGCTCGTTGCGCTCAAAGTAAACAACGTTGAGGGCGCGGAAGGTGTCCTCGGTTACGTTGGAGGAATCGCCGCTCTGGGTGGTTGCCTTGTAGGGGCCTGCGCCTACGGGAACGCCGATCTTATCGGGATTCTTGATTACGTTGTCCTGGAACTCGATGCTACCGAATTCCACGCCGAAGTTCTTTTCATAGTCGAACTTACTGATCTGCTCCTCGTTGGAGTAGTAGTACATGGGAGCAACGGTGAAGGCAAAGTTCCAGATCGCCTTGGGGTCTACCTCGTTGATGGTGATTTCCAGAACCTCGTTGCCGCTGGCAACGCTGCCGTCGGAGTTGAGGGTGGGAATGCCGTATTCCTTACCGTTCACGGTAACGGCTTCCTTGCGGTTTGCGTAGCGGATACCGGAAACGTTCTCGATCTTGTCTTGAACGCCTGCAAAGTACGCCTGCTTTTCCAGATAAGAGAAGTAGGTGAGCAGCTCGGTTGCGGTCTGCCACAGGGTCACAACCACGTCCATCTGATTGGGAACGTAGCTGCTGTAGATGGCGTCGATTGCCTGCTGCTGGCTCCAGTTCTTGCTTGCCTCGCCGAGAGAATACTCGAACTTGTACTCGTCCTTGTTCCACCAAATGAGACCCTCCGCAAAGAGGAACGCCTCGGTGTCGGTGGTGAGGGTTACCTTCTGACCGTTCTTATCGGTGTAAACAATGTCCTGAGCGGTGCCGAGATTGTTCTTGTAATCCTTCTCCAGCTCCTCGCGGAAGTACTTCTTTGCAAGGTTGTAGTCATCCACAACGGTGCCGTACTTTGCGTCCAGATCCTTTGCGTCGTTCATCACCTGCGTAAGAGCGGCGATCATGGCGTCATCGCTGAGGCTGGTGCCCTCGTTCTCGTCGTAAACGATCTCCAGGCAGTCCAAAAGTCTCTGCACGCGGTCTGCGGCGAGGGAATCGAACTGCGCGTTAAAGCTATCCTGCTCGTTCTCGTTTTTGCTCTGCGTGCGGTATTCCTCCAAGCCAACGATGTCGGTGGAGTAGATGGTGGCGCTGCCATAGTAAGCAGGATCCAGATACACGTAGAGGTTGAACAGCACGTCCTTCATGGTGAGGGGAGAGCCGTTGCTGAACTTCAGATTGTTTTTCAGAACAAAGCGGTAAACGGTTTGGGCGGTCTTGCCGGTGGCGTCCTGAATGGGCTTCGCCTCATAGTCAAGAACCACGCAAGCCTCGTTTTCTCCGTATGCCACCTTGCCGTACTTATCGGAGGAGAGCATGGAGATCTGGGTCATGCCAATGATGTTGCCATCGGCTGCGGAGGAGGAATAGAAGGGGTTGAACACGCCATCCAATTCCGCGGTGGAAAGCACGAGACGGGTGGATTCGTTGCTGATGCCGTTGCCGGTGGAGGGATTGTTGCCCTCTTGACCGCAGCTTGAGCAAGCCGTGAGGCTGCAGGCAAGCATAACCAACGCCAGCGCGAAGGTGAGGATTCTCTTCATTCTTTTCATTTTTTATATCTCCTTTGATTTAAGAATTCGTTTCAACCTTTTCAACGGTGATATTAGCGGTAAAATTGTTTACGGTAATGGGGGATTTTTCCTCATAAACGGGTTTGGTGAGGCTTTCGGTGAAATCGGTTGCGGAGTTGGTTTTCAGCACGCCCGAAACCGTAACGTTTTCGAGCTTACCGCCGTTGCAGTCTCTTGCGAGGGCGGCAACCTTCACCTTGCTGGCGCCATCCACATCCATGAATTGGTAGGTGACGTTGGTGAAATTAACGTTGCGGATTTCGGCATTGGCGCCGAGGGTTTGGAAGATCGCTGCGGTGGGCATCAGCTTACCGCCCGACTTTTCCACGGTAAAGTTGCTGACGGTAAAGCCGTTCCCCTCAAAGACGGAATCGAAGGTGCCGCTGAAGCTGAGAGGCTGACCTTGGCAGTCGATATCCGCTGTGAGGTAGATATTTCCGCTGTTTTTGGCGGCGATCAGCTTGTCGTAGGTGTCCACAAGGATCCAATCGCCCTCAACGTAGTCAACGTACACGGGAATATCGGTGTCGGTGTCTCCGCCCGGGTGCTTGGTTGTGAAATCCCAGGGGGTGGTGCAGGCGGCGTCGGAATAGAAGCCTTTTGCGGTAAAGCCGTCACGCTTGTTGGCGTGCTTGCGATAATCCTCGAAAACGGCATCGGGCTCCACGGAATAGGTGCCGAGAACCACGGTTTCCTCGCCGTTTTTATAGCAGACCGAATAGGTATAAGAGATCTTTTTTTCCCAGCCCGCATAGAGCGCGAGGCTCTCGCGGTCGATCACGTTGGTGTTGAAATCCCAGCGCTCCTCCGGGCGGCAATCGGGGGAGGTGTACCAGCCCGTAAAGTTGTAGCCCGAGCGGTAGATCTCATAGTTGCTGTAGCCGGAGGGATCCAGAATCAGGGAATTTGGGTCGTAGGCATAGTTGATCTTGGTGGAAACGTTGAAGGACTTCAGGTCAAGGGTACCGCCGTTCAAATGGAAGGTGGCAACGTACTTGCCGTCCAGATTGTTCTCCGTCCTGCCGCACCCCGACAGCAGAAGCGTCAGGGTGAGGACAAGCAGAGAAAGAAGAAGCAAATGTTTTTTTGTCATTTTACGATCCTCTTTTTTTGTTGATATTGGTGACAATCCGAATCGCCGTTATGAGAACCAATCCAACCACGGGAATTGCATAGGCGGGGAGAGAGGACTTTTTCTCCTCCTCCTCGGAGGCTGCCTCCTCTGCGGGAGCCTGTTCGTTGGATTTCTCCGCGGAGAGGCGCTTTGCGTTTCTTTTTTTGTCGATGACGGCAGTGACGATCCAGAGCGTGATTACCAGAACCACCACGGCTGCCAGCGCGATGCAGATCAGGAGTGTGGGATCCTTCTTGTTTTCAACGGGAGGCTCCACAACGGGAGGATCCTCGGGCGTGGGCTCCTCGGGGAAATGCTCGCGGAAGGGGCGGTTGAAGTCGGGCTCCATGCCCATCACAACGGTCAGCTCCTCCAGCTTTGCGGAAAGGCGAGGCGCGTTTTCAACCAGCGCTTGCTCCTCCTTGGAGAGGGCTTCAAACGCTTCCTTTGCTTCCTTCACGGCCTCAAAGGCGTACTCGGAGCAATCCAGATCAAAGAGGTGCGCGATCTTATCCTCGGCAACGTCAATCAGATACTCGCTGCGCGCCTTTTGGAAGCGGTCGATCAGCGCCTGATCAACAACTGCAAGCTCCTCGGGATGACCCTCCAGGGCGTTGTAGGCAACGATGGCGGCATCAACCAGCAGCTTATCGAAGCGATCGGTTACGGCGGGCAGCTTCTTGGCGGCGTCGGTAAAGGCGATGGCGAACTTTCCTGCGGTTGCTCCGGAGGTTTCCTCGGCAACGGTGAAGTATGCGCGGTAGATCATGGAATCGTAGCCCTCGCAGTTATCGGGAAGCACGCAGGTAAGTCCCTGTGCGTCGACGGATCCAACCGTACCAATGAAGTTCGAGTAGTAGAAGGGAGTTCCGAGAATTCCCTGGGTGTAGAAGTAATAGTCGTAGGCGTAGAGCTGATCAAAGCCGGGGAACTGATCAACGTTTTCCTTGTTGATTCCGATCTCCTCGCTCATGGTGCCCTCCAGATCGGGCGCGTAGTAGGAGCGGAAAACGAAGGTGTCCAGATTTTCGCACAGATAGAATGCGTAGTTGCCGATCACACGGAGGGATTCGGGAAGAATCACCTTTTCCAGATACTTGTTGAGCATCACGGCACAGTACTCGATGCGAACGGTTCCCTCTGCCACGGTGAAGGTGGAGTCGGTTTTTGCCGCGGGATAGCAGGAAAGCTCATAGCCGTTCTCGATTACTCTGTAGAGAACACCGTCCTTGATCATGATGTGATCAAACTGATGGTCGGTCAGCTTTTTGCCGTCCACGGTTGCGTAGAAGCTCTTGAGGCTGTCGGCTCCCTCGAAGGCACTGAAGCCCATCTCCTTGAGGGTGGAGGGAATTTCAAACTCCTCCAGAGCGGTGAGGGCGAAGGCGCCCGCGCCGATATGCTCCAGCTTGGGGGCGTAGAAGCCGCGGAGCTTTTTGCAGGCGGCAAATGCCTGGTCGCCAACGTAGAGCAGGTTGGGAGCGTTCACGAATTCCACGTAGTGGAGTCCCTGCTCCTCCATTTCGATAAAGGCGCTGGCGTCGATGTACTCAGCCTTCTCCAGATTCAGGGTTTTGGGCAGGGGAACGCCGTAGAAGGCGCCCATGCCGATGCGAACCAGATTGGAAAGGTCGATCTCGGTGAGCGCGGTGCATCCGTAAAACACCAGCTCGGGCAGCGCGGTGAGGGTTTCGGAGAGGGTCACGCGCTTCAGGTTTTCGCAGAACGCGAAGGCGGTGGAGCTGACGCTGGTTGCCTTGGAAAGGTCGATCTCGGTGAGGTAGATACAGCCGTAGAAGGCGCTTTCGCCTATGGAACGCAGGTTCGGAGCGTAAATGGTGGTGAACGATGCGCCGCTGAACGCGTTTTCATCGTAGGGAGCGAATGCGTTCATGCCAACGATCGCCAGATTTTCGGCGCTGAAGTGCTTCAGGTTGGGACAATCCGCGAAGGCACCCACACCCAGCTCGGTGACGTTGGGCATATTCACGCTAACGATTCCGGTGCATCCGAAGAACGCGGTGTTGCCAACGGTGCCCATGAGCGCCTCAAAGTCGAAGCTGCGGAGGCTCTTACATTCCATGAAGGCGCCCTCCCCAACGGTCACGCCGTTGCCGGTCAGGCGAACGGTGGTAACGCCGGTTTGGCAGAAGGCGTAATCGCAGATGATCGCGTTGCTGCCTTCGATCACAACGGTTTTCAGCACGGGGCAGCCATAGAAGGCGGCGGCGCACAGAATCAGGTTGTTTTGACGGAAGGTGACGGTGGTGAGCGCGGTATTCTCGAAGGCGAATTCGCCAACAAAGGTAACCAGCTCGGTGTTCAGGGAGCTGAGCATATTGGACTCAAAGAATGCGTAGTTGCCGATCCTAACCGCTCTTTCGGGAAGCGTTACGGTGGTGAGGATGGGGCAAAGCGCGAATGCCGCGTCGCCGATTTCCTTCAGCTGAGAGCCTGCCTCAAACCGTACGTCGGTGATGCCGTTGTTTGCGGAGAAGGCGCCCGGCGCGATGGTGGTTACGCTTGCGGGAACGGTGAAGGTGCCGGAAACCGCGCCGGGAACGGCGAGAACCAGCGTTTTCATATCCTTGGTGTAAACCACACCGTTGGAAAGAACGTAGGGATTGGATGCGTTGAGGTTAAAGGTGATGCTGCTCAGCTTTTCAAACAGACCTGCGCCTGTTTGCGTCAGACGGGTGTTCTCCGCGAAGATCAGCGTGTTGAGCGCGGAGGAGGAGAAGCAGCCATCGCTCAGAGTAAGGGCGTTGTTGGGAAGGGTGAAGGACTTCAGGGAGGTGCAATCGGCGAAAGCGTAGGCGCCGATGATCTCGCAGACCTTATTGAAGGTGACCGTGGTCAGTCTCTTACAGCCGCGGAACGCCTCGCTGCCCAGATAGGTGAGGTCGCCGCTGAGGGTAACCTGCGTGAGCTTGGAGCAATTCTTGAAGGAGGAGTCGGCAATCGAGTCGCCGAAGATTTCCACGGAGGTTACGGCAGAGCCCTCAAACATACTCTCGGAAATTCTGGTGCGCTGACCGAGAACAACGGTTTCCAGCTTTGCGCACTCCGCAAAGGAGCCCTTGCCGCTGAGGCTCAGGTTGGAGAGGGTCACGGACTTCAAACGGGTTTTTGCGAAGGCGTAAGCACCGATGGAGGTAACGCCTGCCAGGTTCACACCGCCCAGATCCTCGCAAGCGAGGCTGTTGCAGTTATAGAAGGCGTAGTCGTTAATCACGTGAACGTTATCGAAGTTGACGTTCTCCAAACGTTCGCAATTGTAGAAGGCATACTGATTGATGGTTTTGCAGCTGGTGGGAAGGGTTACGTTTCTCAGAAGCTCACAGTTGTAGAAGGCGTATTTCTCAATGGTTTCCACGTCCTCGGGGATCACCACGGAGGTCAAGGTCTTGTTACCGATAGGCTCTTTCTTTTCATCAATATCGTAGTAACCGTTTTCGTCCTTTTCCACTTCCTTTTTATTATCCATATCGAAGTGAGAGAAGGCGAAGGAGCCGATGATGGTAATACCCTCGTCATCGGGAATCACCACGTCGCCGCCCTTGCCCTTGTAGGCAACCAGCATACGGTTCTCGATAATGAACTCGCTCTTAACCTCCACGGAACAACGGGCTGCCAGCAAGGAGGTTTTGCCGTCTATGGTGATCTGCAGGGTAATGCGCGCCCGACCCTCGCTCTCGGCGGTGACAATGCCGTTCTCGTCAACGGTTGCGACCTTGGGATTACTGGAGGACCACTTCAACGTGTAGCGATCGGGAGTGAGGTTCCAAGGCTTGAGCTGATAGAAGAGCTGCACCTGCTCGGAGGGGTAGAAGGAGAGGGACGCCGACTTGCCGAAATAGCCGGTGGAGCCGGTGATTCCGATCTCGGAGTAATCAATATCGCTGTTAAAGGCGAACAATGTATAATAGGAAGAGAAATCCAAGGACTCGATCTGGGGCTTTTCAACGTCTGCCTCCTTGCCGCTGACGTTGATCACAATGGTGCGGTAGAGGGGTTTTTCCACCTTCTCGCCGTTCACCGTTTCCGTGTACGTCCAGGTAGAGCCCGTAACGCTAACGGTGGCGGAGCCGCTCTTCAACGCCTGAATCTGACCGTTGTGGACGGCAACCACCGATTCATCGGAGGAGGTCCAGGTAAGGGTTTTCAGGTAATCAACGGTTACAGCCTCGTCGCTGTCGGGGCGCGCCAGATAGGTGGTGAGGTCGAAGGTCTGGTTGATGTCCAGATCCATCGAGGGAACGATGAATTCCAACTCCGAATTTTTGGTTTCGGGGAAGGGAACGAAGCAAATGTTGGAGTTCATTGCATAGTCATCCAGGAAGAAGGTGATTCCTTCGGGGTTTGCGGACGATGCAATGCGATCAATATAGTCGGTGATCTCAATCTTCACCTTGGTGGACTCCCCGCGGTTTTCCTGATATACGGGAATGGGGTTGTTGCTGAGGGAGGCGTAGGTTCTCTCCAGCTCGCCCTTGGGGTTGGTGAACTCATAAGCGATGATGGGGCGAACCGACATTGCGTAGTGGTTGTCGTAAACCGTGAGGTCCACGTAGTAGCGGTTTTCCTTCAGGGTTTTATCGTATTCGGAGTAGAAATAAGCGTCGGTAACGGTGGGAGCCTGGTAGTCGATATAGAAGGAGAAGCTATAGCTGTCGGAATCGTTGCTTCCGCCGTTCCAGTCGGCCTTCGCGGAGAGGGTAACCTCATATTTCGCGTTGTTATAGCCGAACACCTCACCGGTTTTGTAATTTGCCATCGGAATATCCATCATGGCAACGTAGGGATAAGGAGATCCGTTGTAGTGTGCCTTGGGGCAATCGTACTTGGTTTCGGTCCAAACCACCTCGCCCGTTGTGGCGTTGGAGATGGTGATGTTCAGCTCCTTGGCTCCGCGGAGCAGACCCGCGAAAACGCCGTAGATTCCGCTGATGGCATCCTGATAGTAGGAAATTGCGGCATGCTCACGGGTTGCGGGAATGGGCGTGTACTCGGATTCGTCCATCTGATAAACGTAGCTTCCGAGAGGCAGAATGTAGTCGTAGTAGTAGGAGCCTGCGGGGGTTGTGGGATAGTAATCGGCCTTGATCTTGTCGTCGTCATCAATGGCGTTGTTGTGCGCCTCGGTTTCCACCTCGTAGTAATCCAGGTCGAAGATGGGAGCCTCGCCCCAGTCGCCGTAGAAGGCGAGGAAGGGAGCGTTCAGGTCAACGCCGTTCTCTCGGGTGTTTTCAAAGGTCAGGAAGCCTTCAATAAACATACCGTTGGCGAAATTGGCGTTGAGGTACGCCTTATCCTCCTTGGAGAGGGTGATGGTTGCGGTTACGCTGGCGCATCCGCCTGCGGGAACGGTGAGAATTCCGTTCTCAAGGGTACCGTTCGCAACGGCGTAGCTTGTGGAATTGGAAAGGAGGTAGCCGATTTCAGCCACCACTTCGGGATCGGAGGTGGAAACGCTTTCGGTCATGGCAATGTTGCCCAGCTTGTAGCTCACGGCAGCATCCGAAAGGTTCTTCAGCTGAATGGTCATGATGTAAACGCCCGAGCGGTGAGGATCGTCTCCCAGCTCCAGCTTGGTTTTGCCGCTTCCCTCAACCAGAAGATAAGCGTCGGTGGTGGTTGCCTTGAGAATATCGGCAATGCCCGCGCCCTGCTTTCTGGGGGAATAGGGGTTGCCGTTACGATCCAGCGCGATGGTTGCGGTGGACATACACAGCTGATTTACAAGGTCACGCACCTGCTCGGCGGTGAGGTTCGGGTACTTTTCCTTCACGTATTGGCGGATCAGCACGGTGATACCGCACATATTGGGTGCCGCCATGGAGGTTCCGCTGAGCTTATCGTAGCCTCCGCCAACGATTGCGGAAAGAATGTTTCCGCCGTGGGCGGTGATCTCGGGCTTGAGCGTCAGATCGGGGTTGGGGCCCCAGCTGGAGAAGTCGCTCATAAAGGGACCAGCCAGATTGTTGATATCGAAGAGCAGGGTTCCGCCGGGCTGCATGGCGAGGAGATCGCCGTCGTCCTTACCAATGGAAACCGCGGGAATCTTTGCGTCGTTACCGATGGTCATCATAATGTCGCCGAACACGTTGTTATAAATGATCACGGCGATGGCGCCTGCCTCATAGGCGAACTGCACCTTTTCCTCAAAGGTGATGTCGCCGCGGCGAACCAGCGCGATCTTTCCGTTCATGTCCAGACCCGCATAGTTGATGGCGAGACCGAAGCCGGGAACCGATACGTACTCAAACTCGGTGGGATTATCGGCGGTAATGCCCATCATTGCGAAGAAGTCGTACTCCTTGGCATTCTGGTTTACGGACTCATGGAAGAAGACCTCGCGAGTTCCGTTCGCCAGCATATAGCGATCCTTGTTACCGTTGATCGAGGCAACCGAGAGGGCAGCCTTGTAGGTGGAGGGAGCGCCAACCGTGGAGGAATCGGGATTATCGGTTTTATTGGTGTTACCGCCCTCGGAGCCGAAGGCGCTGCTATAGTCGTTGGATGCGGCAACGATCAGGGAGATGCCGGCGCGCTCGATGTTATCGTAAAGGGTGTTTTTGTAATCGTCATCTGCCTCTCGGGTGAATCCGCAGGAGGTACCCAAGCTCATGTTGATGGCGTCCACGCCCAAAATGATGGAGTCCTCCAGCGCGGCAAGAATGTCACCGTCGTCGGCGCCCACCTCATAGTCGCTGAACACCTTCATGATTGCCAGCTGCGTGTCAATGGCAACGCCCGTGATGGTGTCGTCCATACCGCCGATGATGCCGGCAACGTGGGTTCCGTGCTCATTGGAGAAGGGCATAATATCGGCATCGCGATCGGCGTAGTCATAGCCGAAGGCAATTTTGTTGCCGGTAATGTTTCCGTAGTAAACCTCTCTTGCCTCCAGGGAGGGATCATAGCTGTATGCCATGGTTTTGGGGAGCATATCTGCAATATCGTCGCGGTCATAGAGGGGGGATACCACCTGATGAGAGGTGAAGGCGGTGTGCGTGTAGTCACAGCCGGTATCCAGAATCGCAACGATGGTTCCCTTACCCGTGTAGCTGATGTCGCTGCTGTTGAAGATACCCGTATCGTAAACGTTCACGGGGTTTTCCACGGCGGCGGCTGCCTCATAGGTATCGGAGATCGTAATGCGCTCCACGCCCGGAATCTCGGCAATCTCGTCCAGCTGCTCAAAGGTGGTGGTCACGTAGGCACCATCCATAATGCTGCTGTAGGTGTACTTCACCTCGGAGATCAAGCCTTTGCCCTGCAGCATGGAAAGCACCTTTTTCTGGTTGTCCTGCAGCTGCAGCTGCAGGCGTCTTGCCTCGGCGCTTCCGCTGAACTCGCGGTAGCTCATGCTTTTCGAGGCAGAGGAGGAGCTGTAGGTGTTGATCAGGGAATTCTCGGAAAAGGAGAGAATCACGCCCACGGAGCCCGTGAGCTTCAGCTCATCAACCTTTTGGATGAGATCCTGATTGATCGACTGCAGAAAGTCCTTTTTCAGCTTTGCGATCACCTCGTCGCTCTGAAAGTGACCGATCCCCGAGGCTTGCCCCGTGAGATTGGAGCCCGAAGAGCCCGAGGAGCCGGGGAGCAGGGAGGAGATGTCGCTGATCGCCGCCATACAGCCCAAAGAAAGGGACTGCACCAGCAATGCGATGAGCAACAGCCAGGTGGTCAGAGCGGCGAGGGGGCGCCCTGTGCGTTTGGTTTGGGAGTTTTTACTTGTTTGCATGTTTGCTTTCCTCTCGTTTTTTGCTTTTTGATGTCGAAAACACCTATGGATAAATATACTATAATATAATACCACAATAGCCACCTTTTGTCAATAAGATTTCGGCAATTCATTCCTTATTTTTTAATTTATAATTAAGTTTTCTAAGTCATTTGCCCGTGTCGCGGTTGGTTTTGGTGATTTTTTGACGTTTGGGACGAGAACAGGGACGGTTTGGAGGCGGTTTGTCGCCGTTTGAAGTTGGATCATTCTTCGCGGCTTGTGGACAAAACGAACGGATTTTGTCGGTTAGACGAAGATTTTTGGGAAAACACGCCTTTGGTCTGCACCCTGCGTTCGCGCATCTCAAAGGCGCTGACCTGCGCGCTGAATCGGCAACCTTCGGGTGAATTTTTATGGTGGCAAGCCTGGCTTTTAGATGAGATTTTGCAATACATCCCCCCAAAAAACGCTCGTGAAGCATGGATAAATAGTCATCTGAATTGCATGATAAAGCACTTTTTAAAAGTTCGGTTGCCTTCACTCGCGCGCTTCACGATGTTAGTTTGGGAAGAAAGGGCTGGCTTGTGGAACCTTCTTGAAAGAAGGTTCCACACCTCCAAGAACTTTCTCGTAGGTGTTGGTTTGGAGTTTGTGATACATGGCGGGTTGGTCGGTAGTTTTTTGCCGCCCATCTGCGGTACGCTCACCAAGCAATAGCTGCCGCAAGCGTTTTGGTACCACCACCCAAAACGCTCCACGATTTTAGTTTATTTAGGAGAGGGGAGCTTATGGTTGTGTCATCCTGAGCGGAGGCGGTGAGGAGCGAAGCGAGTCTCAGCCGCAGTCGAACCCGTAGGGCGATGCGGAGCATCGGGATCTACGAAGGAAAAAGCAACT
>SVSC01000140.1 GCA_015064525.1 Oscillospiraceae bacterium
CCACCAAGGTGGACCGCTCGGCTTGCTATGCGGCGCGCTACATCGCCAAGAACGTGGTGAAGGCAGGGCTTGCCGACCGTTGCGAGGTGCAGCTGGCTTACGCCATTGGCGTTGCCCGTCCCGTTTCGGTGCTGATCGACACGCAGGGAACCGCGAAGGTGGACGAACAGGCAATTGCCAACGCCATTCTGGAGCTGGTGGATCTCCGTCCCGCGGCAATTATCAAGCGCTTTGACCTGCGTCGCCCCATCTACTGTCAGGTGGCGGCATACGGTCATATGGGACGTGAGGATCTGGACATTCCTTGGGAGCGTTGCGATTTGGCAGAGCAGCTGAAGAAAAAGCTGTTTTAACGTTTAATTGATAGAACAATCGGATGCGGACCTGCCGTTGGGCGGAGTCCGCATCTTTCAAAGGATGAGAAAGGAGACGGTATGGAAAGGGCTTTTGAAGTGACCGACGATCAGGGCTTGATTCGCATGACGGGGCAGATTGAGCACGTGATCTACGCCAACGAGGACAACGGCTTCGCGATCTGCGATATGGGCACCGAGGAAAACGATCTGATCACCATCACGGGGATCATGCCCTACGTTGGCGAGGGCGATTCTGTCACGGTGATCGGAAAATGGGTGCATAATCCCAAATATGGCAGACAGTTCAAGGTGGAATCCTGGGAAAAGCAGCTGCCTGCCGACAGCGCCTCGATCCTGCGGTATCTTGCCTCGGGGGGAGTGAAGGGGATCGGCCCCAAGACTGCCCAGCGGATTGTGGACGAATTTGGCGACGAAACCTTCGACGTTCTGGAAAATCACCCCGATTGGTTGGCGCAAATTCAAGGGATTACCCTCAAACGCGCCAGAGCCATGTCCGAGGACTTTCGAAATAAGGCGGGAATCCGTTCCGCCATGATGTTCTTTCGGGAGTATTTCGGCGCGGCGGCAACCGTTCGCATCTACAATCGCTGGGGAAGCGGCGCCGTGGATCTGGCGAAAAAAAATCCCTACGTTCTGTGCGAGGAGATTGAGGGCATCGGCTTTGAGCGAGCCGACCGTATGGCAGAGCAGTTGGGGTTGGAGCGGGATTCCGAGGAAAGAATTTGCAGCGGACTTTCCTATCTGATCAACACCAACGCCCAGCAGAACGGACACGTCTGTCTGCCTCGCCAAAAGGCGGTTGAGAGTGCCGCGCGCTTGCTGGAGGTTTCCGTTGACCGTGTGGAGAGCGCGGTTTCGGCGCTGCTGCGGGCAAACAAGCTGCGGGAAACCTGCTTCGACGGGGTTCAATTTTTGTATGACGTGCGTCAGTATGAGAACGAAAAGTATATCGCCTCCAAGCTCAGCCTCATTGATCGGGTTTGCCCCATTACGGATACGAGAAATATCGGCGCTTTCATTGAAAGCGAGGAGCGGGAGAGCGGTGTGCGGTACGCCAGCCTACAGCGGCAAGCCATTGCCTCGGCGCTGGAGAACGGCGTGATGCTGCTCACGGGAGGTCCTGGAACGGGTAAGACCACGGTGGTGCGGGCGCTGTTGCATATTTTCGACAGCATGGGCTGGCAAATTGCTCTTTGCGCTCCCACGGGGAGAGCGGCAAAGCGGTTATCCGAGTCCACCTCCTGCGAGGCAAGAACGATTCACCGACTGCTGGAGTACGGCGGCGAGGAATCGGGGGGAAGACCGAAATTCCATCGGGACGAAAATAATCTTTTAGAGGAGCAGGTTCTGATCGTGGATGAGGCATCCATGGTGGACAACGCTCTAATGAGCGCGCTTTTGCGAGCGGTGAAGCCGGGCGCGCGGGTGATCCTGATCGGCGATTCCGATCAGCTTCCCTCGGTGGGAGCGGGAAACGTGCTGAGAGATTTGATTGCCTCGGAGCGGTTTGTGACCGTTTGCCTTACCGAGATCTTCCGTCAGGCGCAGAGGAGCCTGATTGTTACCAACGCCCACGCCATCAATCGCGGTGAAATGCCCCGCCTGGACGTAAAAAACAATGATTTCTTCTTTATGCCGCGAGGAGAGGACGCCGCTCTTTGCGCAACGGTTGCCGAGCTTTGCCGCACCCGTCTGCCACGCACCTATGGAGAGATGGCGGTAACGGGAACGCAGGTAATTGCCCCCTCCAGAAAGGGAGAGAGCGGCACCGAGCATCTCAATCAGGTGCTTCAGGAGGCGCTGAATCCGCCGTCTCCGCAAAAGCGGGAGCATCGCTTTCGGGAGCTGGTTTTTCGCGAGGGTGACCGTGTGATGCAGGTGCGGAACAATTACGACGTGGAGTGGGAAAGAACGGACGGCACGGTGGGGTGCGGGATTTTCAACGGCGATATCGGTGTGATCGAGGAGATTTCCCCGAGGGACGAGTGCATCCGCATCCGCTTCGACGATCGCTACGTCAGCTACGAATTCTCCCTGCTGGAGGATCTTGAGCCTGCCTATGCCATCACGGTGCATAAAAGTCAGGGAAGCGAGTATCCCATTGTCATCCTGCCCTTGGGGAACGTTCCGCCCATGCTCCTTTCAAGAAATCTGCTCTACACGGCAGTTACGCGGGCGCAATGTATTGTGATCGTGGTGGGAAGAGAGGACACCGTGAGAGCCATGGTGATCAATCACCGTCAGGCACTCCGCTACACGGGGCTGGTGTATTGGCTTCGAGCGAGGGAGGAAGGATGAGTCGCCTGATCAATCTGTTGTTCCCGCCCAAGTGCGCCTCCTGCGGCGGGTTGTTACCCTTCCTCGGCTTTGGCGTACCCGCACCGACGCCTCTTTGCGCGGATTGCGGCTCCCAATGGCGTCAGGCGCTGCTGGAGCCCTGCGAATGCTGTGGACGAACGGTTTCGGAATGTGTCTGCGTGACCGAGGAGATGAGGCGGGCGAAATGTCTGGAATTTCGGAAATCGGTTTATTATCTTCACGGCACGCGGGAGGCGGCGCAGAATCGGATTATTTATCGGATCAAGGATGCGCCCTCCCGCGCTGCCGTGGAGTTTTTGGCATCGGAGCTGGAAAGGGCTGTCCGCGCCTGTATGCGGGAGCATCGGATCGAGCCCGAGGAAGCGGTGATTGTCTATCTTCCCAGAAGCCGACGGGCTCTGCTGGATCGGGGAACCGATCAGGGCAAGCAATTGGCAAGGGCGCTTGCCGCTTGCCTTGGGGTGGAGCTTCTTTCCGTTGTTCGTCGAACCCATCATAAGGGAAAAGCGCAAAAGCATCTGACACCGGAGGAACGGCGGAAGAATGCCCGCGCGAGCTTTTTCTTGAAGGGTGAGGCGGAGCTTTCCGAACGGGCTGTTTTTTTGGTGGATGATATCGTAACCACAGGGCTCAGCATGGCAACGGTGGCGCGGTTGCTGCGGAAGCGCGGCGCGCGGGAGATCTACTGCTTTGCGGTTGCCTCGGACGACACCAACAAAACTCCCGTTCTTGTTCAGCCATCCCATCGGATCTGAAAGAAAAACCGCTTTGCCGCGATCTTTTTTTACAAAGGGATTGATTTTCCGTGAAAAATCATGTATAATGTTGGTATCGGTACCAAAACGCTTGGAAGGGAGGGAAGAACGTGCCGCAGAAAACGGGAGCGCCAAAGGGAGCGCCGAAGCCTGCAACCGCATCGTCGGAAAAAAACAGAGCAAAGGCAGCCGCCAAGCCGCAGACAGGGCGGGGAAAAGCGCCTGTGCGGGGCGGTCTTTTCACTCGCATCAAGGCATGGCTGAAGGGCTTGCAGTTTGGCAGAAACATTGGCATTGATCTTGGAACTGCCACCGTTCTGGTGTACGTGCAGGGCAAGGGAATTGTGCTGCAGGAGCCCTCTGTGGTTGCCATCGACATCAACACCGAGCGAATTCTGAAGGTTGGTCGGGAGGCGCAGCAGATGCTGGGGCGCACTCCCGGAAATATCGTTGCGGTTCGACCCCTGCGGGAGGGTGTGATCAGCCAGTATGAGGTTACCCTTAAAATGATGCAGTATTTCATCAGGAAGGCGTATGGAAATATGTTCATCGCCCCTAAGGTGATGATATGCGTTCCCTCCGGTATCACCGAGGTGGAGGAACGAGCGGTTCGGGATGCCGCCTCCGAGGCGGGCGCCAGCAAGGTCTATCTGATCGAGGAGCCCACAGCCGCTGCCATTGGCGCGGGACTTAATATCTATGCCCCCGAGGGCAATATGGTGGTGGATATCGGCGGTG
>SVSC01000012.1 GCA_015064525.1 Oscillospiraceae bacterium
TATTCCGATAAGTCGGTGTCCAAATGGGAGCGAGGAGAGGGGTTGCCCGACCTGAAGGTGCTGATACAACTGGCAGAGCTGTTCAACGTAACCTTGAATGACCTCGTCACCGAGAACGCAGCCGAACGCCTGGAGCCGGAGGTGGCTGCCGCCAAAAGCCAAAGAAACTACCGCTTTCTCATGGCGCTTCTTGCCGTGAGCGCTGTGTGGATCACCGCAACCGTGATCTTCGCCTCCGCCGCAGTTTATTCCAAATGGGTTTGGATGTCCTTCATTTGGGCGGTTCCGGTGTCCTTCCTCTTTCTTTCCGCCATGTTTCACCGATGGGGCTACCGCGTTACCACAACGGTGTTCCGCTCGGTTCTGTCATGGTCGCTGTTGGTGGCGGTTTACTTACAGCTGCTGGTTTCCTGCAAAGCCAACATCTGGATGCTTTTTCTCATCGGCATCCCCACCCAAGCGGCGCTGATCCTTTGGGGACAGCTGAAGCAAACAAGAAAATAATTCTCCCTAAAAGGGCTGTGCAACAAATCCGCACCTTGTTCCGAAAAGATTTCGTTTCCGTTTACGGAACGCGGTTATTCAAACCGCGGGGAAGCTTTCGGAGCGGCGCAAATTGAAATTCAATTCGCGCCAACCGTGCAGACTGCTCGCAACAGCCTTTTTTTGCGCCACGTATTGCGTTTTTCTCCAAAAAAATCCTCTCTACTCTCGGTAGAATTCCTTTCCTACTCCCGCGGGAGTGATAGACTCCGAAGGGTAGACCCCCCGAACGGAGGAGTAGGTTGCTCTACCGCCCTGTTTCTGCTATAATAAGTCTGCGAGGCGACCCAAGCGGGGAAATGCGCCTCCATCACTCCATTCGGAAACAGCAAAGGAGAGAATTTCATGCATTCCATTCCCGTCTTTTTTTCCTGCGACAACAACTACCTGCCCTTTCTGGCGGTTTCCGTTCGCTCCCTGATTGATAACCTTGCCCCCGATACCGCCTGCGATATTCACATTCTCAACACGGGCTTGGAGCGTTCGGGCGTGCGAGATATCCTCAACATGGCTACCGATCGCGTGACCATCCGCACCGTGGACGTGAGCAATCAATTGAAGCCGATTGCCGACCGTCTCGCTCTGCGGGATTACTACACAGCCTCTATTTATTTCCGACTTTTTATCCCCTCCCTTTTTCCGCAATACCACAAGGTAATCTATCTGGACGCGGACATTGCCGTGAATGCCGATCTTTCGGGACTCTACCGTGTTCCCCTGGGGAACCGATTGGTTGCCGCAGCCTCAGACGAGGTGATCGCAAGCTGCAAGGACTTTCAGCGCTACGCGGAGGAGGGGCTGGGAATTCCCTACCGCCGCTATTTCAACTCGGGCGTGCTGGTGATGAATCTGGATCAGTTCCGCATCCAAAAAATTGAGGAAAAGTTCATCCATCTGCTCACCACCCATCGGTTTGAAACCGTTTGTCCCGACCAGGATTATCTGAATATCCTTTGCCGCGACCGTGTGCTGTATCTGGATCAGGGCTGGAACAAAATGTCGGTAAACGAGGACTATAACGGCATCCCCATGCTGGTCCATTACAATATGTTCTACAAGCCCTGGCTCTACCGCAAAATCTCCTACGGCGACCTCTTTTGGCACTATGCCGCCCGCACCCCCTACCACAGCCGTCTGTGCGAGATTCTGCGGAGCTTCGGCTGGCAAGGCAAGCTCAAGCACGCAATCGCCAAGCGCCGCCTGCATCAGAGCGTGAAGCGCATCTGTCGCTCGAAGGAAAACTTTCGTCGGGTACTAACGGGCGAGATCACCCTTCCCTCCGCCGATTCGGAGGAAAGCCATGCGTGAAAAACAAAAAAAGCAGTCCGCAGAGCGACTGGAGGTGCTGGAAAGAATCCGTCTTTACGAAAAAGAGGGCGGTGACAGCTTTCACCGCGACGTGGAGCCCGACCCCGAAGGTCATCCCCTCACCCCCGATGAGGTAGACTATCTGCAGGTCAAATTTTCCTCCCGCTTTCACGCCTTTGTCACACGGATCCTTGCCGCCATCGCGCAGAGGATCCTGCGGCGGGATCTGCGGATCCGCGTGGTTGGCGAGGAGCATTTAGAGAACTTGAAGCGACAAGGAGGCGGCGCCATTCTCACCTCCAACCATTTCAGTAAATTTGAGAATCTGGCTGTCAAGGAGGTTGCCGATCGGATCGGCGGCGGCAGACGGTTCTGGCGGGTGATCAAGGAGTTCAACTACTTTCAGCCCGGTATCGTTGGTTACCTGATGCGTCATTGCGACACTCTGCCTCTCAGTAAAAATCTGAAAACCATGCGGCTTTTTTCTCAGGCAATGGAGGAGCTTCTCGGCAGAGGAGACTTGGTGCTGGTTTACCCCGAGCAGGCAATGTGGTGGAACTACCGCAAGCCCCGCCCCTTTAAGGAGGGCGCCTTCTTCTACGCCGCCAAGCACGGCGTTCCCATCGTTCCCATTTTCGTTACCATGGAGGATCAGGACACTCTCGACGGCGACGGCTTTCCCAAGCAAGCCTACACCGTTCACGTGATGCCCCTCATCTATCCCGACCCTTCCCTATCCCTGCGGGAAAACGAGCGACGGATGCTGGAGGAAAACCAACGACTCTGCCACGAAAAATATAAGGAGGTCTACGGCTTCAACGTGACCTACGGATAAAAATAGCGCGCCCACCGTAAACGACGGTGGGCGCGCCTGATTATTGATTTGTTTGGGATGCGGATCAATACATTCCGCCGCCCATGCCGCCTGCTGCGGGAGCCGCCGCGGGAGCTTCCTCCTTCTGGTCGGCAACAACCGCCTCGGTGGTGAGAATAACCGATGCGATGGACTCGGCATTCTGCAGAGCGCTGCGGGTCACCTTGGTGGGATCCACAATGCCGCTGGCAACCATGTCGCAGTAAATCTCGTTGTACGCGTCAAAGCCAAAACCCTGCTTGCCACTGTTCACAATCTTATCCACCACAACGCCGCCATCGAAGCCTGCGTTTGCGGCGATCTGACGAACGGGCTCCTCCAGAGCCTTTGCAACGATTGCGGCTCCGGTAGCCTCGTCGCCCTTCAGCTCGGAGAGCAGAGCCTTCACAGCGGGAATCGCATTGAGATACGCGGTTCCGCCACCCGCAACGATCCCCTCCTCAACAGCCGCCTTGGTGGCGTTGAGCGCATCCTCAATGCGGAGTTTCTTCTCTTTCATTTCAGCCTCGGTTGCGGCGCCAACCTTGATCACGGCAACACCGCCCGCCAGCTTCGCCAAACGCTCCTGGAGCTTTTCACGGTCGAATTCAGAGGTCGTCTCCTCAATAGCAATGCGAATCTGATTGATGCGCGCCTTGATGGCATCGGTCATGCCGAAGCCGCCAACGATAATGGTATGCTCTTTGTTAACCTTCACCTGACGTGCCTGACCCAGCATCTCAATGGAAGCATCCTTCAGCTCCAAGCCAACCTCGGCGGAAATCACCTGACCACCCGTGAGAATGGCAATATCCTGCAGCATTTCCTTGCGTCTGTCGCCAAAGCCGGGAGCCTTTACGGCAACGCAGTTGAACACGCCGCGAAGCTTGTTCAGCACCAGCGTGGTGAGCGCCTCGCCCTCAACGTCCTCGGCAATGATCAAAAGCTTTCTGCCCGACTGAACGATCTGCTCCAGAAGGGGCAGGATTTCCTGAATGTTGGAAATCTTCTTGTCGGTAATCAGAAGAAGCGCGTCATCAATCACAGCCTCCATCTTATCCATATCGGTTGCCATGTAGGGAGAGAGGTAGCCGCGATCAAACTGCATACCCTCCACAACCTCGGAATAGGTATCGGCGGACTTGGATTCCTCAATGGTAATCACGCCGTCGGAGGTCACCTTCTCCATTGCGTCGGCGATCAGCTGACCGATCACCTCGTCGCCTGCGGAAATGGTTCCTACACGGGCGATATCGGCAGAGCCGTTCACCTTTTTGGAGGATGCCACCAGGGATGCAACAGCGGCGTCCACACCCTTCTTCATACCCTTGCGAAGCACCATGGGATTGGCTCCCGCCGCAACGTTCTTCATACCCTCCCGCACAAATGCCTGCGCCAAAAGGGTTGCGGTGGTGGTACCGTCACCTGCGGCGTCGTTGGTTTTGGTTGCAACCTCCTTCACCAGCTGCGCGCCCATGTTTTCCGCCTCGTCCTCCAGCTCGATCTCCTTGGCGATGGTCACACCGTCGTTGGTGATCAGGGGAGAACCGTATTTCTTGTCAAGCACCACGTTTCTGCCCTTGGGCCCCAGCGTGATCTTAACGGTATCTGCCAATTTATCAATGCCGCGCACCAATGCGTTGCGGGCTTCAATTCCGTGAAGAATATCCTTTGCCATATCTATCGTTCCTCCTGTATATTACTCTACAATCGCGAGAATGTCGCTCTGCTTCACGATGGTGTATTCCGTACCGTCCATTTTCACTTCGGTTCCGGAATACTTACCGGTGATCACCTTATCGCCGATCTTCACCTCCATGGGGATCAGCTTGCCATCCTCATAAGCGCCGGGGCCAACTGCAACAACCTCAGCAACCTGGGGCTTTTCCTGCGCCGACGCGGTGAGGAAAATACCGGTCTTTGTCTTTTCTTCGGCTTCCACGAGCTTTACCACAACGCGGTCTGCCAACGGTTTGATATTCATATTCAAATGCCTCCTGTGTTTCTCATCCAAGGATGAATCTGTTAGCACTCGAAAGAGTCAAGTGCTAATCTATGCTAATATTGTACCCTTATTTCAGAAAAAATCAAGTCCTTTTTTTCATAATTCACACACTTTTAACATTTTATACCAAATTCGACGAAAGCAGAGTGACCGCTCACCAAGCATAGTTTTCTCTCTCCCCTCATATGCTGAAGCAGAATGCTAAAAAACGCGCTGTAACGCGCAGGAGGATGCCATGACCAACGTTCTGCAGTTTCTTCTCCTCGGCGGTGCAACCCCGATCCTCTTACTACTTTGCGGGGTGTTTCTGCTGATCTATCTGAAGGGCGCCCCCTTTCGCCACCCAAGAAAAATGCTGAAGGCGCTTGCCCGTCCCTCCGCCGAGGGAATCTCCCCCTTCCGCACCGTCACGCTCGCGCTGGCGGGAACCCTTGGCGTGGGCAACATTGTGGGAGTAGCAAACGCCTTGAGCGTTGGCGGCGCGGGAGCGATTCTTTGGATGTGGGTCTCCGCCCTTGCCGCCATGCTTTTGAAGTATGCCGAGATCCTGCTTGCCGTGCGCCACCGTCACCCAAGCGGCGCGGGCTGGCGAGGAGGAGCGATCTACTACATCCGAGAGGGGCTGGAGCATCGGGGACATCCCCGCGCCGCCGCACTGGCGTCCGCAATTTTTGCCTGCCTTCTTCTGCTCAACGCCTTTTCCATGGGCTGTATCATCCAGACTCATGCCGTCACCTCCGCCCTGGAGGGAACGCTTGGAATCAAGCCCCTGCTCTGCGGATTTTTTTTGCTGATCGCAGCAATCCCCGTGATCGGAAGGGGGGCCTCGGGAATCTCCGCCCTCACCGAATATCTGGTTCCCATCATGGCGGCAGGCTATCTGATCCTTTCGGTTGCCGTTCTGCTACTGCGGGCGGAGCAGCTTCCCCAAGCCCTTGGCGCAATCTTTCGAGACGCCCTTCATCCAACAAGCGCCGCGGGAGGCGTGCTGGGCTTTCTCACCTCCCGCGCCCTGCGAACGGGAACCATGCGAGGTCTGCTTTCCAACGAGGGAGGCTGCGGAACCGCCCCCACAGCCCATGCCGCCGCCAACACCGATTCTCCCGCCGCACAGGGCGTTTGGGGAATTGTTGAGGTGTTTGTGGACACAATCCTGCTCTGCACCCTCACGGCGCTCGTAATCCTGGTGTCCCCTATCTACCCCGCGGCGTTGGAGGGAGACGCCGTGATGCTAACAGTGGGTGCCTTCACCTCGGTGCTGGGAAAATGGTCGGGGATCTTTCTCGGCGCCGCCATCTTTTGCTTCGGCTACGCCACCGTGATTTGCTGGGCAGGCTACGGCACCGAAACACTGACCGCCGTGGGTCGAGGAAAGACCTGCCAACGGCTGTTTCTCCTCGCCTTTCTGCTCAGCATCCCTCTGGGAGGCACCATCGCGCCCAACCTGATCTGGCAGCTTTCCGACCTTGCCATTGCCGCCCTCACCACCGTAAATCTGGCGGCAATTCTGCTGATGCGTCGGGAGATTCGTAGGGAGACCTTTACTTTTTTTCATTGACAAACCGCCCAAACCGTGATATAATGAGGGTATCAAAAAAACGGAGGACGTTATGGGACTGTTTCAAAAAATCAAGGAGCTTTTCTCCGCAAAGGCATTCATACAAAAAGCGATGGAGGAATACGACAAGCAGCTGGCGATCTATGCCGCCATGTCAACCGAGGAGCTGGCAACCCTTTCCGACGAGGATCTGCTGTCCGCCGCTGCGCACCGAGCGGAGAAAGCCATGACCGAAGCCCTGGGAGAGGATCGAAGCGGCACTCCCGCCGACTGGGTGCAGGTGCTTCCCAAGGAGATCGCCGCCATCTATACCCTGTGGGAATTTGACGCCGAAATGCTTTTGGGCGAGGGCTTGGCAGAGTTCTTTGAGGATGACAACCGTTGCTTTGCCCCCACCGTTGGAAACGCGCTGGCGCTGGTTGGCGCCGAGGAGCATCGCGCCCTCTACGAGGGATTTCTGATCGAGCATCAGGTGGATGTCTACAACACCGCCCACTTCCCCTCCCCCGCCACCGAAGCGGCGGTTCTCACATTCAACAAGCGTTATCGCGCCCTGCCTCCGCTGGAAGGCTTTTTGGCTCGTTACGCGAGAGAAAACCTTGAAAAGATTTGATCTGTTTTACAAGCTTAATTGACGAAACGGGCACAAGCCGTTCAATTTCAAAATGCGTTAGCCACTTTCTATTGACACCGTAAAAACCGAGGAGCGCCCGAGCCGAACGGCTCGGGCGCTCCTTTGTATGATTTGCGGTCGTTCCGCCCCGTACCCAAGGGTATGAGGGAGGGTGAGCGGTCTGCCGACCGTTGAAGCAGTCGGCAGTCTGCGCGATCGCGTATCAAATGTCGTACTGCGCCAGGATCTGGCTGGGGGTTTTCCGCAGGAGAGAGAGGATGGGGAGCGTGCCGCAAAGGAGGCACACGCCGCCCAGCAGGATGAGATCTGCCAGCGCGATCCAAACGGGGTAATAGAAAATGGTAGATACCAGCGACGAAGAGGAGAGCCACATGGTTAGCAAACCGCTTATCGCAAGATAGCCCGGAAGCACCGTAAGGGAGGTTAGCACCAGCGCCTCAATGAAGAAGCGGAAAATCAGATTCCTTTTGGAAACACCGATGGCACGGTAAATTCCAACCTCCTTCACCCGATTCATCAGAGCGGATCGCATGATGAAGTACATACAAACGCACAGCACGCCCAAAAGAATTCCAAGGGTGATCAGCGAAACCGTGACTGCCGATTTGTATTCATGCATATGCTCCTCGTAAATCGAGGTGGGGGTGATCAGAGGCTTCATGTAGGGAAAGGGTGCCTTCAGATCCGAAAAGGACTCCCGAAGCCATTGCTCGGTGCGGGCGGGATCGGTGGAATGAAGTGTGGTGTAGAGATCGTTTCCGTTTTCCACGGTTTCCACCAGCACGGTTTCCGAGCCAATTCCCTTTTCCACCGCATATTCCTTCTCGTAGCCGCCGAAAAATCTTCCCATGGCGGTGCGGTGGGTGTCGCCGTATTGGCGGGAGAGAGCGGAATAATCCGCGTCGCTCACCAGATAAAGCCTCTGGAAGCTTTCCTTGGAGTTTCCGCGATAGAACTCCTCCTCATAGAGTCGGATATAGCTTTCGAAAAGCGGTTTCAAATCCTCGATACCACTGCTCTCGGCGCTGCACTCAAACTGCGTGGGATAGCGACCGTTTCGCTCATAGAACTTGGAGGCACGGTAGGCGTAGTCGTCACCGAGAATGTAGTAGAGAAGCTCCTTCGCGTTCTTTTCCCGATAGAGCCAGATTTCGATCTGATCGCCTCTCAAAAGAGAAACCTCCTCAAGAAAGGCGTCCGCCTGCGCGTAGTAGACCTCCAACAGGAAGCGGTAGTAGTCGGTTTCCATCAGATCGCCGATCGTTTCCTCCTGTTCCTTGGCGCTCAGCTCGGGGTAGCGCTCCGCAGCCAGCTGTTTGAAATAATCCTCTGCCAGCTGTTCGATGGAGGGGTGACCGTTGCTCACACGCCAGCCCTCATAGTCGTAGTTGAGAATCGACACCCGCTCAACCAGGAAGGACATTCCGTGGATGGGAACGGTTGTGTTAACCTTGGGATTGCCCGAGTCGTCAATAAAGGTGTAGAACAGCGCCTTGCCGTTTTCCACGGTTTTTCCGTAGAGGGAGGCGGGCTTCACGTTCAGACCCGCGTTGCTCAGCGTCAGCTCGGCAATGGCGGGCTCGGTAAGATAGACCGCCGTTTCCTCCGACCGCACAACGCCCGCCAGACGCATGGTTCTGCCGTTCACCGTCAGATTGGTGAGAATCAGACCGATCAGGTCGTTATATTCCGAAAGATAGCCCAGGGAGGAGGTTTCCAGCAGCATATCGGCAACGGTGGAGGTGATCAGCACCTCGTCCGCGGCGAGATCGGTCTTTCTACCTGCCAGAAGCTCGGCATTGGCAACGAGAGATACATCCAGCACCGCGCCGTTTGCGCGGAGCGTGCCGGAGGAGGTCATTTGAAAGCTTTCAAAGTACCCCGCCTGAAAGCGCAGACCTCTGTCACCTCCCGGATTGCGAACGGGGGTGAGCCGCACCGAATCCACGCCGCTTTCGGGATTCTCAAGAGCGGCAAGCAGGCGGCTTGAGATTTCTCCGCTGGGAGTGTAAACGTAGAAGACGTTGTGGTTATATCCCCGTTGAATGCTTTCAACCTGCCCGAAGGCGGTACCGAAGATAGCTGTCATCAGAACAAAGACGGCGGAAAACAGCACCATGCAGGAGAGCAAAAGCTTTTTTCCCTTGCGCCTCTTGTGGAAATTGGCGAGATAGCCGCTTTTCACCGAGCTGAGGAAGGAGAAGAGCTTGCCGCACCGCCCCGCCTCCAAGGGAGGAAGCGCGGTCATATCCACGGTGGTGTCACTATGGGCTTGGGGAGCGTTCTGCTTGAATTCTCCCTCGCAGAGCTTGATTTCGCTGGTTGCGTCAAGGATTTGAACCTCCTGATTTTCCAGCTTGAGGTAAAGCCTTCCGCCGTTGTTCACAATGCGGATCCGAATGGGCTCCGAGGGCTTGGGGCCGAAATATTCGATTTCGGCGTTGGCGGCGGTGGCGTGGGTGCGCTCCAACTCTCCCAGATAGATGCGGTTCTTATCCTTGGCGAGATAGCCGCTCGCATTTTCGTTTTGTCGAACGCTTTCCACCTTACCGTCCCGCAATTCGATCACGGTGTCGCAGTAGTAGTCCACCAGATTTGCCTCATGGGTGACCAGCAGCACCAAACGGTCGCGGGCGATCTCCCGCAAAAGATTCATGATGTGCAGGGTGTTTGCCTCGTCCAGATTTCCCGTGGGCTCGTCGGCTAAAATAATGTGCGGATTTTTCACAATGGCGCGGGCAATGGCAATGCGCTGCTGCTGACCGCCCGAAAGGGTGTCGGGGGTGCGGGCGCGGTAGTTTGCCATATCCACGTTGCGAAGCGCCGCCATCACGCGGGCTTCGATTTCGGTTTTATCGGTGACACCGCAGAGCCGCAGGGCGTCGGCAACGTTTTCAAAGCAGGTTTCGGATTTGTTGAGATTGTAGTTCTGGAAGATATAGCCAACGTAGCGGTTGCGAAGCTCGTCGGTGTTTTCGGTGATCGACCGATCGTCCAGCGTCAGCGAGCCCCGATGGAAGCCGTCCAAGCCTCCGATCACGTTCAGCAGCGTGGTTTTGCCGCATCCGCTCTTGCCAAAAATGGCAACCATGCCTGTTTGGGGGAATTCCAGCGACACGTCATTCAGAACGTGAATTTCGTTGGAGCGTCCCTTGTTGAAAAATTTATGAATTCCTTGCAAGCGAATCATGCCTCGGCGCCTCCTTTCAATGCCTTCTTCACGCTTTGGTGGAAGAGCTTTTTGATCTGCTTATGGGTAACTCTCGCCGTGAGGAGCAGCATTCCCAAAAAGATCAAGGCGTGCTGCCACGGGTAGAGGTAGGAAAATTGGGCGTTGAGATGAGGAGTGTGGAAAATATACACCGAAAGAGCTGTTACCAGCAGGTAGGCGGGGATCAGCGAAAGAAGCATCCGAACGTACATTCCGATACGGATCACCTTCACGGGGATGCCCATGGAGCGCATGATCGCCATATCTCCCTTAAAGGCGGAAAGCGAGCGGGAGGAGCAAAGATTGATGAAAAAGGCAATGAAAACAATCGCTGTCACCCAAAGGAACGCCATCATCAGCGCCTCCAGGGTATCGAGAATGGTTTCCATGGGGTCGGGGGTGTAAACCTCGGAGGATATCACGGCAATGTAGCCAAGACTCCGAAGCTCCTCAATGGCGTTTTCCGCCACTTTGTCATCCGCGAAGAAAAGAGATGCCTGACGGTAGGACATAGCAAGAAACTCCTCGCCCAGCTCCAGCAGATAGTCGGCGCTAATGGCAAGATAGCTGTCGTAGATCTCGGTGTAGGCAATGTCGATGTCCACCATTGTATCCGTGTAGCTCATGAATCGGTTAGAGCCTGCGGGGGTACCCGGATCCTTGTCGGTCAGATAGTCTGCGGGGATCACCCAGGAGTGGGATTTTGAGGAGGAAACGCCGTAGTTATCGTAGCGGTGGAAGGATGCGCTCAAGCCGATTTCGGTAACGGGGGTGACGTTGGGATCCTTGCGCTTCAGCTCTCGGATCGCCTCGTCGTATTCCTTGGAGGCGATATAAACCGAGCGCTCGGGCATATTGAAGAAGGGATAAACGTCGCGGAAGCTAAAGGTCATATTCCGATTGCTGTCGGGTACCTTGACCTCCACGTTCACGTTGAGATTGGAGCTGTTGAGAAGGCTGTAGGCTGCGGTGGCGATGCGGAAGCCATCGGGATGGAACAGCACCTGCCCCAATTGGTTGTTGTCGATAAAATAGTGAATTCCAACAACGCGGAAAGGGAGACGCTCCAGCGTAATGGTATCAATGAGAATCTCGTCCTTTCCGAAATAGGTTTGACATCCCAAGGGAAGGGACAGAAAGACCTCGTCAGCGGCTTCGGGGAAGCGACCGATCATATCGCTTTCGCTGAAGCTGTTAACGTTGGTGTATTCCAACCTTACGAAAAAGCCGTCGAAGTAAGAGGAATATCTTCCCTGATCCAACAGAAGATCGTAGTGCAGATTGGACGTGGCGCCGATTTTCGAGGTGAGGTCGGTCAGCTCCTCCTGTGAGATCACCTCTCCGTTTTGCTTGGTGATCACCACCCTGCCCTCATAGGGTGTGAACATGGTGGTATCCTCGAACAAGCTGCCCGCTTCGCTGACTGCGGAGGTCATGAAGAAGATGCCCAGATTTCCAACCAGCATCAGCAGGCAAAGAAAGATGGAAAGACGGGGGCGGGACTTGAAAATGGAAAGCCCCAGCGTAATGCCGTTTTTCACGGCGGAGGTCTTTTTTTCAACTTGGGGCGCAGGAGCGCCTTCGGGCTTTCTCGGTTGGGCGATCACGGTATCCGCCTCCACGGCGCCGTCGTAGATGCGAACGTGGCGCGTGGCGCAATGCTCCACCTGATCGAAATTGTGGGTGACCATGATCAACAGCTTATCGCGGGACACCTCTTGGAGAAGATCAATAATCTCCTTGGAGGTTGCCGAATCCAGATTTCCCGTTGGCTCGTCGGCAAGAATGATGGGACTGTCCTTTGCCAGCGCGCGAGCAATCACGGTGCGTTGCTTCTGACCGCCGGAAAGTCGGCTTCCCTTGTGGCGCACGTGCGCCTTCAAGCCCACCCGCTCGATCAGCTCCATTGCTCTCCTTCTTCGCTGACGGGGGTCGGCAATGTGCATCAGCGCCAGCTCCACGTTCTGCAAAACCGTGAAGCTCTCAATGATGTTGTAGTCCTGAAAAATAAAGGAGATGTACTGCTGGCGGTAATTCTCCCAGTCGGGCTGCAGATAGTGAGAGGTGGTTTGCCCCTCAATAAAAAGCTCACCCTCCTCGTAGGAATCCATACCGCTGATCACATTGAGAAGGGTGGATTTACCGCTTCCCGATTTACCCGTAACGGCAACGAATTCTCCACGGTCGAAGGAAAGGTTCACGCCGCGAATTCCCACCGCAACGTTCCCCTCCGAAACGTAGATTTTTCCGATATCCTTGAGCTTGAGTAGTGCCATTTGATGCTCCTTTCCCGAATTTTGGCGCGGTTCACAACCGCTCTCATTTATAAAGTCGATAAAATCAACGAAAGGTTACGGAATTTACAAAAAAAGATGATACAATTATTATACACGTCTTTCATGGGTTTGTCAAGAAATTTTCCGTGGCGGCGGCTTTTTCGCGGGACGCTCTTGCAAAAGCGGAAAAAATATGCTATCATAAAGAAAAGCGAAGTTTGGAGGAACGGTATGAAGATCCTTGTGAGCGCTTGCCTGCTGGGCGAGCCCTGCAGATATGACGGACAAAGCAAGCCCTGTGAGGCGGTTTTGAAATTACAGCGGGACCACACCCTGATCCCCGTTTGCCCCGAGGTGATGGGAGGGCTTTCCACGCCCCGTCCCCCCGCGGAGCTTCAATCCGATAGGCGTGTGGTGAATCGGTTGGGGCGGGACGTAACGGCGAATTACCGCGCGGGAGCAGAGGATGCTCTGCGGATCGCGCAGGCAGAGGGCTGCTCCTTGGCGATCCTCAAGGAAAAAAGCCCCTCCTGCGGAAAGGGAAAAATCTACGATGGCAGCTTCACGGGTACCCTTTGCCAAGGGAACGGCGTTTGCGCCGCGTTGCTTCTTGCCAACGGCATCCGTGTGCTGGGAGAAACAGAGGTACGTGAGGGGGCAATCGGGTGATGGCGCCTTTGGAATACCGTGTGATCCGAAGCAGCCGCAAAACCCTTTGCCTGCAATGGAAGAACAACGAGCTGTTGGTGCGGGCGCCGAAGCGCACAAGCGAGGAAACCATTGCGAAATTTGTGGAGCGGCACCGAGACTGGGTGGAAAAACGACTGCAAAAAAAGGATGCCCAAGGCGTTCCTCCCCCACTCACGGAGGCAGAGCTGGAGGCGCTTTACCGCCGCGCCCGCGAGGTGCTTCCCAAACGGGTTGCTTATTTTGCGCCACTGGTGGGCGTGACCTACGGAAGGGTGACGGTTCGGTGTCAGAAAACCAAATGGGGCAGCTGCAGTGGCAAGGGAAATCTGAATTTTAACTGTCTGCTGATGCTTACGCCCTCCGAGGTGATAGACTATTTGGTGGTGCATGAGCTTTGCCACCGCAAGGAAATGAACCATTCCTCCCGCTTTTACCGCTTGGTGGAGCGTGTGCTGCCCAACTACCGCGCCCCCAGGAAATGGCTGAAGGAGCATGGCGGCTCCATTATCGGCAGAAGACCGCAATAGAAAAACGGCTTGAAGGAGAAGATTATGAAGATAGATGCTTTGCGAGGGCGGGTGCGGATCCTGTTCGTTTGCCACGGCAACATTTGCCGCAGCCCCATGGCGGAATATATTTTCAAGCATTTGGCTGAGGAGCGCGGACTCACGGAGCGCTTTTTCGCGGAATCCCGCGCCACCAGCAGCGAGGAAATTTGGAATGGCGTGGGCAATCCCGTATATCCGCAGGCAAGAGCCGAATTGGAGCGCCACGGAATTTTTTGCGGCAGGCGCCAAGCCACCCGTCTGGAGCCCCGCGACTACGGCGCGTTTGATCTGATTCTCGGAATGGATCAAGCCAATCTGCGGAATATGCGCCGCATTCTTGGCGACGATCCCGAGGAAAAGCTGGGGCTGCTGATGGAGTTTACCGAGCGCGGCGGCGAGGTTGCCGACCCATGGTATTCCAACCGCTTCGACGTTGCCTATCGGGATATATTTGACGGCTGTGAGGGGCTTTTGCGGGCGCTGACCGCCGAGGATGGAAAGGAGCGAAAAACGCCGTGATCAAACGATACAACAAGCTGGTGCGGGATCGGATTCCCGAGATCATCCGAGCGGGAGGACAGCCCTGCGAAACCGAGGTGCTGAGCGAGGAGGACTATCTGAGGGCGCTGGACCGAAAGCTGTTTGAGGAGCTGGCGGAGTACAGAGCCGATGGAAATCCCGAGGAGCTTGCCGATCTATTGGAGGTTCTGCTGGCGGCGGCGCGGGCAAGAGGCGTGGATCGGGACACCTTGGAGACGATCCGTGACCAAAAGGCAAGGGAGCGAGGCGGCTTTGAAGGTCGGATCCTTTTGAAGTCGGTGGGAGAGGGTGAGGAAACGCCCGACACCGATTACGGCAGCATTTGCCGCGCGCTGGAATCGCTGATAGAAAACGTTCCCCACAAGGAGGCAAACCTTGCCAATGCGGCGGCGTTGCTGTTCGGCTGCCTGAAGGGCGTGAACTGGGCAGGCTTTTATTGGCTGCAAGGGGAAACGCTGGTGCTGGGAAGCTTTCAGGGGCGACCTGCCTGCATCGAGATCCCCGTTGGACGGGGCGTGTGCGGCACCGCTGTGGAGCGTCGGGAAACGCTGGTGGTGGAGGACGTTCACCGCTTTGCGGGACACATTGCCTGCGACGTCACCTCCAACAGCGAGATCGTGATCCCCATTCGCGTAAAGGGTGAGATCGTTGGTGTTCTGGATATCGACAGCCCAACGGTGGGACGCTTCACCGAGACAGACCGAAAAGGGCTGGAGCGATTCGTTGAAATTTTGGAGAAAATGCTGGAACAATAAAAATATAGGGGGCTGTTGCATCCGACTGCAACAGCCCCCTTCATTATGAGACGATTATTTTACAGGCTGACCCTTTTCCTTCTGAATTACGTCGTGAGCGCCGCCCTCAACGATACTGGTGGCGGACACCAGCGTGAGAACCGCCTTTTCCTGCAGCTCGGGGATCGAAAGCGCGCCGCAGTTGCACATGGTGGACTTTACCTTCGCCAGGGACATCGCAACGTTATCCTTCAGGCTGCCGGCGTAGGGAACGTAGGAATCCACGCCCTCCTCGAAGGAAAGCTTCTTGTCGCCGCCCAGGTCATATCTCTGCCAGTTTCTGGCGCGCGCGGAGCCCTCGCCCCAGTATTCCTTGTAGTAGGTTCCTCCAATGCTCACGCGGTTGGAGGGGCTTTCATCAAATCTCGCAAAATATCTGCCCAGCATCACAAAATCCGCGCCCATGGCAAGCGCCAGCGTGATGTGGTGATCATACACGATACCGCCATCGGAGCATACGGGAATGTAGATGCCCGTTTCCTCAAAATAGCGATCTCTTTCCTTGCAAACCTCAATCAGAGCGGTTGCCTGACCTCTGCCGATTCCCTTGGTTTCACGGGTAATGCAGATTGATCCGCCGCCGATACCAACCTTAATGAAGTCCGCGCCGCACTCCGCCAGGAAGCGGAAGCCCGCGCCATCCACCACGTTTCCGGCTCCAACCTTCACGGAGTCGCCGTACTCGGCTCTGATCCATGCCAGCGTGCGCTTCTGCCATTCGGAAAAGCCCTCGGAGGAATCAATGCAAAGCACGTCGGCACCCGCCTCAATCAGTGCGGGAACACGTTCGGCGTAGTCTCTGGTATTGATGCCCGCGCCAACAATATAGCGCTTGGAGGCATCCAGCAGCTCGCCGGGGTTGCTCTTGTGGGTTTCATAGTCCTTGCGGAAAACCATGTAGCAAAGGTTGCCCTCGTCGCTGATAATGGGCAGCGAGTTCAGCTTATGCTCCCAAATAATATCGTTGGCTTCCTTGAGGGTGGTTCCCTCTCTTGCCCAAACCAGCTTTTCAAAGGGCGTCATGAACTGGGAAACCTTGGTTGCGGGATCCATGCGGCTCACGCGGTAATCTCTGCCGGTAACGATGCCCAAAAGCTTTCCGTTGGAGGTGCCGTCGTGCGTAACGGCAACGGTGGAGTGACCGTTCTTTTCCTTCAGCGCCACGATATCCGCCATGGTAGCGTCGGGAGTGATGTTGGAATCGCTGATCACAAAGCCTGCCTTATGATTTTTTGCGCGGCGCACCATAGCCGCTTCATCCTCAACCGTCTGAGAACCATAGATGAACGCAACGCCGCCTTCCTTTGCCAGCGCCACAGCCAGAGCGTCACCCGATACCGACTGCATGATGGCGGACACCATCGGAATATTCATCATAATCGCAGCTTCCTCACCCTTACGGTACTTCACCAAGGGCGTTCTGAGGCTGACATTTGCGGGAACACACTCGCTGGAAGAATAGCCCGGGATCAGAAGGTACTCGTTAAAGGTGTGAGAAGGGTCATTCAAAAATACTGCCATGGTTTTCATCATCCTCCGTTTTTAATAAAAAAGCCCTGTCGGATAGGACAAGACTGTGTTTCGGATACCGATCCGCCGATTTGATTGGGAAAAGAACGTCCCGTTGATCAGCCGCATCAACAAAACACCTTAAATTTGATATATTATATCACATCCAAGAGGCTTTGTCAAGAATTTTCCCCGTTTTTCCCTCGCGCTTTCCCGTTTTTTCTTCTTCGCTCAAAAACCATCCCATCACGAAGACAGAATGTAAGAAAAACACACAAAAAGCGCGAGGGAACGCGGGCTCCTCAGAACCACTTTACCACCAGCTTAAGAAACCTTACAACGGCGGCGATCGCCAGCCACACCATGGAAAAACCGATCACCAAAGCGAAAAGCGAAAGCAACCGCAGGTTCAGAACCAACAGGATCGACAAAAAAGGAGCGGCGGCAGGCGTCCAATAGGTGGCGCACGCCAAAATTCCAAGCAAAAACAGATAGAGAGGCAATGCGTTCATGCTGTTTTTCACGTCCTGCGGGCTGAGCGTGATATGCAGGGAGACCGGCAAAATGATCAGAAGCCCCAAAAGACTTTTCAGCCAGTCAACGCGGAACGCCTCGGGAATCCCCGCAAACAGCATCAAAACCCCCTCCGCAACCTCATGGAAGGGGATCTCCCCGCCAACAATGGCAACCGAGGAGGAATAGGCAAGATAGCCGCTCCAAAGCTCCGGATAGCAAAGCCACAGAACCAAAACGATCACGCCCAGCCCACTGAACAAGGGTCCCATGCCGATGAACAGATTTCCAAGCCTTGCCCACAAATTGCGGCGGGAGTAGCTATGCTCCACAAATCCGTACACACCGTTGGTGGGGCGCGGATTCCAGAGCTGCATCCGCGTAATCTTGTGGCCGAACAGCTTGCACATCACGGCGTGTCCCAGCTCATGAACGGGTGTTCCCACGGCGGCAGTTACGTCAAAGACCGCGCCCGAGCCGTGTCCCACCAGCCGCACGAACATACGGGAGATCATGTAGGCGATCAGACCGCAGGCAAAAAACACGCCCAGCGTTCCAACCAGAAGCATCAGATAATAAACGAAAAAATCAAGCATACCGTTCCCTTTCGTATTGTTTAGTCATCCTGGAAGCAGTCACCACCGAAAACCTCGGCGGGATCGATTACCGTAAGCCCGCAGTTGGCGCAGGGGACGTTTGTCCTATGATTCATCAGACCGCAGGCAACGCATACGCAGCCCCCCGAAGGATCGTCGAACGCATCGCTTGACCCGTGAACGGGGTTTCGTCGAGGTCGGGGCGAGCCAACGGGATCGCAAACGGGATAGGGCAAGCCGCCAAAGCGGCAGAGACGGGTCCCGGGATAGTAGTAAAGATAGAAGCCGGGCTTCTGCTCAAAGCGAAGCCGCTTCGGTCGTCCCCTTCCCGTATCCACGGTCAACGCCGAGCGCACGCGAAAATCGTAGTCCGCTCCCTTCATGGCACCGGGATCCTCCGAGGAGGTGTAGCTGTGGGAAAGACCCGATCGCAGGATCACGCCAACCACCGTTCTACCCGTGAACAGCTTCCACACCCGAAGCACCGCAAAGCCGCTGACAACACCAACCGCCAGCCAAAGCGCCAGCCGCCAGCCCAGAAGCCTTTCCTCGGGCGGATAGGTTTGGTGGGCATCGTTGTAGGCAAGCGCACTCAAGAAAAACGCCGCGATCCAAAGGAAATACCCCAAAAGCTTTGCCAGCCTGCGGGTCAGCACGTAGCGGCGCAGGTCCCGATACCGCTTCGGAATCCGCAATCTCATACGATCCCCCCTCTCTCATACCATCTTCCATTATACTATATTTTCTCCGATTTGTAAAGGGGCTTTTGCTCCTTTCCGATATGTTTTTTCAAAAATTGTAAATGTCGTATGTTTTGTCTCATGCGACATTTTTCGGCTTTCCAACGACATTTCACAAGATATTGATGTTATTTTTTCATAAATATGCAAGATATTGTGAAGAAAAAGCCAAAAAATCTCTTGACAAAATGCAACAAGTTTGATACAATATACTCGGGTTTGTTTGGATTTTTTGGGAGAGGAAGTGATCAAAACGGTTTATTATCGTCGCCGCAGACATCGGAGACGGGCAAAAAGCACCTTGATCCTTCTCTTTTTAATGCCTGTGGTTCTGCTGGTCTCCTGCACAGCCGGCAGCAACGCAAGCTGGTTTCGCGGGCTGATCGGCGCCGATCTTTCCTCCTATCGGGAAGAATCCGTGATCGCCGAGCTTTCCGCCAACAGTGAGCAGGCAAGCACCCTTTGCGCCTCCCTGCACCTTTTGGTATCCAACAACGTGCATTTGCAGGAGTTCGATTCGGCATCGGAGGCGGTATCCCTCTACCGCGACGAAATTCTCAACTCCCTCATGGCGGATAATTACGCCGCCTACGTTGGCAATCCCTCTCTTTCCGAGGCGGTGAGCGTGCAATATCCCCACCTCACGGCATCGGTGCTGATTCCCGACGCGGATTTTGAATCCGCCGTTAACCGTCATCTGGGGCTTTCCTCGGTATCCAACCGCAACGGAGACCTGTTCACCTATCTCTCAAGAGCCGCCTGCTACATCACCCCCCTGCAGGTGAAAAGCCGCACTGTTTCCATTTCGGTGCTGCAGCTTTCGGAGACCGAACACACCTACCGTCTCGGCTTCACTCTGTCGGATCCCGAAGGTCAGTCCGAAGCATACAACGCTCTGTTCGTCAAGCGTGACAACGGCAGTGCCTATCTGCGGGCATTGCAACGAGCATAGCTCCTTGGGGATCTCCCTTCAGGAATCGGATCGGTGGCAGAAGCCAACGCGATCCCTCTTGAAGGGGAGATCCCCTTTTCCTGTTTCCCTATTGATTTTCGGAAGGAAATCTGCTATAATAACAGCAGTACGATACAGGAGGTCTCTCATGGAACCGAAAAGTCTTGCCATCCTGCTTGCCGTCTACGAGCCAAACGAGGCTTGGCTGGCAGAGCTTTTGCAATCGCTGAACCAACAAACCTATCAAAATCTCTGCCTCTACGTCCGACACGACGCCTCCCCCACCTACACCGAGGAGCAGCTTCGCGCCGCGCTGGAGAAAAACGTGACCGCCTTTCCGTGGGTGTTGAAGGAGAACGAACGGAACGTGGGCTCCAACAAAACCTTTGAGGCGCTTCTGCTGGATGCAAAGGAGCATTACGTCGCCTTCTGCGATCAGGACGACGTGTGGCTTCCCGAAAAGCTGAAGAACGGCGTTGCGCTGTTGGAAAGCAGTCCACTCTCCCCCACCCTGGTCTGCTCCGAAATGAAGGTGATCAACGGCAACGGCGAGGAGCTTGCGCCCGACATGGCGCACCACCGCCGCCGCCACGTGATGCTGCGGGGTGAGGGACTGGCAGGCGCGCTGTTCACCAGAAATTTTGTAACGGGCTGCACCCTGATCGCCGAGCGGGAGCGCCTGCTCACCTATCTCCCCTTTCCCGACGAGATCGTACACGATCATTATATCGCCTTCCGCGCGGCGCTGGAGGGCGCGCTGGACTATCTGCCTGAGCCGCAGCTGCTCTACCGTGTTTACGGCGGAAATCAGACCGGAGTACTGACCGGCGTTTCCACCAAGCAGGACTACTATGACCGCCGTATCGCGGTATTTGAGCGACGGCTGAACACCTTTGCCGCGTACGCGCCGAATCTTCCCGAGCTTGCCCGATTGTCCGACTGGTGCCAAGCTCGAAAACAGAATTTTCAAAGAAAAAAAGGCGGATTCTCCGCCCTGTGGCGTCTCCGCCGCTGTAATATGCCCACCACGCTGTTTGAATTGGTGGCGCTCCGCCTGCCCACCCCCCTCTACCGCTTGGCGGTGAGGGCGGTGCAGAAACGGATCGTGTAATTCCATCCGAGAGGAGAAGAGAAATGTATCTGAATATCGACATTGATTCCATCAACCGTCCCTTTCTCAACACACTGATCAATTGCGGCGAATGCAACCGAGAGGCGCTTTACCCCTTTGTGGATCGGTTTGCCGACACGCGGATCACCGATCTGCTGTTCACAATTTTTTGCCAATACTCCGCCACCGACTCCAACGTTTGGATGTCCTACGCCGATAAGTATCTGCAAACCCATGAAAACGGAATCCCCGTAGATCACAGAAATTACCATCAAAGCTACTACGTGATGAACCGCGTGTTCGGGATCGACCCCTTTTCCGTTTGGATCGACCGCGCGTGGGAGCGAGGAATTCGCCCTTGGATCTCGATCCGCATGAACGATTGTCATGCCCCCGAGGCAGAAACACATTATCTGCGAGATGATTTTTTCTACGAGGCGCGTGAAAAGGGCATGATGAACGGAAAGCGCTACGGCTACTACCGCAACACCCTGAACTACCGCTTTGCCGAGGTGCGTGATCGTTTTCTCCGATACATCGGGGAGCAGCTGGAGCGATATCACGTTTACGGCGTGGAATTGGATTTTATGAGAGAGATCCATTGCTTCGACTATGCGGGTGCCGACAAGGATCGGTGCGTTTCAATTATGAATGACTTCATGAGAAGCGTGAAGCAGACCGTGACCGCCGCAGAAAAGAAAAAGGGGCGGCGCATCCGCATCGCGGTTCGATTGACCTGCGAGGTGGATAAATCGCTCGCTTTTGGATTTGACGCCCGCACTTGGGCGAAGGAGGGGCTGGTGGATCTGCTCATTCCCTCCCCACGCTTTCACGGAAGCCAAAGCGCCATTCCCGTGGAGGAATGGAAGGAGCGCTGTCCCGAGACGCAGATTCTTCCATGCGTGGAATCCCTGCTTTCCTCTGCGAGCGCCCACGCGAAAAACGGCGTTGCGTTAATGCCGTTGGAGGTTTTTCGTGGTCACGCCGCCTCCTTTCTGGCGCGAGGTGCCGACGGGATCTACTGCTACAATCTGTTCGGGCAGATGGATCCCACCCGCGACGCGTTAATCCACCGCACCCCCGACACGGCAGAGGAGCTGGCAAGGCTTCCCAGACGGTACGTGACCGTGGGTGAGGATCCGGACGTTTGCCCCCAAGGGTTCCGCCCCTATCAGCCACTTCCGCTCTCCCCCGCAAAGGAGCCGTCGGCGCTGATTTTTCACACGGGTGAGATCCCCGCAGATCAAGCCGTCACTCTCAAAATCGGGCTCACCGAGGGAGAGATCGAATCCTTGACCGTTGCCGTGAACGGCATACCCGTGAACGCCTTTTCGCCCGTTCCCATGCCCACCCCAAAAAACGCCGCTCCCGTGAACACCCGCTGCTACGCCGCAAGAATCCAGCCATCGGGCAAGGCACAAACAGTAACGTTTCAGCGCAACGGCAGCGCAAGCGCCACCGTTACCTGGTGTGAATTGGACGTTCAACCCCAATAAGAAAGATCGCCCCCCGAAACCGATCCAACGATCGGTGCGGAGGGCGATCTTTCTATATCAGCGATTCGGTTAAACAACTCCCTTTTGGAGCATGATGTTGGCATAGAGCGCCGATTCCCCCGTTGCGAGAATGGCATAGCAGGAACGGCTCGCCTCATAGAAGGCGTAACGCTCCAGCTCCTGCACGGTAGCGTCGCCGCGGGCGTCGTGCTTTCCGATCAGGCTTTTATATTCCTCCCAGATCGGCGTTTCCACGGGATCCCCGGGGGTCACCTGCATCAGCGAAACAGGCTTTTCCACATAGGTGTCCAGCGGGAAAACCGCGAGGATCGCATCCAAAAGCTCCGGCACGCCGTGACCGTCGCAACGAATCACCTTGGCGTTTTTGCCCATGGACTCAGCCGGAAAATTACCGTCCGCCAGCAAAATTCTGTCGCCGTGTCCCATTTCACACAGCACCTTCAAAAGCTCGGGAGATAAGATTTTCGGAATACCCTTCAGCATAATTTTTTCTCCTTTTTCAGTTATCGTCCTCTTCAATGAGTACGTTCAAGCCATTCAGCTCCACACCGTCGTTGGCGCGGATGAGGATGTACTTGTTACCGTCGATCACGCGGGTTTCAATCAGATCGCTTCTGCCGGGAGCAACCTTGATCACCACGTTGGGGGTACGAACCTCAAATTTTTTGGGATCCACAATGTTTTTGGGGGTTAATTCAGCACCCGCGCCAAAGCTCTCGGAATACTGCCCCACAAACACGTCCAGCTTCTCCTCGGCAACTCCGCAGGACTCCAGAACCTCCTTCACGGTATATTTGGACACCGTGTAGGGCTCCTCCTCGCGGGAAAGCTTATGCTCCTCCATACGGGCGCAAAGCTCCTGATGCAGCTGCTTGGCAACGCGGAAGCTGCAATCGTCGGTAAGGCTCTCCGCCAGCACCGTTCGGAAGGTTTCGCTCTGATCCTGCGCGGTCATGGAAATGGTCTTGGCAAACACCGCCTCGGTGAACGCCGCGTGATCCTCGGAGAGGCTGCGGGTGTAGAGCAAAGCGCTTGTAATATTGGTTCTGCGATCGTCGAAGGTGGGGTACAAAAAGCCCAGCTCGGGCATCTGAATGGCGTTCTCTCCGCTGTTGTGGCGAAAGCTCTTTTGCTGCGCCTCGTAGGTGAGGGCGGACTTGGTTGCCTTCACGGGGCAAATGCTGCAGAGCAGATAGGAATAAACCTCGGTGCCGGCGTCGTCCATGCGGAAGCCGTCGGAGCCCTTGAAGGGAACGTCGTAGCGATTGAAGGTGAGCAGAATCACGTAATTCTCCTCGGACGCAATGCTTTTCGTCACACGGTCAAAGAATTTTCCAACCGCCTCCTCGTTTTTCAATTCACTGCTTCTCAAAAGCTGCAGGAGCGCGTACTCCTCCCCGCTCTCCACCTGACTGTTGTCAAACGGAATATCCAACAAATTTCTCTGAGGGGCTCCCGACAGCGTGCGGCGGAAGATGGTGAGATACTTTTCTGCCTCATCCTCACTCATAAGGGCGGGAGAGGCGTGGAAACGGGAAATGATCTCTCCCGTGGCGTTCACGTAGCAGCCGCAGATGGTGGTGATGGCGTTCTTCTCCGCCTTCAGCGATCTGCGAACCTCGGATATTTCTTTTTCGGTCATTTACGCTTGTTCTCCTTTGATCATCATGGCAAGGGCGTGCGCCGCCGCCCGAATATCGGTGTTGGTGGTGTTGATGCAAACGTCGTAGTTGGCGCGGTCGCCCCAGATCTGCCCCGTGCAATAGCGGTAATATTTGGCGCGGGCGCGGTCAACGGCGCGGATCTTCCGCTCCAACTGCTTCATGGTCAGATGCTCCTCCTCGGTTGCCTTGCGGGAGCAACGGTCGAGGCGGAAGGACATATCGGCATAAACGAAAATACGGACGGGCTTCATCTCCTTGAGAATGCAGTCGGCGCATCGGCCAACGATCACACAATCCGACCGTTCCGCCATTTCCCGAAGGGTGTTCGTTTGCTCGGCATAAACGGTTGCCAGCTGACGGAGCAGATAGTCGTTGGCAATGCCGCCGTGAAGGGTTCTGCCAACGGTGATGGGATAGCAGTAGCCGGGGCGCTGATCCATAATCTGCTGAACGTAGCCCTCGGCAAGGCTTGTGCGCTTGGCGATTTCCTCCATGATCTCGCGGTCATAGTAAGGCACTCCAAGCTCCTGCGCCAGCCGTTTTCCAAGCTCTCGCCCACCGCTGCCAAACTGACGGCCAATGGTAATAATCCGATTCATAAAACCTCCTGACCCCCGCGCCGAGGCGGCGGGAAACCGTTTTTTCGTCCAAAAATATTATACCATGCCAACGGGGGAATTGTCAAGCGAGGGAACAAATTTTTCCAAGCGAAAATATGCCTCTGCGAGCCTTCACGGTTGCCCTTTTCGGCAAGCCTACACCGCGTATCCAAGGGGCGCAGGCTGAGCCATTCCGAAAAAAGAAGAGAAGGCTCTCACTCCTTCCCTTCCAAATATTCCCCGTAGTAGAGCGCCTCGGCTTCCCTTCTTGCCTTCACAGCATCGTTGAAGTTTTCGTAGGAACCGATATTCGTCATTTGCCCCCGAAATTTCAATCGGGCGCGCCATTTGTTGGAGCGTCGGTCGAAATACACCCCGCGCACACCGCTGGCATTGGAGGATTCGGACTTGATATTGCGGATACGGCTGATCTGCGTGCCGTCGGCAAAGCCCGCCATGCTTCTCGCCTTAGCGGCGTTTTGCGCCGCGCTGCAGGTGGCGCACATACACGTTCCCGTTCCAACCAGCGAATCGGTTGCGCGGTAGACTACCTCGCCTCAATCGCACACACATTCCCACAAGGGAACGGTGCGAGCCCCTCGCGAGCCCCGTTTCTCGGAACGACAGCGAACCGTCAGCCGCCCAAACCTTCGCCCCACAAGACTTTCACGGGTTGGTTTTGCTCGTGCCATCCCTTTCACTCCCCTCCAATATAAAATGTTTTCCGCTAAATCACCATCCGCCCCCATTGCGTTCGCAACGGGGGCGGGGCGATTTGTATTTCAAATACAGCTAATCAAGGTCAAATCAGTTGCCAAAAGTGTTGCTATCTACCACAGTAGAATCAAAGGATACACCGTAGCTACTGTGATCCTGGAGATATGTTGCAGAAGCAAAGGTAGCATTCTTCACAAACGCATTGCCCTTTACAACAACGGGAGTGCTGCTCTGGTATTTGCCCAAATAAATGGGTCTATCCAAGCAATCGCTTGCAAAGGTGTTGCCCTCGATCACAAACTCACCGTATCCTGCATAGTAGGTGTAAATATCAACGTATCCGCCGGTTGTTTGGAAGGTGCAGCCCTTGATGGTGATATTACCGGACTGTCCGGAACCACGACCCTGATCGTTAAAAGCGATCGTCGTACCGCCGTTAGCAAAAGCGCCGGTGAAGGTGCAGCCCTCAATCACAAGGTTGCGCGAGCCCGCGCCGTTTTTACCTGCATCGCCACTGAGGATGTTTGCATAGAATCTCGCATTTCCTTTACCGTCATAAGCCATTCGAGCGCCTGCGGCATCGAAAACGATGTTCTTCAGGGTAACGTTGTTGGCGCCGTTCAGGTTGATGCAACCAACATTTTCACTACCGGTACCAACGAGCGTGATGTCACTTTTCATAACGATAGTGTTGTAGGTACCCTCGCCAAGCGCAATGATCGCGCCGGCAGAAGCGTTATTGATCAAATTCTGAACAGTTGCGGGAGTTGCCGTTACAAGCTCGTTGAGGTTGTTGGTGAGATTGTTAACGGTAACACCGGTCACATCGAAGTTGGGATTTACAGCACCGTTATATTCACTACCGTACAGCGTGTTGTAAGCACTGTAAGGCTTATGATAACCGTTCAGCGTTACGTTCTCAACCACACCGGTCAGAGTGGTTGCCGCAGTTCCGCCATAGCAACCAACCAGAGCACCGATAGAGGGGTTTCCATCCGTACGGGTCTTGTTCAGAACCACGTTCTTAACAGAGCAGTTCACAATGGCATTGCTACCGGTTTGAATGATGCCGGCGATACCGCCCACAGCACCGTAACCGGAAATGGTCAAGCCCTCAACGGAGCAATCCTTAATGGTCTTTGCTTTGTTGCACTGATAGCCAACAATACCGCCAACGAAAGAGCCTGCGGAGCTGATCACACCGTTGTCTGCAATCACAGCGCAATTTTCGAAGTTTGCATGGTAGCCATAACCAACAATACCGCCGGCATAGCCGTCAGCGTTGGAACTGATAACGGATACGTTACCGCTCACCGTGATGTTAGAGAAGGTAGACTGAGAATTATAGCACATACCAAAAATAACACCGCAGTTGTCGCCAACAGATACGTTAGCGTTGTGCACGTTAACGTTCTTAACGGTTACGGCAACAGTAGTATAGCCAAACAGACCCTGACCCCAAGCAGTGGGATTATCAATATTCAGGTTGTAGATGGTGTAGCCGCAACCATCGAAAATGCCTGCAAAGCCAACATAGGTTTCAGACATAGGATCGGCGATAGGAGTCCAAGACAGATTGTTCAGATCAATGTTGGAAGCCAGCTTAATGGTCTTTCCTGCAAAATCATCCGCAACGGTAGCGTAGCCGTTGGTGATCGCAGCCAAGCCCGCCAGCTCCTCGGCGGTGCCGATCACGAACTCGGTGTCGGTGGTGTTGTACCAAGTGGTATCGACATCACCGTACCAAGGAGTAGCGCCGTCGTAGTACTTGTCGAAGCTGTCCTTTTCGCTTGCAACCTGAGTTGCGATCACGTTGATGCCGAGATTGATCTCGGGACGGTACTTATCGGGATTGGTAGCATCGTCGGAGGTCTTGTAGTTTGCAACGTTGCCAACAGAGGTGGGCATATAAACCACAAGAGCGAGGTACAGCTCGTCACCGGATGCCATGGAGGAAGCCTTGGTGTAGCCCGCGGAGATCTTCTTCGCGTTCGCGTTCACAGCGGCAACTGCATCCTCACGGGTTGCGTAGGTAGTGGGTACCTTGTTTGCGTCAACGGCAATTCCCTCAACCACGCCGAACTGGATGTAGTCGGAAAGCGTGAAGGTTACGTCCTCGGCGTTTACGCCCTTCTTCTCTTCGCCAACAATGTTGATACCCAGCTGATACTTGAGAGCGAGCGTGCCCGCGTTGGCAACTCTGAGGTAGGCAACCTCGGTTACGCCGGGCTCCCAAAGCTTGTTGGTAAGGATTTCGGATACGTCCTCAACATCCTCCCACTTTTCGCCGTTCCAGTATTCAAGCTCAACATCCAGATTACCGGACTGAATGATATTGTTCGCAGAGCTTACGGAATCCGTAAACCATGCGTAGGTCGTCCCCATCAGCATGGTGAAGCACAGCAGCAGTGACATCACGCTGGTGAGAAGCGCCCGTTTGGTGTTCTTGTTAGTCATGTTTTTTCCTCCTTATCGGTTTATTTTTTTTGAGACTAACCTTTATGTAAAGCGGTTCCTCCGCCGTACACCAATATCAAAATCCCGCCTGCCCCTTCCCTTGCAACGGAATGGGAGTTATGTTGCAAAGTCTCCCGTTGCCCACGCCGTTGGTGTATGCATTGGCGCAAAAAAGAGCGCAACAAAGCCAACCCTTCCCGATTTTTCAAAATCAGAGGCGCGAAGGGCTTTTTGTTGCGCAAAAAAACGGATTATTTTCTTTTTTTTTAAGATATGTATTGACTTTTTCCGTTATCTGTGATACAATGATTCAAACAAATCGTTCCGTTTCCCTAATCCTTCATCACATAACTCCCATTCCGTTTTTCTTCGCCCTCGGTGCCTTCCGCATCGGGCTTTTTTTGTTTTAAATAATCAGGTGCAAATGCTCCAGCTTTCGCTTATGCTCCGCGCCCGTGGCAATTATATAGATCCGCGTGGTGTTGATGCTGGAATGACCTAAAATATCCGCCAGCTTTGCAATGTCCTTTTCTCTTTCGTAGAAGCAACGGGCAAACAGATGCCGAAGATTATGGGGGAACACCTTATTGGGCAGCACGCCCGCCTGCAGGCAAAGCGCCTTCATTTCCCGCCACACCCAATGGCGGCTGACGGGATTTCCCCCTCTCGTGACAAAAATGACGCCGCTCACGATTCCACGCTCCCGCGCATAACGAAGAAGCCGCTCCCGCAATTTTGCCACCAAAAATACGTGGCGGTTCTTCCCCTTGCACCGCACAAACGCCTCTCCTCGCTCCGCTGCCTCAACGGTAACGTGCCGCAATTCACTCACGCGGATCCCCGTTCCGCAAATGGTTTGCAGAATCAGCGCCAGCCTGCGGTCGCCCCTTTCTCTTGCCGCCCGCACCAGCCGCTCGTATTCCTCGCGGGTCAGCTCCTTTTCCTCGGATCGGTAGATCTGCCTTTGCAGGCGAAACTGCTTAACGCACCAATCATGCCGTCCGCAAAAGCGCAAGTAGGCATTCACCGCCGCGATCATGGAGTTCGCCCCCGACACGGCATAGCGCTCCCCCAGCATGGCTTTGTAGTCCAGAACCCCTTGTCGGCTGATCAACTCTCCCGCAAACGCGAGGAAGCAACGAACGTCACGCTGATATTTTTCAACGGTGGCATTGCTTTTCTCCCGCTCTCTCAAATGGGCAACAAACGCTTCAACGGTCCTTGCTTTGATTCTTTTCATGTGTTTTCCTCTCTTTCGGTTTTCTCCCTTATTATTCTACCAAACCGCGCGACCTTTTCGCGTCCCTCGCGCAATTTTTTCAAATCTCTTGATTTTTATCCTGCAATTTGGTATAATAAGGTATCTCAATTGAAAGGAACGAATTATGGGAAAAGATCAAACCGTACTGGCGCATTGCAATCTGTTTGGCGTTTTGGGCGCCATTCCCGAGCTTCTCCGCATCGACGAGGAGGCTCGCGCGCTGGTGAAAGGCCAAAGGATCTCCATCGGATTTTCCGTGAAGAACGGCCCCCGCGCAACCCTGTTTTTTGAAAACGGCAACGCCGTTCTGCGGGAGGGCTGCGGCTCCTGCTCCATTAAGCTCTATTTCTCCTCCCCCGAAAAATTCAACGGCATGATCGACGGAACCGCCATGCCCCTGCCCGTGAGCGGCTTTTTCCGTCTGGGCTTTCTTCTGAAAAATTTCACGAAGCTCACCGACATTCTCTCCTCCTATCTTCGCCCCGCCGAGGGCGCCTTGGAGAATCCCGAATTTCTCGTGAAGTCCACCAAGCTGATGCTCCACGTGATCGCAGGCTCGGTGGCACAGATTGGTTGCGTGGACCCCGTTGGTCGTTTTTCCGCCTCCAATATTGTGGACGGTGACATAAAAATCTCCATCGGCGACCCCAAGTCGGGAGGCGCGGCAATTGCCGTTTCCGCCAAGGATCACCGCCTGCAGGTGCTGGAGTCGGTTCCCGAGGTCAGCTTTTCCGAAATGTCCTTTGCCGACTACCAAACCGCCCGCGACCTCTTTGACGGAAAAATTAACGCCGTTGCCGCCGTTGGAACCGGCAAGGTGCGGATCTTCGGGATGATCTCTCAGATCGACAACGTGAATCGGATCCTCGATCGCGTATCTCTGTATTTGGCGTAAGAAAGGAGCCGACGTATGCGAAAAATCAATGATTATTCCAAAAGCCACGCCGAATTTCTGCGGGCAGAGCGGGTGATTCCCTCGGGCATTTACGGGCATCAGGGCCCCGCCGAGGGCTGCTACGTTCCCGTTGAGGCATTCCCCCTCTTTTCCTCCCGCGCCAAGGGCTCCTATCTGTGGGACCTGGACGGCAATCGCCTCATCGACTATATGTGCGCCTACGGCCCCAATATTCTGGGCTATCATGACCCCGACGTGGATGCCGCCGCCGCAAAGCAACGCGCCATTTCGGATTGCACCACCCTGCCAAACACCGTGATGATCGACTTTGCCGAATTGCTGGTGGAAACCGTTGCCACGGCGGATTGGGCGTTCTTTGCGAAAAACGGCAACGACGTTACCACCCTTGCCGTGATGGTTGCCCGCGCCTTCACCCACCGCAAAAAGATCGTTTTCTTCAAGGGCTATTACCACGGCGTTTCTCCCTGGACGCAAAAAATCGACTACGCCGGCGTGATCGAAGAGGACGTGATGCACAACATCTACGTGGATTGGAACGATTTCGACGCGCTGGAGCGGGTGTTTGCCGAAAACAGGGGAGAAATCGCCGCGGTGATCGGTCAGCCCTATATGCACGGCAACTTTGCCGACAACGCGCTTCCCGCCAAGGATTTTTGGCAGAAGGTTCGCCGCCTCTGCACCGCAGAGAGCAGCGTTCTGATCGTGGATGACGTGCGGGCGGGCTTCCGTCTGGATCTTGCGGGCTCGGATCATTATTTCGGCTTTGAGGCGGATCTGATCTGCTTCTGCAAGGCGCTGGCAAACGGCTACAACGTGAGCGCGCTGTGCGGCAAGGATTTCCTGAAAAACACCGTTTCCTCCATGTCCTACACAGGCTCCTATTGGCTCTCCGCGGTCCCCTTTGCGGCGGGCATCGCCTGCATTGAGAAGATGAAGCGGATCAATTGCCCCCGTCTCCTCAACGAAAAGGGAACGAAATTGAAGGAGGGCTTGATTGCCGCAGCAGAGAGCTTCGGTTTTGATCTCCACGTTACGGGCGCCCCTTCCCTTTTCTATCTGCGAATTGCGGACGATCCCTCTCTGCGGCTTCATCAGGAATGGATCGCTGAGTGCGTGAAGCGCGGAATCTTCTTCACCAACCATCACAATCATTTTATCAATGCCAGTCTTTCCGACGAGGATATTCGGGAGACGGTGGAGGTGGCGGCTGAGGTGTTTGAGGTTTTGCGCGCCCGCCATCCGAAGGGCTGAGAGGAGAGCAACATGACAGTTTTGCTGATTTCCTATGCCGTTATGAGCCTTGTGGCATTTTTTCTCTACGGAGAGGACAAGCGCCGCGCGAAAAAGAAAAAGTGGAGAATCCGCGAGTCGGTGCTTCTCGGCGTTTCGCTGCTGGGCGGCGCTGTTGGAGCGCTGATCGCCATGAATTTCTTCCGCCACAAGACAAAGCATTGGTATTTTTGGGCGGTGGGCATCGTTGGTCTTGCCCTCCAAGCGGCGCTCCTTGTGCTGTTTTGGTAAAGTCCACTGTTTTTTTCTCAAAAAGAGGAAAAAATTCGTAAAGAAATTTTCAAAAAGCTATTTACAAATCAAGGGAAACGTGGTATAATATCGTATGACGTTCGCTCGGTTTTCGGATCATGACCGCGAAAAGCATTTTCACGGTTCTTCACCCACCGATGGCTGAGTCAAACGCAAAATAAAAGAAAGGTGAAGTAAAACCATGTTGAAGGACGAAAAGCAAAGCATTATTGAGCAGTACGCTACCCATGAGGGCGACACCGGCTCCCCCGAGGTTCAGATCGCGATCCTCTCCTACAGAATCGCGAGCCTCACCGAGCATCTGAAGGCCAACAAGAACGACTTCCACAGCCGTCGCGGTCTGCAGAAGATGATCGGTCACAGAAGAAACCTCCTCAACTACCTGCAGAACAACGACATCGAGCGTTACCGCGCGATCGTCAGCAAGCTGGGTCTGAGAAGATAATGCTATCGGGAGTGAGAGCCGCGGCGTTCGTTGCGGCTCGGCGCTCCCGTTGCCTTTTTTCAAACCAACCCCGAAAATCGGCGCATAGAAACGTCAAAAAAAGCATCTCTTGCGGGCGGATTAGCAGTTACTCATGCCCCCGAGCAAAGCGGTTCGGAGGCATGGCTAAGTGCTAAACCTCCGCGAGAAGCAAATAAAAATTGAATCTTGAATGGAGGAATCAAAATGTCTAATCCTATCAGCAGTCCCATGAATTTCAGCAATTTCAAAACCTTCCGCTACACGCTGGCGGGAAGACCTCTGGTAATCGAAACCGGTAAAATGGCAGGTCTTGCCAACGGCTCGGTGCTTTGCCGCTACGGCGAAACCGCGGTTCTCTGCTGCGCCACCGCCTCCGAGAAGCCCCGCGACGGTATCGACTTCCTGCCCCTGTCGGTTGACTTCGACGAAAGAATGTACGCCGCAGGCAAGATCCCCGGCGGCTATCTGAAGAGAGAGGGTAAGCCCTCCGAAAAGGCAGTTCTCACCTCCCGCGTGATCGACCGCCCCATCCGTCCCCTCTTCCCCAAGGATCTCCGCAAC
>SVSC01000141.1 GCA_015064525.1 Oscillospiraceae bacterium
ACTATACTACGGCAATATTTGAACTTGAAAAAACTTGGTGTGAAGAAAATAATATTGCCTATGTATATGATTTATGATGGCATCTTTTTTGTCAACACGCGCCAATAAGATAGGACACCCGAAAGGGTGTCTTCTCTTATTGGTGGAGTTAATTCACTACGCGAATCGAACCCCGTGAATTTCAAAGCCGTGGTTTTAAGATTGCGCCAAGGAACGCGCGCATGGAAGATAGAAAAAATTGTTGTTGTTTTTTGCGGACTTTTTCGCGAAAAAATAAGAAAGCCCTTTACAAAAGCGTTTATTTGTGTTAAAATATAAAGAGAGATTTATCTGAAGGGAGGGAAGGTCAATGGTACAGTTAAAAAACGCAAATGAGATCTGCTATCGCAAGATTACAGCCGACGTGGGCGTTTCCATGCTGGTCTTTTTGGCGTTATTGAACGTTTTTGGCATCACCCTTCCGTTTTTTGGACTCCTGTGCGAGCTGCTGCCAACGCCTGTTTCCTCTATCGTCTATCAGTTGATCTACGGAGCGGGATATCTCTTCTCCTTTATGTTCCCGGCAGTCATTTTGAAATCAAGGATTCAAAGGGCAGGGTATCTCCATCGTCCCATGAAGACCGAGCTGCGCCTTTCGCCTTATCTGCTCCCCATTTTGGCTGGCGGTATTGTGCTGATCTGGACACAGTCCTATATCAACGCCGACATGGTTAGCGTGTTCGATTATTCCGAATTCTCCCAAGCAATGCTCTGGGGAGATTCCACGGAGCTTACACCCGTGGAGGTGGTTTTGCAGTTCATTGTGATCGCTATGGTTCCTGCCTTTTGCGAGGAATTTCTCTTTCGAGGCGCCATTCTGGAAAACTTGTTGCCCTTTGGGAGAGGAAAGGCGATCCTGATCAGCTCGCTGTTTTTTAGTATCATGCATCAAAATGCAGAGCAAATTCTGTATGCCTTCGCCGCAGGAATTCTGTTGGGTGTGATCTATGAGCGAACAGGAAGCATCTGGAACTGCACCTTCCTGCACTTGGTTAATAATTTTCTTTCCTTCGCCATGATGCTTGTGGCGGATAAGCTTGGAGGAAAATATCCCGAAATCATGAACGCCGCCATGGAAGCGGCTCTGTGCGCGATTGGCGTGATTTGTATTGCCATTCTCGTCCTCTTTCTTTCCGAAAAGAAGCCCTGCTTTGCAGATGGGGTTTTCGGAAAAACAGTGGGCGCATCGGATTCTTATGCCGCCCGTCCCGTTTCCTCCGAGCGCGCGTTCCGCCTGTTTCTCAGCGTTCCGAACGTAATGTTTTTTGCTTTTTCCGCTCTGCAGATCCTTGCGCTTGTTGGTATGGCGCTTCTGTTCTGATATGACACAGCAGGACGAACGGATCATGCGCATGGCGCTGGCGCAAGCCAAGGAAGCAGCAACGAAGGGGGAAATCCCCGTTGGCGCCGTAATCGTAAACGGCAACGGAGAGGTGCTTGCCGTTGCGCGTAACCGATGCGAGGAGCATCGGCTTCCAACCTCCCACGCCGAGCTTTTGGCGGTGCAGGATGCCTGCGGCGCCCGCAAAAGCTGGAGGCTTTCGGATTGCACGCTGTACGCAACCATGGAGCCGTGTCCCATGTGTATGGGAGCTGTGATTCATGCTCGAATAAAGCGAGTGGTGTTCGGAACCAAGGATCCGCGGGCGGGTGCCTGCGGTAGTCTGCTGGATCTCGCCGCTTATCCGCTGGAATGCAGTCCGGTCGTTGTTGGCGGTGTTCTTGCCGAGGAGGCGAGAGCCGAGCTGAGTCGTTTTTTTACCGAAAAAAGAAAAATAAGCAAATAAAATCCCGCTTGCGGGTTTTCATTGGAAAGGGAACAACCGTTATGCCTCACGTCACCATTCCGAAGGGCTACCAGTCCTTCCTCACCCTGCGTCAAACCGAATACGCCATCAAAAAGGTTAAGGACTTTTTTGAGAGGGATCTTGCAACCGAGCTGAATTTGATTCGCGTGTCGGCGCCCTTGTTTGTGGATTCCGCCAGCGGTCTCAACGACGACCTCAACGGCGTGGAGCGTCCCGTAAATTTCGATCTGCGGTCGGGTGAGCGACTGGAGATCGTTCATTCCCTGGCAAAATGGAAACGCTACGCTTTGAAACAGTATGATTTTGCGCCCGACGAGGGAATCTACACCGATATGAACGCCATCCGTCGGGATGAAGAAACCGATAATATCCATTCCATGTTTGTTGACCAATGGGACTGGGAAAAGATTATCACCCGTGAAATGCGCACCGAGGAAACTCTGCGGCGCACGGTTCAATGTATCTACGCCGCGTTGCGTCATACCGAGCAGTATATTGTGAACGAGTATTCCTTTATCGGTAAATTGCTGCCCGAGGAAATCACGTTCATCACCTCCCAGGAGCTGGAGGATCGTTGGGGAGATCTGACGCCAAAGGAGCGAGAGTACCGCGCGGCAAAGGAATACGGCGCGATTTTCCTCATGAAAATCGGCGGAGCGTTGAAAAGCGGTCAGCCTCATGACGGCAGAGCCCCCGACTACGATGATTGGGAGCTGAATGGCGACATCATTGTGTATTATCCCGTTCTGGACATCGCCTTGGAGCTTTCCTCTATGGGAATTCGCGTGGATGAGGACGCTATGCTTCGTCAGCTGGCGCTGAAGGGATGCGAAGATCGAGCCGAGCTGCCCTTCCATCGGGCATTGCTCAACGGAGAATTACCCTACACCATCGGCGGTGGAATCGGTCAGTCCAGAATGTGTATGTTTTTCCTGCGCAAGGCGCACATTGGTGAGGTGCAGTCGTCCTATTGGACGAAGGAGGAGCAGGAGATCTGCGCCGCCAACGGCGTTCATCTGCTCTGATTGAAGTTTAAAAGGGAAAGGAGAGATCATAGTGAAGCCAACGATGCGTTTTTGGTGCGCGATCACGGTTCTGCTTGCGATTCTTCTTTCCCTTGTTTCTTGCGGAGACGTGAAGGAGGAGCGATTTGGTGCCGTGGATCTCACGTGGGCGATCGGCGCTGTTCTTCCCGAAGCGGAGGACTATTTCCCCTCACTTCCCGAAGGGGATTCGGTATCCTTTGCAGAAGAAATTCCTTATGCGGGAGTCCAAAGCGGCGAGAATGAGATCCTGCTTCTGTACAAGCCGTCGCGGGGCAGACGGAGAGAAATCACCGTTAAGCTCACGCTGATCCGCGACGTTCAGCCACCCGTGATCCATGGCGTGAGGGACATTGCCGCCTACGTTGGGGAGGGCGTTGCCTACCGAACGGGGATCACGCTGACCGACAATTGCGGTGGTACCGTAACCTTGAACGTGGATTCCTCCGCGGTGGATACCTCCAGGGAAGGTGTTTATCCCGTGTTTTACGAGGCGATTGATCTTGCGGGAAACAGAGCCTATGTTGAAAGCTACGTTCACGTATATCTGGAACGGATCACAGCCGAGCTGCTGTACTCCAAAATTGATCCGATAATTGCAGAGCTTGGCTTGATCGGACTTTCCAAGGTGGAGCAAGCGAGAAGGATCTATCAGTTCGTGCATACCGATGCCCACATTACCTATGTGGACACCTCGGATAAAACCGATTGGATGCGGGAGGCGTATTTCTGTCTGCTCAACCGTCGGGGCGATTGCTTTAGTTATTTTGCCTTGTCCAAGGCGTTCTTTGAGCGGCTTGGAATTGAAAATCTTGACGTGCAGCGAACCAAGGGCTTCACGGAAGACACCCATTTCTGGTCCATGATCAACGTGGCGGAGGCAGGAGAACGCGGTGCAAGGTGGTATCACTATGACGCCACGAGACTGCGTGACGTCAGCTACAGCGGATGTCTCCTCACCGACAGTCAGGTGGATGCCTTCAGTCGCTTGCGGCAGAATTTCTATCTCTACGACAGAACGGGATATCCCGCAACCGCCACGGAAATTCTCACTCCACGTCCCGATCTTGAATAAAGCAGAGGGGGAGGGCAGTATGCCAATCCAAACCAATATTCTGGAATATTTAGAGGCAACGGCGCCGAGGCTTCCGCAGAAGCTCGCCTTTTCCAACGGAACGGACGGCGTCACCTTTTCACAATTACACAGCGGTGCCAAGCGGTTGGGGAGCGCATTGCTGGCAATGGGACTGCGAAAGCACCCCATTGCTGTTCTGA
>SVSC01000142.1 GCA_015064525.1 Oscillospiraceae bacterium
ATGCAGCCTGCGTATTTTGTTTATGGACATAATCACCTGAATTACGGCAGAACACAAAGGACGATAGAAAGTAATAAAACAAAGTATGTAAACGCCTATGAAAAAGCTATTATAGAAATTTAATCATCCAGTATTTGTACTGTCAGAGACTAATCGAGATATAAAGAGGGTTTACTCGTTTTTTGACCTTTTGTTCGTTTTTACCTCACTTAGACACCTTTTCACTCGTTTATGGCAACAAAAAAGGAACTTTTGCCTGGTAGACAAAAGTTCTCTTTTTGTTGTATAAAGACTACGAAAAAGATATTTTATGCGGGTTACAATAAGAATTCGAACTCCCGTACTCAATCACGCCGTAAGGCGTGTATATCATCCTGTTCCGCAGGAACGGTATATCATCAACACGAAGTGTTGTATATCATCAAGCCGCAGAGAGATGCACGCTGGCGCGTGATGAGATACAAGGGCGGCTCGCCGCCCTTGATGATATACACCACGCTTCGCGCGGCGATGATATACCAAGCCTGCGGCTTGGATAAAAAAATCCGACAAGTCGAAACTTGTCGGATTTTTTGGCTGCGGCACTAGGATTCGAACCTAGGTAATGACGGAGTCAGAGTCCGTTGCCTTACCGCTTGGCGATGCCGCATTAACATCGTATATTATAGCAGATTGTTCCCCGTTTGTCAATACTTTTTTTGAAAAAAAGTTTGCTTTTCTGAAATTTTTTTCGTTCTTCCGAACCACCAACTTCGCCGACGGTTTTAGGAGAATAAAATCACGGCGGCGCAGATCCTCCGCGCCGCCGCAAAATATGTGTTTTAGCCCCCTGCGGATACCGGTGCGACCGCGATCGAGGCTTCTCCCGAATAGCTTCCCCAAACGGGAATAATCTTCACCGTTGCGGTATTGTTAAGCTTAACATCAAAGGTGTATGTTGCCCCTGTGGGAATGGGCTTGGTGAAGCTCACCAGCTCCTCCGTGCCGCTACCGCCTGTTGCAACGGTGGTAACAACCACCTTACAATATCCGTTTCCGGTTCCCTCCGCCTCAACGGTGAAGGTGTACGTGCCTGCCGCGAGGGTTGTTTCGCTTTCCGTATGAAAATGATATACCGTGAGGCTGCTTCCCTGATCAACCGTTTCCTTTAACGCATTTCCAACGGAATCCTTTCCGTCCAACACCTTGATCTGATAGCTGGAGGTTCTGATGGTGGAGGGGGTTCCCGTGGTCAGGTCGGTGCTGAACCATGCCCATGTGGAGGACGCAAGAAACGTCATCGCCAGCAGAATCGCAAACACCGACGTCATCAGCATATTCATGAAAGCGCGTTCTGTATTTTGATTTTGGGTGGATTTTGATTTCAAGATTCGATTCCATCCTTTCCAAAAGATTCAGTCGCCTTGACTGTCCCTCGCCCCAACTTGACATCAGGAGCGATTGTTTGTTACTGCACGGAGCCGTCCGTTTCGCTGTTCTCAACCGTTGGCTCGCTTGCCTCCTCCTGCGAGGGGGCCGCGGACTCGGCTTCGGCAGGAACCTCCCCGTTGGCAGGCGTTGCGGACTTTTCGGCATCCGCCGTGAGCTGCGCCTTGAGCGCCATCAGCTCTGCCATCATCTTCTGCGTTTCCTGACGCTCTGCCTCGATCTTTGCTCTTTCCGCCTCCAATTCCGCAGTCTGCTCTCTGCGATACTGCAGGAAGAGCTTCACGCAGGTGATTCCCTGAGAAAGAATCAGAATGAGGAAGGGAATGAGAATGCAAACGATATATCCCGGCGTGGTTTTCAGGAAGGCGAAGAAGGTTCCCAGCTTGGGAATTCTGGTTTGATACTTACCAACAATAAAGGTTGCCAGCGCCTCGTCGTTCACGCCCGTGGTGGTACCGTAGGTAACAAAGGCAATGCTTCCGTCCCGATCGGTGGTAACCTCTCGGATCATATGGGTTACGGTTTCGCCGTAGTTATCCGAGCTTTGGGACACGAAGGTGATCACGTCTCCCGCCTTCAGCTCGCGAACGTCAACGTCCTTCACAATCACAATGTCGCCCGCGTTAAAGTGGGTTGCCGACATGGAGTCGGTGCGAACGATAAAGAATTTATAGCCGAACACGCCTCGGTCACTCTGATCGAAGGTGTTCACCGAAACGATGGTAAAAATCATCATGCCCACCGCAAACACCACAACCATCCAAACCAGAACGGTTTTCACAATGTTCAGAACCCTTTTGAACGCGGATGGCTTTTCTTCAACCGCCGCCTCGTTTGCCGCAACGCTGATCGGCTCGGGCTGACCTTGGATCTGTGAATTCTCCGCAGGGGCAATTCCCCCGCGGATCTCGTTATTTTGGGAATCCATAAAGCAGTTGCTCCTTACTTATTTTTGCAGGCCCCTTTGCTCAGGGCAAGGGCTGCTGGGTGAAGGGATCCACACCGCCCTGAATTGCGTAAACGCTAACGGCAATGCCGTCGAACTGACGGTTGCCATACTTGTTGCCGGCGCTTTCCTTCATTTTCATTCGCACGCGGAATTCTCCGGAGGATTCCCCTGCCTTCAACTCATGCTGATAGCGGGAAAGATCCACCACGTTTCCTTCGGCATCCACAATGCAGGGATCAAAGGCATCCAAAAACTCGCTGCTTTCCATTCCCGCCCCAATCAAAAGCACGCGGAAATTCAGGGTTACGTCGCCAATATTTTTTATGTAGAAGGGCTCCGACAAAAAGGTTGCGCCGGGCTCCCACAAAATGTTGGGATCTCCGTTTACGTTTCGGAACTGCAGGGGCTCGTTGTCCAACGTTACCCCATTTTCATCCAGCAGGTCAACGTCCACCTCGCCGGAACGAACAATCACGTTTGCGGCAGGCTCCTCGTATGTAAACAACGCGTAGGTTGCGCCCCCCAATGTTGCAACGCAGAGCAACACCGCCAAAAGGCTCAGGGTCAGCGACCGCGTGGTAGATTTCTTCAACAGTAATTTTACCATGCTCATATCCTCCTTTGTCTCATCTTTTTGTCTCTGATTCGCCTATCGGGGCGGATCGCGGATAGACATAGTGGCAGTTTTACATCGTAATTATATCATATCTTTTCGTTTTTTACAACCCCTATTTCAAAAAAAATTGCGAAAAACCTAAAAAAACGCAATTATCCTACAATAATTGTATTGTGTTGCAGCCAATCGCGTTGAGGCAGATGATTTCTTTCAGCTTTTGTCTTTCTTCTTTGCCTCTATTGACTTTTTCGGTTTCATATGCTATCATTATAGCAAGGCAACAATGCCGTTAAAACCGTATTAAGGAGGTTGAATATGACACAAAATTACACCAAGCCCTCGGTACTGTCTATCATTCTGCGTTCCCTCGGAGCGCTTGCCACCGATGCGCTGCTCTATTATTTCATGCTCCCACCCATCAATCCGCACAGTAAGGACTTTTGGATTTATCTGACGGTCGCCCTGGCTGTGCTTGCCGTGTATCTCGGCGGCGTGCGGATCTCTGCTCTCACCGAGCGGGATACGTCTCCCGCGAAAAAGAAGAAAAAGAATATAAAGATCGAGGTAAATCTGCTCGGTCGGTTGTTCCCCGCGGGCGCCCTTTCCTATGTTCTCGTTGGGCTCGCCCTGCTCCCTCTTTTGATTCTCTTTGTTGGATCCTTCTTCTCCTCCCCCTTTATCAATGCGCGGGAATACGCCGCCGTGATCACCGTGGATGAGCGGGATTTCGACTTGGATATGCCCGAGATTGATCAAGTAACCAACATTGCGCTTATGGACACCGACTCCGCCAGGATCCTCGGCAACCGTATGCTGGGCGCTCTTTCCGGAGTAGTTTCTCAATACGTTGCCTCCGACAGCTACACGCAGATCAACTATCACGGTAAGCCCATGAAGGTAACCAATCTGGAATACGACGGCTTTTTCAAATGGATCAACAACTGCGACAAGGGCATTCCCGGGTACGTAACGGTGGATCCCGTTGGAAACACCGCTGAATTTTGCGAGCTGCCGCAGGGCATGATCTACTCCCACAGCGGTTATTTCTCCCATGATCTCGTTCGCAAGCTGCGCTTCAGTTATCCAACCAAAATCTTCCAAAGCATCAGCTTTGAGATTGACGAAGAGGGGAACGTTTATTATATCGTCTCCTGCGCCTC